>JALYLX010000028.1 GCA_030773995.1 Chloroflexota bacterium
CGCCGCGGCCGAGAAGCGACCGCGGCCGAACGCCGCGCACGCGCTGGGCGAGCCGGATCCGCGCGTACTCCTCGCCGACGATCGGAACGAACCGGTACGCCGCGAGCATCGGGTAACCGATGCGGTACGGCAGACGCGCGTTGCGGATGAGGCTTACGACGAGCCGCGTCGGGTCGCTGCTGCGGATCGCCGCGAGCGAGACCGCGCCGATCGCGAGGCCGCGCAGGCCGATGCCGAGACCGAAGCGGAGACCGGAGGCGCTTGCGACGAACGGACCGACCCGCCAGACGGCGTCGCCCGGCGTGGGCACCGCGAAGACCGCGTTCGTCCACACGAAGCCCAGCGCGACGACCGCTAGCGGCGCGAGGGTGCGGAGGAACGTGCCCGCCGCGACGCCGCCGAGCCACACGGCGGCGATCCACGCCGCACCAACGAACAGCAGTGGCGTGACGGGATCGATCACGAGCACCAGGATCAGCGACAGCAGCAGCGCGACACCGAGCTTCACCGCGGGATCGCGCCGCGCGACGAAGGTCTTCATCCGAGCGCGCTCCGCACCGCGGCGAGCCCGATGAGCCGTGGGACCTCGGGGCGCCGACCGGCCGCGATCCGGAACGCCTCGGCGACCGGCGGCCGGCGGAGCGCGCATCGAGCCATGAGCTCGTCACTGTCGAAGAGCGCGGCGGGCGCGCCGTCGAATGCGACATGCCCGTCATCGAGGGCGACGACGCGCGTGGCGTGATCCGCGACGAGAGCGAGGTCGTGCGTGATCACGACGATCGCCCGCCCTTCAGCACGCAGTGCGTCGAGCGTCTCGAGGAGAAGCTCGGTATTGCGCTCGTCCTGCCCGAACGTGGGCTCGTCGAGGATGAGGACGTCCGGCTCGGCCGCGAGCGCGGTCGCGACCGACAACCGGCGCTTCTGGCCGTGGCTCAGGGTGAACGGATTCGCCTCGGCGAGCGCGCGGAGACCGGCGCGGTCGAGCAGGCCGTCCACGATGCGATCGACCTCCTCCGATCGGAGCCCGCGCGCGCGCCCCGTCGCGCGGAGCTCGTCGGCCACCGTGCGCGCAACGAACTGATGCTCCGGATACTGGAAGACGTAGGCGACCTGTCCGAGCCGGTCGACGCTGCCCGCCCCGGGGACGAGCGCGCCGGCGAGCACGAGCCCGAGGGTGCTCTTCCCGGCTCCGTTCGGGCCGACGATCGCAAGGAGCTCACCGCGAGCGATCGTCAGCGACACGCCGTCCAACGCGGGCCGCGGCCGACCGGGGTAGCGGTAGGCGATGCCGGACGCGCGGATGACACGCGATCCCGCCGGTCCGGCCGGCGCGGCCACGCGTGCGCCGGCGGGCCAGCGGTCCGCGATGACCGCTGCCGCCTCGGCGGCGTCGCGGGGAAGCGAGGCGCTGCCGAGCAGCGCCGCGAGCCGGCGCAGCTGCGGGATCCAGACGCCGAGCGGACCGAGGCGGTCCATCTGGTCGACGAACACGTCCCGTGGCGTCCCGACGAGCGCGAGCCCGCCGTCGCGGTCGAGCACCGCGACGCGATCGATGAATCGGAGCACGTCGTCGAGCCGGTGCTCGATGATCAGGAGCGACCGCTCGCGATCGGCCACGAGCCGCTCCACGGCGTCGAGCACCTCGCGCGCCCCGACGGGATCGAGATTCGCCGTCGGCTCATCCAGCACCAGGCCGCGCGGCCGCTGGGCCAGGATGGCCGCGAGCGCGACGCGCTGCTTCGTGCCGCCGGACAGCGCCGCGATCGGAGCGCGGACGTCGCGCAGCCCGGTCTGGGCGCGAGCGGCGGCGATGCGTTCGCCCATCTGGGCCCGCACGACCGCGTGGTTCTCGAGGCCGAAGGCGATCTCGTCGTCGATCTCGAGCATCACGAGCTGCGTCTCCGGATCCTGGAACAGGACGCCGACCGTCGACGAGAGCGACGCCAGTCCCGCCGCGCGGGTCTCCGCGCCGTCCACGCGGACACTGCCGCTCTCCCAGTGGGCCTCGACCGCGTGCGGGATGACGCCGTCGAGGCAGAGCGCGAGGGTGCTCTTTCCGCTGCCGCTCGGACCGAGCAGCAAGAGCCGCTCGCCACGCTCCCACTGGAGCGAGAGGTCGCGGAGGGCGGGGGCCCGCCGCCCGATGTGACGGAGCGTGAGACGGGCGACCTCCGCGAATGCGCTGGTCACACCTCGCGAACGCGCTCCCGCCCGAGGGCATATGCGTTGAGCGAGCCGGTGGCCGCGATGGCGTCACCGAGGAGCTTCGCGGCCGCGCCCGCGAGCAGGCCGGCGATCACGCGAACGCCGAGGAGCGCGACAAGGAGCGCTGGATCGAGGGCGAAGTAGCCGAGCCGGAACCAGTTCCACGGGAGCGCGACGATGGCCGCTGCGACGCCGGCGATGAGCATCGTCGGCCAGCCCCAGCGGCGGTAGCCGGTGGCCGCGAACACGAGCTCGGCGCCAAGGGCCTCCATCATCCCGGTGATGAGGAGGATCGGGCCGGCTGGAGCGCCGATGAGCACCTCGGCCGCAGCCGTGAGCGTCTCGGCAAGGAAGGCCGCGCCGGGCCGCCGGAGGATGTATCCACCCAGGAGACCGCTCGTGAACCAGATCGCGAAGAACAGCTCCGCTCCCGGCTGTGCCGCGACGCCTTCCACCCAGAGATATGGCGCCAGCCAGGCCCAGTAGATCGCGCCGAAGACGACGGCGATGATCGCGAGCAGGACGAAGTCCTGCGTCCGCCAGACGACGCGCGCCGCGGCCGGGTCAGTGGTTCGTCCGAGGAGGCCGCCGATGGCCGACGCGAGGAAGCCGAGGATGACCAGGAACACACCGATGCCGACCGAGACGTACGCACCGGCATTCAGTGCCTTGGCGACGCTCGTCGTCACCGAGAGGTCTGTGGCGACATGGCCGGGCTGGAACGCGATGTCCGGCGCTCCGCCGAGCACGGCGCTGCCGAGGAACAGGAGCGTGACGGCGAGGCCGGCGATGGCGACCGCGGTGGCGAGGATGCGCAAGCGGGACTCCGACTCGGGCGCGGCGGCGCGCGATGACAAGACCGTGAGCACGATGGACACGCCGGCGAGGACCGGCACGAGGTACAGACCGATGTCGAAGCCCTTGATGCCACCGGCCTTCAGCGCAGCCGTGGCCGGTCCGATCGCCGCAGCGAGGCCCGCACCGCTGTACGTCGCATTCGCGTACTGCACCCACGGGAGGAAGAACGCGATGATCGCGAGGATCGCGCCGCCGATGGCGACGGCGCGTGGCATCGTCATGCGTCCCATCTAGGAGGCCTTTCCCGTCGGACTATTCGCCGACAACGTGATGTGCGCTGCCACGTGCGCGGCGGACTCGCAGGACACGTCGAACGCGCGGCGGATCGAGCCGAGCACGCGATCGAGATCGCCGTTGAGATGCGACACGAAGTGCCTGCCCGTTGCGAACACGCCCGCGTCCTTGGTGTCCGCGATCGCCGTGTAGATGACATCCATGTAGCCGGGCTCGCCGAGCGGATAGAGCGACCACTGGCAGCTCACCGGCACGCCGGCGCCCGGGTGCGGCTGCGCCGCGTCGGCGGTGCCGGTGCGCGGATCGATCTCGCAGAGCTCCTCACCGGGGCAGCCGTGCGACACGAGCACCGTCATCACGACGTGCTCGCCGGAGCGAGCGGCCTTCGCGAAGGCTCCTTCGAGGGTCGCCCAGACGGCGTTGCGGTCGCCCTTGATGAAGGTGCTGACGTCGTCGGTCTCGACCTCGAGGCCGGAGCTCGCCAGCGCAGGGATCCCGTCAATCGCGTCCTGGATCACGGGGACATACCGGTCGGTCATCGGATAGATGGAGAATCGGGCTCCGAAGTAACCGGCCTCGAACTTCGCCATGTTGCTTTCCTCCGCCGGTACGAACCGGATCAGGTTCAAGGGGTTGGTGCCCTGTGCGGGCCCTCTCAGCGCTTGCGCGCACCCCCAGCAGACCGCGATGCGGTCGCTTCATAGGATACCGCTAACGGAGCGTCAGCAGGTAGCGTACGAGGTCGTCGAAGTCCTCCTGGCTCAGCCCGCGGGCAAGTCCGCGCGGCATCGTGTCCGGATAGCCGGGCACGATGTACGCCCCGGGATCCAGGATCGACTCGCGGATGTAGTCCTCGGGGCTGACCGGGGGCTCCCGAGTGGCGGCGATGGTCCCGATGTGCGTCAGCGGCGGCCCGACCGTCGCGCCGTCGGTCCCGATCTGATGGCAGCTCGCGCAGTTCTTCTCGCGATACACCTGCTTGCCGCGCTCGATCGGATCGGTCGCTTTCGGCTCGGTGCATCCGCTCGCTACGACAGCGATGGCGAGCGCCAGCCCGAAAAGCCGCATCATCCGCGGGTGAACAGTACGGCCGCTCTGCGCGGCGCGACCGTCGTGCTCGGCGACCGCGCGATCCTCCGCGCGTTCGACCTCGAGGTCCGTCCAGGCGTCACCGTCGTGCGCGGTCCGAACGGCTCCGGAAAAACGACCCTGCTGCGCGCGCTCGCGGGACTGGTCCCCCTCAGCGGGGGGATCCGCCAAGCGCCGGCCCGCACCTTGTATCTCGGCCAGCGCCCGGGGCTCCTCCGCGGCGTCTCGGCCCGCGACAACCTGCGGTTCCTCGCGGCCTTCCGTGGTGTGTCCGCGGACGCGGTCGGGCCGGCGCTAGCGTCGTGGGGCATCGCGCCCAAGGACGCGACCCGGCCAGTCGAGACACTGTCCGCCGGAGAACGACGCCGCGCCGGCCTCGCGCGCATCGACGTCGAGCGGTGCGACCTCGTCCTGCTCGACGAGCCGTTCGGAGAGATCGACGATGCTGCGGCGGTGCACCTCCTGCGAACGATCCGCGTGCTCGCGGGAGAGCGGCGCAGCGTCGTCATCGCGACGCACGGCCGTTTCGAGCTCGATCCCGGCGCGAACGATGTGGTGCACCTGCCATGACGCTCACACGCATCCGGCTCATCGCCGCGCGTGAGACGCGCGCCGAGCGTGGGCAGCCCGAGGGTCTGGTCAGTGCGGTCACGTTCGTGGCCACGCTCATCCTCGTGGAGAGCCTCGCCGTCGGTCCCATCGCCGCAGGCCAGCCGGCGGTGGCGAGCGCGCTGTTCTGGATCGCGATGGCCTTCGCCGCGATCCTCGCGACAAGCCGGTCGTTCGAGCGCGAGCTCGAGGACGATGCGCTCGACGCGGTGCTCGCACTCCCGGGCGGGCGCGATGCGATCTACGCGGGCAAGGCCCTGGCGCTCACCGCCCTCATCGCGTTCGTCGCGATCGTCGGAGGCGCGCTCTCGCTGCTGCTGCTGTCCCTCGGCGTCGCATTGCCTGGACATCTTGTGATCGTGACGATCGCGGGCGTTCTCGCGCTGCCGCCGGTCGTCGTGCTCTTCGTGGTGCTCGCGCTGCGCCTTCGTTCGCGCGGCGCACTCGTTCCGATCCTCGTGCTCCCCGTGCTCGTGCCGCAGCTCGTCGCAGCGACGAATGGAGCCGCAGCAGCCGCATCGGGAGATGCGGCTGGAGCGATGGCCTGGGCCGGATTGCTCATCGCATTCGCGTTGGTGTATTCAATTCTCGGCCTTACCATCGTCCCTGCAGCACTGGAGTGATCAGGACGACGGCGAAGACCACTGTTGCCCTGCGCGCGCGTCCCGTCTTGGGCGCGGCGAGCATCGTCGCGCTGTTCGTGGCCCTCTGGATGGCCCTCATCTGGTCCCCTCCGGACGCCGCGATGGGGAACGTCGTGCGCATCCTCTACGTGCACGTGGCCAACGCCTGGCTCGCGTATCTCGCATTCGTCGTCGTGTTCCTCGCGAGCGTCGCGTATCTCTGGACGAAGCGGCCCGTGTTCGACGCGATCGCCGTCGCGTCCGCGGAGATCGGCGTCCTCTTCACCGGTCTCACGCTCGTCCTCGGCTCGATCTGGGCTCGCCCGACGTGGGGCGTGTGGTGGTCCTGGGAGCCGCGGGTCATCACGACGGCCGTGATGTTCGCGATGTACGTCGGCTACCTGCTGCTCCGCAACCTCTCGGACGACCTCGAGCGTCGCGCGACCCGCGCCGCGATCCTCGGCATCGTGCTCGTCGTCGACGTGCCGATCGTCCATCTCTCCGTGACCTGGATGAACGCGCTCCACCAGCTGCCGAGCGTGCTCAGGCCGGACCTCTCGCCGACGCTCGACCCGTCGATGCTCGCGGCACTGATGGCGATGACCATCGCATTCACGTTCCTGTACGCGTACCTCATGACCGCCCGGGTCGACATCGAGCGCCGGCGCCAGGCCCGCATCCTCGAGGCACGCGCGTGAACATCGACAACCTGTCCTTCATCGCCGCGGGCTACGTCATCTGCTTAGGCGTGCTGGCGCTCTATGCGGCGTCGCTCGCGCGCCGCCGGCGTGACGGTGAGTGAGCGCGGCTAGCCGGATCGGCGGGCGTCGCGTGCTGATCATCGCCGCCCTCGCGATCGCCGTGGTCATCGGGTACGTGGCGGCGCAGTCCCTTCAGGCGGCGGCGGTCTACTACTACACGCCGACCGAGGCGAAGCAGCATGGCTTCGCCGTCGGTCAGACCGTCCGCCTCGGCGGCCAGGTGTTGCGCGGGACGTTCAGCTACGAAGAGGGAACGCGCGCGCTGCGCTTCACCATCGGTGACGGCATCACGACCGTGAACGTCGTCGGCAGCGGAGCGCCACCCGGCCTGCTCAGCGAGGGGGCTGGCGCGGTCGTGGAGGGCAGCTTCGCCGCGGACGGGACGTTCCGCGCGATACAGGTCATCGCCAAGCACAACGAGATCTACACCGCGCCGACGGGATCCGCCGTGCCCTCGCACCAGACGCCGGCCCCGTGATCCCCGTGATCCAGTTGAGCTGGGGCGATATCGGCGCGGGCGCGCTCCGCGCCGCGCTCGGACTGTCCCTCTGGGGGCTCGGCGCCGCGGCCTATGCCGGCTGGAGGCGCGACGCGCGCGCGCTCGCCAGCGCGCGGGCCGTGGCGATCGGTGCGTTCCTGCTCGTCGTGGTCGCCGACCTCGCGATGGTCGGCGCGCTGCTCACGCACGACTTCAGCCTCGTGTACGTCGCCGAGAACAACGCGCGGGCGACGCCGCTCTTCTACAGCGCGATCTCGCTCTGGGCCGCGCTCGCCGGTTCGATCCTCCTCTGGACGCTCATCCTCGCGGGCGCGGTCGTGTACGTCGCCCTGCGCGGCACGCGTTCGCTCCCCCGCCTCGCGACGGTCGCGCTCGCGGTGCTGTTCGCGATGCTGTCGTTCTTCCTCGTGCTCGTAACGACCGCGGCCGCCGATCCGTTCACCCGCATCGCCGCGGAAGCGATCCCCGGCGACGGGAACGGGCCGAACCCGCTCCTGCAGAACCATCCGCTCATGGCGCTCCATCCGCCGCTCCTCTACCTCGGCTACGTGCTCACGAGCGTCCCGTTCGCGTACGCGATCGCGGCGCTCATCCTCGGCGAGACGAATGACCGCTGGCTCACCGAGACCCGCAAGGCCGCCCTCGCCTCGTGGGCCCTCCTCGGCGTCGGCATCGTCGCGGGAGCGTGGTGGAGCTACGCGGTGCTCGGCTGGGGCGGGTACTGGGCCTGGGATCCGGTGGAGAACGCGGCGATCATGCCGTGGCTCACGTCAACGGCCTATCTCCATTCAGTGATGGTGGAGGAGAAGAGGCGACTGCTGAAGACATGGAACATCGCGCTCGTCATCGCGACCTTCGCCTTGACGATCCTCGGCACGTTCCTCACCCGCAGCGGCGTCGTGAATTCCGTCCATTCGTTCACCCAGTCGGCGATCGGCCCGCTGCTCCTCGGCTACTTCGTCGCGATCCTCGTCCTCGGTGCCGGCCTCCTGCTCTACCGGATCGACGACCTGACGGACCGAGGCTCGATCGGCGCGCCGCTCTCGCGCGAAGCGATCTTCCTGTTCCAGAACGTCCTCTTCGTCGCCGCGACGCTCACCGTGCTGGTCGGCACCCTCTACCCGCTCATCGCCGAGGCGTTGAGCGGCGCGCAGCTCTCGATCGGCGCGCCCTACTTCGATCGCGTCGAAGTGCCGATCGGCCTGGCTCTCCTGTTCCTGATGGGCATCGGCCCGCAGCTGCCGTGGCACGGCGCGTCGCGCGCCACGCTCGAGCGCCAGTTCACCGCGCCGCTCGTCGCCGCGGCCGGCGGCGCGATCGTCGCGGTCCTCGCCGGCATGACCGGCGTCGCGCCGGTCCTCACCTACGCGCTCGCGGCGTTCGTGACCGCGACCGTCGTGCAGGAGTTCGCCCGCGGCGTCCGCGCCCGGCGGGCGCTCCACCTGGAGCCGCCGCTGACGGCCTTCGTTGCCCTCTTCACGCGGAACGGACGTCGCTACGGCGGCTACGTCGTGCATTTGGGGATCGTGATGATCGTCGTCGCGATCGGGACGAGCCAGGCCCGCACGACCGAGCTCGAGCGCACGCTCGCACCGGGAGATGCGATGGACCTCGCGGGCTACCACGTCGTGCTGACGGGACTGCGCGACATCGCCGAGCCGCAGCGCGCGACGACCGTCGCCGACCTCGTGATCACCGGCAACGGCGCGTCCGAGCACCTCCATCCGGGGCTCGTGCAATACCCGAACAGCCAGCAGGCCATCGGCTCGCCGGGCATCGCGGCCGGCTCGCGCAACGACCTCTACACGATCCTCGCGGCATACGACGGCACCGGAAAGGCGTGGGCGACCATCCGCGTGCGGGTGATCCCGCTCGTCTCGTGGCTCTGGGCCGGCGGCGCGGTGGTCGGCTTCGGCGCCCTCATCGCGGCGTTGCCGCCCGCGCGACGCAGGCCCGTGGGGATCCCGGCGGCGGTCGCGGACGCGGTGGGCGCCGAATGAAGCGCCTCGCCCGGTACACCGCGGTCGCGCTCATCGTCGGGCTCGCCCTGGTGCTCACACTCGCGTTCCGCCGCGATCCACACGACATCAGGACGGGCACGGTGGGCAAGCCCGCGCCGGCGTTCGCGCTGGTCTCGCTCGCCGACGGCACGAGCGTCTCGCTCGAGGCGTACCGGGGCAAGATCGTGGTCCTCAACTTCTGGTCCTCGTGGTGCATCCCGTGCAAGGAGGAGAACCCCGCCCTGACCGACGCGTGGGAGCGCTACCGCGGGACGGACGTCGTCCTGCTGGGCATCGTGTTCCAGGATTCGGCGGACGCGGCTCGCGCCTACACCACCCGGCTCGGGAACACCTGGACCTCGGCGATCGACGACAGCGGCCAGGTGGCGCTCAGCTACGGCGTGTTCGGGCCACCCGAGACCTACTTCATCGGCGCGGACGGCGTGATCGCCGGCCGCCACATCGGGCCGATCGACGAGTCGACCCTCCTGACCGGCATCGAGACCCTCCGTAAGAGCGCGAAGCAGTGAGCACGGCCCGCTGGATCGTCGTGGCGGCGATCCTCGCGATCGGACTCGCCCTCGCCTGGAGCGCGCGCCCGCAGCCGCTCACCGCGGCGGATCGCGTCGACCGGATCTCCGCGGAGCTCCGGTGCCCGGTGTGCCAGGGCCTCTCGGTGCAGGACTCGCCCTCGGACACCGCGCGCTCGATGCGCGCGCTCGTCGCCCAGCGGGTGGCCGAGGGGAAGACCGACGATGAGATCCGCGCCGAGTTCCGGCAGAGCTACGGCGACTGGATCCTCCTTGCGCCGCCGCTGCTCTCGCCGAGCGGGCTGGTGTGGCTCGCGCCGCTTGCCGCCGTCGCGATCGGCGCGTGGCTCGCCTGGGGCCGGGCGCGCGCACCGGCGCCGGTCATCGCCGGACCGACCGAGGACGAGGTGCGTCGCCTGCGCG
>JALYLX010000029.1 GCA_030773995.1 Chloroflexota bacterium
CGGCGTGGGAGCGACGCTGGGTGACGGTGACGGGCTCGGGCTCTCCGACGCTGACGCGCTCGGGGAAGCCGATGCGGGCGCCGGCCCGCCTGCCGGTGTCGCGAGGAGCGCGCCGATCGCTCCCGCGATCGCGACGGCGATCAGCAGCGCGAGGATGAGCGTCCCCGCGAGCGCCCGCGACACGGCGGGCCGCCGCGCCGCGTACACGATCACGGTGATGTTGTCCTCGCCCCCGCGGGATCGCGCGAGCGCGACGAGCGCGTCGGCGGCACGATCGGGATCGTCGCTCATCGCCGACGCCACCTCCGCATCGGAGACGTGACGGGTGAGCCCGTCCGAGCAAAGGACGAGGCGATCGGCGGGCTGCAGGGTCTCGACGAAGATGTCGGGCTGCACGCCGCGGGGATCGCCAAGGAAGCGCGTGATGCTGCTTGCGGTATCGCCGCTGTGGTCGGTGGTGAGCTGGCGGATCGTGCCGCCGCGAATGAGGTAGGCACGGGAGTCGCCTAGGTTGGCGACCGCGGCCTCGCGCCCGCGGATGGCCGCGGCGACGAGCGTCGTGGCTGCACGCCGGAGCCGCTCGTCGGTTGAGGCCTCGAGCACCGCGGCGTTGGCTTGCTGCACGGCGTCGCCGAGCGCGGACCGGGCGCTCTCGCGGAACGAGGGCGGCGAAAACGTCCTCGCGAGCGCCTCGATCGCCGCGGTGCTCGCGACGTCCCCGCCGGCCTCGCCGCCGACGCCGTCCGCGACCGCGATGAGCGTCACGCCGGCGTAGTCCCGCGCCAGCCAGCGATCCTCGTTGCGCTCGCGGACGAGGCCAGGATCGGTCCGTGCCGCGACGTCAGCCGGTCTTCTTGGCACAGTTCCCAGACGCGATGACCAAGCGTGCCGCACCACCAGGCGGGAACGCCGTGCCGGCGGCAGGCTCCTGGCTGACGACCGAGCATGCTTTGCCCTTCGCCTGCGGATCGATCGTCCACGGGATCGGCGCTCGGAAGCCGGCCGCGACGAGGATGGTCCCTGCGTCAGTGACATCCTGGCCGACGACGTTCGGCGTCATGTGGGTCACCGCTCCGGACGGCGTCGCGGTCGCACTACCGTCCACCGTGGCGGACGGGAACTTCGCGAAGAACAACACCACGCCGATCAGGATCGCGAGCACGACGCCGAGCGCCATCAGGCTGTCGACGCGCGGCCAGCGGCCCGTGGATGAGGGGGGGATCGGTCGCAGCACCCGGGTCACCGGATCGTTCACCGCCTCGGACAGGGCGAGCGCGAACGCGCCCGCGGTGGGGTAACGGAGCTCGGGCTCGCGCGCAAGGCCCCGGGCGACGACCGCGTCCGCCGTCTCCGAGAGCCGTGGCTCCGCGGAGCGGATGTGCGGCGCGCCGCGCTCGAGTCGATCGCGCAGGAGATCCTCGTTCTCGGCGCCCGGGAAGGCGGCCTGACCGGTCAGGAGCTCGTACGCGACCAGGGCGAGGCCATAGACATCGGTCCGCGGCGTGACCGGGCGGCCCTCCACGCGCTCGGGCGCGATGTAGCGCGCGGTCCCGACGAGCTCGCGCTCCTCGCTGTCACGCGCGGCGCGGGCGATGCCGAAGTCGGTGAGCTTCGCGTTCCCCGCCTCGTCGACGATCACGTTCGCCGGCTTCACGTCCAGATGCACGAGGCCGGCGCGATGCGTCGCGTCGAGCGCCCCCCCGAGCTGCCGGACGAGCGTCGCGACCTCGGCCGCCGGGAGCGCGCCACGCTCGGCGACGACGTCGCGGAGCGAGCGGCCGCGGACCTGCTCCATGACGATGAACGCGTCGTTCCCGTCCTGACCCTCGTCGAAGACCGTGACGATATGCGGGTGGGTCACCGCGGCGGCCCGGCGGGCCTCCATCGTGAAGCGCTCACGGAACGCCGGATCGGCCTCGGCGCCGAGCACCTTGACCGCGACGTCCCGGTCGAGGCGCTCATCGCGCGCCCGCCAGACCTCCGCGGTGCCGCCACGGTCGATGCGCTCGATCAGGCGGTAGCGATCCGCGAGGAGGCGACCGCCGAGGTCCGCCCCGTCCGTTGTCGTGGTCACCCTGTGACGGACGGCAACTCCGGTGCCGCTCCCCCTTCAGGCGAGAGCGACGAGCGCAGCGAGGGCGTCCTCGTAGATCGCATCACCGCGAGCGATGGTGAGCTCCTCGCCCAGCAGCTCGCTCACGCCGGGCCTGCCGAGCGGCACGAGGCGCTCCGCGACGACCGTGCCGTCGATGATGACCGTGGTCGTCGCGTGCGCGGAGTCTTCGACACGTTTGACCACGAACTCCGCGTGGCGGGTGCCGTCCCGCGCCTGGATCCGCAGCCCCGAAAGGTTCCCCTCGTCGATACCCCGCATGAAGCGTGGCCGCACGCGCGTCTGGATCTCCTCGCCGTCCCCGCGCTGCATCGCGAACAGCAGGCCGCCGGCTTCGGATGGCGCGAGCGACTCGACGGCGTGCCAGCCGAGACGCGACGCGAGCCAGCCGATGAGGAGGAGCGCCTGCGAGGGATGGATCTCGCGGCCGTCCGCGTCCACCGCGAAGCCGATGCGGATCCCCGTCACGCCGTCAAGGAACGGACGCCACGCCGGAACGTCAAAGAATTGGCTCACCAGCTCGCGCCACGCGGTGATGCGGGTCCAGTTGAAGTCCGTGAGTCCGTACCGCCCGTGCCCGGCGCGCGCGACGGCGTGCAGTCGCGCGAGCGTGCGATCCGGTCGCGCGAAATCGCCCGAATCCACGATGAGCCGGTCGGCCAATCCGAGGAGCTGCTCGAAATACGGTGCGTCGACCGGTGGCGTCTCCGTCCACCACAGGAACACCGGCAGGTCGGGGAGCAGCAATGGGATCACCGCGCTCGCCAGGCGCTGGTCGGCGTCGCCGCGCGCGCGGATGAGGATCTGCTCGTAGCTCACTTGCTGCAGCCCGCCGGGGTGGCTGAGGTGGTAGTGCATCTCGAGGCCCGGCGCGTTGCCCTCGCGCCGCCGATCGGCGAGCAAGACGACGGCGCGTGACGGGTGGCGCGTCGCGAGCTGATCGATCGTCGCCGCCGCACGGCGCGCATGCGCGTCGCGTGTCGCGAACACCACGAGGTTGAGCACCGACGCTCTCGCGACCGGCACCGCTTGCTCCTTGGCGTGCGCGCCCATCGAGCGGCGCATCCGCGCCAGCTCACGCTCGAGCGCGGCGACGCCATCGGCCCGCGCCCCCCAGACGGCCTCATCGATCTGCAGATCGGTCATCGTCATGGCTTGCGCCAGCTCCGCCCATCGCGCGCGATGAGCAGGTCAGCCTCGGTCGGGCCCCACGTGCCGGCGGGGTAGATCGGGAGGTCGCCGTGGCCCTCGGCCCAGGCCTGCGCGATGGGGTCGACGAAGCGCCACTGCTGCTCGACCTCGTCCTGCCGGGTGAACAACGTTGCGTCGCCGCGCAACGCGTCGACGATCAGCGTCTCGTACGCATCCGGCGCGTCCACCATGAACGAGGCGCCGTAGACGAAGTCCATGTTCACGGAGCGGATCCGGATGCCCTGGACCGGTACCTTCGCGCCGAACTTCAGCGAGATGCCCTCATCCGGCTGGATCCGCAGGACCAGGGCGTTCGGCTCCATGCCCTCGGCCGCCTCGCGCGAGAACACCGCATGTGGCGCCGCGCGGAACTGGATGGCGATCTCAGTGCTGCGCTTCGGGAGCCGCTTGCCGGTGCGCACGTAGAAGGGCGTGCCCTCCCAGCGCCAGTTGTCGATGTACGCGCGGATCGCGAGGAACGTCTCGGTCGTTGAGGTCGGCGAGATCCCGTCCTCGTCGCGGTAGCCAGGGACGGGCGTGCCTTCGATGAATCCGGGGCCGTACTGCCCGCGGACCACGTTGTCGGCGGCATCCTCCGGCGCGATCGGACGGATCGCGCGGAGCACCTTGAGCTTCTCGTCGCGCACCGCGTTCGCGTCGAACGACACGGGCGGCTCCATGGCGACGAGCGTCACCAGCTGCAGGAGGTGGTTCTGCACGACGTCGCGCAGTGCACCGGCCTGCTCGTAGTACGCCGCGCGCTCCTCGATCCCCAGCGACTCGGCAACGGTGATCTGCACGTGGTCCACGTACTGGCGGTTCCAGATGGGCTCGAAGATGCCGTTCGCGAACCGGAGGACGAGGATGTTCTGGACCGTCTCCTTGCCGAGGTAGTGATCGATGCGAAAGATCTCGTCCTCGGTGAAGACCCCTTGCAGCTTCCGCGACAGCTCGATCGCGCTCGAAAGGTCGTGACCGAACGGCTTCTCGATGACGACGCGCGCCTTGACGTTCTCGGTCAGCCGGTGCTCCTTGAGCAGGTCGATGATCGGCCCGTACGCCGACGGCGGTGTCGCGAGGTAGAAGAGCCGATTGCCGTTCGTGCCCGCGCGGACGTCGAGGTCGACGAGCGTCTCGCGCAACGAGTCGTAGCCGGTCGCGTCCTTCGTCGAAACGTAATGCACGTTCTCGGCGAAGCTGCGCCAAACATCCTCGTTGATCGGCTTCGTGCGCGAGAACTCCACGAGGTCGGTGTGCAGGTTCTCGCGGAACTGCTCCGAGGTCAACGGCTGACGCGCGGCACCGACCACCGCGAACGCAGCCGGGAGCAGCCGCTGGAGGGCGAGGTTGTAGAGGGCTGGCACGATCTTCCGGGCCGTGAGGTCGCCGGTGGCTCCGAAGATCACGAGCGCGCCTGGCTGCGGCGTTCGCGCGATCCGCCGCCCGGCGCGGAGCGGGTTCGCGAGCGGCGGCGCTACGGCCACAGCCGGCTCGCTCCGTCGCAGCGACGCTGCTCGTCGCTCACTCCGTCTTGCTCCATCTGTGCTGTCGCACGAGAACGCTCAAGGCTGGTCGACTTCGCTCCTCGCAGCGAAGCTGCTCGTCGCTCACTCCGTCTTTACCTCGTGGCCGCCGAACTGGTTGCGCAGGGCGGCGGCGACCTTCATCGCATAGCTGTCCTCCTGCCGCGACGTGAAGCGCGCGAACAGAGAGTGCGCGAGCGCGGTCATCGGGACGTCGTGCGCGATGGCCTCCTGGATCGTCCAGCGGCCCTCACCGGAGTCGTCGACGTAGCCCTTGATGTGCTCGAGGTCACTGCCCTCGGCTTCGAACGCGCGCTCGGCGAGCTCGAGGAGCCACGACCGCACGACGCTCCCCTGGTTCCACACCTGCGAGACCTTCCGCAGATCGAGCTGGAACTCGCTCGCGTGCAGAAGCTCGAACCCTTCCCCGTACGCCTGCATCATCCCGTACTCGATCCCGTTGTGGACCATCTTCGTGAAGTGGCCGGCGCCGTTCTTCCCGAAGTGTGCCCACCCCTTCGGCGGTGCGAGCGTGTCGAGGAGCGGCGCGACGATCGCGACGGCGTCGGTGGGGCCGCCGACCATCATGCAGTAGCCGACCGTCAACCCCCAGATGCCACCAGACACCCCGATGTCGAGGTAGCGGAAGCCCTGCGCGCTGTACTTGTCCGCGCGCCGCTGCGACTCGTGGAAGTTGGAGTTCCCGCCATCGACGAAGATGTCGCCGGCGGTCGCGTATCTGGCGAACTCCTCGAGTGCCTCGTCGGTGACGGCGCCCGCGGGGACCATCGACCACAGCACGCGCGGCGGCTTCAGCTTCGCGACCATCTCCTCGATCGTGTACGCGGCCACGGCGCCGTGCTTCGTCGCTTCGTCCACCGGCTCGCGGCTGCGGTTCGACGCGACGACGCGGTGACCGCCCTGGGCCAGCCGGGTCGCCATGTTGCCGCCCATGCGACCGAGGCCATAGATGCCGATCTCCACTGCCCGTCTCCGATCCCGCCGACGTCCGCGACAGGCGTAGGGTAATTCCATGGCTACGGCCAGCCAGACGCCCACGAAGGTCGACCTCCACCGCGAGCTCGCGCGGCAGCTGCGCGCGGATTCGATCCGCTGCTCGACCGCTGCGGGCTCGGGGCATCCGACCTCGTCGCTCTCCGCGGCAGATCTGGTCGCCGTGCTCCTTGCGAGCCATCTCCGCTACGACTGGTCGAAGCCGAAGTCGCCGGCGAACGATCACCTGATCTTCAGCAAGGGCCACGCGTCGCCGCTGTACTACGCGATGCTGCGAGCCGCCGGCGCGATCGACGATGCCGAGCTCATGACGTTCCGGAGATTCGGCAGTCGCCTCGAAGGCCATCCCACGCCGATCCTCCCGTGGACCGACGTCGCCACGGGCTCCCTCGGCCAGGGGCTCCCGATCGCGGTCGGCGAGGCACTCGCCGCGAAGCGCCCGCTGAACGCGCCGTTCCATGTATGGACCCTCACCGGCGACAGCGAGCTCGCCGAGGGATCGATCTGGGAAGGTCTCGATCACGCCGGCCATGAGGGCCTCTCGAACTTCACCGCGATCTTCGACATCAACCGGCTCGGCCAGCGCGGACCGACGGAGCTCGAATGGGACCTGGACGCGTACGCAGCCCGGGTGAAGGCCTTCGGCTGCGAGCCCATCGTCATCGACGGTCACGACGTCGCCGCGATCGATGACGCGCTCGGCCGGGCGCGACAGGCTGAGCGCCCGACGGTGATCGTCGCGAAGACGGTCAAGGGCAAGGGCGTCTCGTTCTTGGAAGACAAGGAGGGCTGGCACGGCAAGGCCCTCGACCCGGAGCAGGCGAAGCGGGCCCTCGCGGAGCTCGGTGCGGTGGCGTCACGGACGTTCCCGACCATCAAGCCCGACCCGTGGTCGCCGGCGCCGACGCCGCCGCCGAAGAAGCCCGACCTTGCGACGTACACCGAGCCGCTCGCGACGCGGAAGGCGTACGGCGAAGCCCTGGCCGCGCTCGGCGCGGCGCGCTCGGACGTCGTCGTGCTCGACGCCGAGGTGAGCAACTCGACGCACGCCGAGGACTTCAAGAAGACCGCGCCGGATCGCTTCTTCGAGATGTACATCGCCGAGCAGCAGATGGTCGCCACCGCGGTGGGCATGCAGGTCCTCGGCCTCGTGCCGTTCGCCTCGACGTTCGCCGCATTCACGACCCGTGCCTACGACTTCATCCGGATGGCGGCGATCTCGCAGGCGAACATCCGGCTGTCGGGGTCGCACGCCGGCGTGTCGATCGGCGAGGACGGGCCGTCGCAGATGGCGCTCGAGGACCTCGCGATGATGCGGGCGGTCTTCGGCAGCACCGTGCTCTATCCCTGCGACGCGAACCAGACGGCGCGCCTCGTCGCGCTGATGGCCGACCGCAAGGGGATCAGCTACATCCGAACGACGCGCGAGAAGACGCCGATCCTCTACACGGACCGGCTGGACGACTTCCGCATCGGCGGCTCGCGGATCGTGCGCGGCGGCGGCGCGGACGATGCGGTCGCCGTCATCGCCGCGGGCATCACCGTGCACGAGGCCGTCAAGGCGGCAGATCAGCTGAAGGACACCGTGAAGGTCCGCGTCATCGACGCCTATTCCGTGAAGCCCATCGATACCGACGCCCTTGTCGACGCGGTGCAGACCACCGGCGGCCTGCTCGTCGTCGCCGAGGACCACTGGCCCGAGGGTGGTCTCGGCGATGCGGTGCTCGCAGCGCTCGCGGCCGCGGACATGAGCGGCGAGCTCGTCCGGTTCGCGCACCTGGCGCCACGGGAAATGCCCGGATCTGGCAAGCCCGCCGAACTGCTCGCGGCCGCGGGGATCGACGCAGCCCACATTGCCAGCGCGGTGAAGGATCTGGCCGGTTAGCGGGCTCGAACCGGTTCGCGTGGCATCATTGACGGTGTCCCGCGGCGCGACAGGGGAGAGCTAGTGGACATCACGATCGTGCTGCTCGTCATCGTCGTCATCCTCGCGTTGTTCCTCATCACGACATACAACCGCCTCATCACGCTTCGTCAGCGGGTGAAAGAGGCGTGGTCGGACATCGACATCCAGCTGAAGCGGCGCCACGACCTCATCCCGAACCTTGTCGAGACGGTGAAGGGCTACGCGGCGCACGAGCGCGGCACGTTCGAGGCCGTCACGAATGCGCGAGCGCAGGCCGTCGCGGCGGGCGCGACGGGCTCGCCGCAGCAGATGGCCCAGGCCGAGAACGTCCTCTCGGGCACGCTGCGATCGCTCTTCGCGGTGGCGGAGAACTATCCCCAGCTGCAGGCGGTGCAGGAGTTCAAGGACCTCTCCGAGAACCTCACCGCGACCGAGGACAAGATCGCGTTCGCCCGGCGCTTCTACAACGGCAACGTCCGGGACTACAACACCGCGCTCCAGACGTTCCCCACGAACATCCTTGCCGGCATGTTCGGCTTCGGGCCCGAGCAGTATTTCGAGCTCGCGGACCAGGCCGATCGCGAGGTCCCGCAGGTGAAGTTCAGCTAGCGGGATGACCCAGAGTCCGGACCCCGGCTTCGTCCCTCGCGTCTCGATGTACGAGGCCCAAGCCCAGAACCGCTGGCGCACGGTCCTGCTCATCGCGGTCTTCACGCTCATCGTCGTCGCGGTCGCGTTCGTCTTCGGCGACATCTTCGGCGGGAGCACGAGCGCGGGCGTCGCGTTCATCCCGCTGGCCGTCGCGTTCTCCGCGGCGTCGTCGCTGTTCTCGTACTTCGCGGGCGACAAGCTCGTGCTGGCGCAGAGCCGCGCCCGCGAGGTCCCCGAGGGCGAGGAGAAGGTCCTTCACGACGTCGTCGAGACGCTCGCGCTCGGGCTCGGCATCCCGACCCCGAAGCTTTTCATCATCGAGGACCCCGCACCGAACGCGTTCGCGACCGGACGGGACCCGAAGCACGCCTCGGTCGCGGTCACGCGCGGCCTGCTCGAGCAGATGGACCGCTCAGAGCTCGAGGGAGTCATCGCCCACGAGCTCTCGCACGTGGGAAATCGCGACATCCGGGTCATGCTCCTCGTGACCGTGCTCGTCGGTACGGTCGCGCTCCTGTCGGACTGGCTCCTGCGCTCGATGTGGTGGGGCGGCCGGTCGCGAGACCGCGATCGCAGCGGCGGTGGCGGCGTCCTCCTCCTCGTCGGGCTCGTGCTCGCGATCCTCACCCCGGTGATCGCCACCCTCATCCAGCTCGCCGTGTCGCGGCAGCGCGAGTACCTTGCCGACGCATCGGGCGCGTTCCTCACGCGCTACCCGGAGGGGCTCGCGAGCGCCCTGCGGAAGATCGCCGCCGACCCGCACGTCCTGAGCGTGGCGAACAAGGCGACGGCGTCGCTCTACATCGCGAACCCGCTGAAGGACCACCCCTTCCAGTTCGACCACCTCTTCGACACCCATCCACCGATCGAGGAGCGCATCAAGCGGCTCGAAGCGATGGCGTGACCGGGGAGAGCCCGCCGCCGAGACCACCGGATCGCTCCGTCACGTACGCCAGCGTCGCCGCGCTCGTCCTCGTCGTCGCGGCGATCGGCGTGGGCGTCGGCGCAGCACGGCTCGCACGCCCCACGCCGTCGCCCTCACCGACGCCGACGCCAGTCGTCCGCGCGTCGCCGACCGAGCCTCCAGACACCGGCCCGTTCGTGTTCACCCAGCCCTTGTCGGCGGGCTGTGTCGCGGGCGACGCGGTGTACGTGGTGTCCGATGGCGGCGGCATCGGCCGTTTCGCGTCCGACCACTGGCAGCTCATCGACCCGATCGCGCGATCGCTCGTCGCCGTGACCTGCGCCGGCGACCGCGTGATCGCCGTGGGCGGCGGCGGGCGGGT
>JALYLX010000030.1 GCA_030773995.1 Chloroflexota bacterium
AGGCCCGGGTTCCCCGGGCCGAGCGAGAACCACCAACCCTGAGCATGCGGCGAGACCGGAGGTCGAGCTGCTTGACAGAGATGTCGCGTTGGTCGGAGGCCTCGTCGCCATCCCGTCGGTGTCCCGCAACGAAGCCGATGCCGTCGAATGGCTCGTCGCGCGGATGCGCGAGCGGGGCTTCCGCGCGTCGGTCGATGTGGCCGGGAACGCGGTCGGCGAGATCGGTGATGGACCGGCGCACGTTGTCCTGCTCGGACATATCGACACGGTTCCCGGCGAGATCCCCGTGCGGGTCGAGGACGGCGAGCTCGTTGGTCGCGGTGCCGTCGACGCGAAGGGTCCGCTCGCGGCGTTCGTCGCCGCGGCCACGGATCCGGTCCCTGGTCTGAAGGTCACCGTGGTCGGCGTCGTCGAAGAGGAGTCGCCGACGAGCAAGGGCGCCCGATATCGCGCGACGCTCGCCGCGCCGGACTGGTGCGTCATCGGGGAGCCCTCGGGATGGAGCGGGGTGACGGTCGCGTACAAAGGCCGGCTCGTGCTCGGCGTGTCGCTCGCGCGTGCCGCGCGCCACGGTGCATCACCCGGCCCGACCGTTGCCGAAGAAGCACTCGCGCTCTGGACACGGCTCGCAGCTGCCGCGAGCGCGCGCACCGCCGATGCGCGCCCATTCGCGCGACTCGACTGCCGGCTCGAGGGGATACATGCTGCGGCGGGTGATGGGCTCGTCGAGCGAGCCCTGCTCCGCGTCGGCTATCGCGTACCGCCCGGCGTCACGATCGACGAGCTCGAGAACGCCGCGCGCGATCTGGCCGAGGCGCACGACGGCGACGCCGAGGTCACGATCGAGCGCATCGCGTCCGAAGAGCCCGTGCGGGCTGCGCGCACGACGCCCGTCGCGACCGCGTTCGCGCGCGCGATCGCAGGCGTCGGTGGCAAGACCACGTTCAAGGAGAAGAGTGGGACGAGCGACATGAACGTGCTGCTGCCGGCCTGGGGCTGCCCGATGGTCGCGTACGGCCCGGGGGATGCGCGCTTCGACCACACGCCGATCGAGCGACTCGCGCTCGCGGACTACGGACGTGCGATCGCGGTGCTCAAGGACGTGCTCCGCAGGGCTGCCAGCCGCTAGCATGACCCGCGTCCCGAGCGCCTCCGCTGAGGCCGGGCCGAAGGGGGAAGGGTGCTCTCGAGCCGGCGGCAGCGTCAGCGTGCCATCCTGGCCGCCATCGGCGTGATCGGGATCCTCCTCGGAGCGTTGTCGTTCAACGCGCACCTCCTGGACGCGAGCCTGCAGGCCGTCACCTATGACACGTTCATCACGCATTCGCCTGGTCATCTCACCAATCAGGCGACCATCGTGGCCATCGACGACGCCACGATCACCCGTTACGGGAAGTTCCCGATCCCTCGGCAGGCCTACGTCGACCTGCTGAACGTGCTGAGACCGGTCCAACCGTGGACGATCGCATTCGACGTCGGGTTCTACGACGAATCGCCGAATTCGGACCAGAATCGGGCTCTGGCGACGGCGATCAAGGACGCCGGCAACGTGATCCTCGCGATGCAGGGGACGGGCGACGGCGTCGCCGAGGACGGCTACCTCCGGTACGACGCGGAGCAGCTGCCGATCCCGATCCTGCGCCAGGCCGCCGCCGGGCTCGCCTCGGTGAATATCGTTCCGGACGACGACAGTCGGGTCAGGAAGGCGGCGCTGCAGATCCAGACCCCCAGCGGCCGCCACTACGCGCTCCCGCTGACTGCGACCGCGCGCTCGATGCTCGCGGCGCATCAGGTGGCGGGCGACGAGTCGTCGATCCGACGGTCTGGCGACACGCTCGTCCTGCCGGGAGCGGCGGGCCTGCCGGACCGGGTGATGCCCATCGACGAGGTCGGCCGCACGGCCGTCTATTACGCGTCGCCGCCGGCCACGGATCTCGCCGATCCGGTCCAGCGCGCGCGTCCGTGCAGCCTGGCGGCGGAGTTCTGCATCGTGTCGCTCAGCGACGTCGTCGCGGGTACGATCCCGAAGGAGCTTCTCGCGCACCGGACCCTCATCGTTGGCGCTCATTCGCTCTCCGGTGTCGCGGACGACTATGCCGTTCCGAACAGTGCCGGGCGCAAGATGTACGGAGTCGAGATCCTGGCGAACACCGCCGCCTCGATCTACACGAACCGGTTCCCCGAGCTGCGCGAAGGACTCGCCGTCACGCTCGCTGAGCTCGTCGCGGCGACCCTCGGCGGCATCATCCTCATCGCGCGCTTCCGCCTCTACGGCTTCCTGGGCGCGATCGTCGCGCTCGTCGGGTATGGCTTCGCCCGATATGTCCTCTTCGCCGTGGCGACGAGCGGAGCGACCGGTGACGGGCCGATCGCGGTCGCGTCGCTCGGCTACCTGATGCCGGCGTCGTTCTGGTGGGTCGTCGCCGTCGGCTACCTCCTCGTCGAGGAGGAGCGCGCGGTGCGACGGACCCAGACGACCTTCGGCCGGTTCGTCACCCCCTCGGTCGCGCGCACGATCATGGACATCGAGGAGCGCGGCACGTTGGCGCTCGGCGGCGAGGAGAAGCGCGTCACGGTGCTCTTCGGCGACATCCGCGGGTTCGCCACCATGAGTGAGGGAATGACTCCGCGCGTACTACTGGACACGTTGAATCGTTACTTCGATGGGGTGGTGAATGTCGTCAATCGCTACGAAGGCACTGTGAACAAATACAACGGCGACAACATCATGGTCATCTGGGGTGCGCCACTGCCGGTCGCCGACCAGGCGCGCAAGGCGGTGCAGGCGGCCCTCGAGATCCAGCGATGGATCGTCGCGGAACGTCGTGCGGGCGGCCCTGACGTCTCGTTCGGCTTCGGGATCAACACCGGACCGGTGGTCGCAGGCTTCCTCGGAGCGATGGGTCGCATGGAGTACACGGTCATCGGCGACACCGCCAACGTGGCGTCTCGGCTCACCTCGAGCGACATCGCGCGCCGCGATCAGGTCGCCGTGAGCGCGGCGACCCTCGCGGAGCTCGGCGACGATGTGGTCGCGGTCGATCTCGGTGCCGTCCAGGTCAAGGGCCGGGCCGAGGCCGTGCGCTGCTACCAGGTGAACAGCGTCGGGACGATCGCGAGTCCGGACCCGGCACCGGCGCCCCAGCTTCCGATCGGTGCGGCCGTCGTCGCCGGCTCCCGCTGATCCACCGATCGTGATCGACGACAAGGTCGCGTTCGTGCTGATGAAGCTCACGCACCTCGCGGTCCAGCGCGACCGCGAGGCGTACCTCCGCGGGCTCATCGATCTCTGCGCCCAGGCGACCGACGCCGAGCGCTGCACCGTGTACTTCGTGGACCACGCCACGAACGAGCTCTGGTCGCGGATCGCGTCCCGCACCGCGATCGAGATCCGCCTGCCGCTCGGCACGGGCATCTCCGGCCAGGTGGCCCTCACCGGAGAGACGATCAACGTGCCTGACGCCTACGCGGACCCGCGGTTTGACCGGAATGTCGACCTGCGAAGCGGCTATCGGACCCTCAACATGCTGGTCGTGCCGGTCTGGGACGCGACGGGGCGTTCCGTGATCGGCGTGCTCCAGGTGTTGAACAAGCGGAGCGGTCCCTTCGAGCGGCGCGATCAGATGCTCCTCGAGCGGATCGCGGAGAGCGTGGCCCCCGTGCTCGCGCAGATCCCGCGGGAAGACGCGTCGTGACCCGACCGGCGTTCGACCGCCGGAGCGGGGAGCGGCGCCGCGGTGCCGGTCGCCGCGACCTCGACACGCTGCTCGACGTGACGCGCCGGCTCATGACGGTCACCGACCTCGACGCGCTCCTCCGGCTCATCGCCGAGGCGACGGTGACAATGGTCGGCGCGGAGCGCGCGACGATCTACATCGTCGACCGAGACCGCCAGGAGTTCTGGTCGCGCGTCGCGACAGGCACCGGCGTCGGCGAGATCCGCTTCCCGATCGGCGTCGGGATCGCCGGGACCGTCGCGAAGACCGGCGAGACGATCAACATCCCCGATGCGTACGCCGACCCACGATTCAATCCAGAGAGCGACACGCGCACAGGCTTCCACACCCGCAATCTCCTCACGCTCGCGATGACCGGGCACGATGGTGCGGTGATCGGTGTGTTCCAGGCGATCAACAAGCGGGACGGCGACTTCACGATCGATGACGGGGCGACGTTGAGCTCGCTCGCCTCCTCGGCGGCGGTCGCCGTCGAGAACGCCCAGCTCGTGACGGCGCAGAAGCGCCTCTGGCTCTCGCTCATCGAGACGCTCGCGACGACCGTGGACGCGCGCGACCAGCAGACGGCCGGCCACAGCAAGCGCGTGACGCGATACGCCGGCGTGATCGGCGCCGAGATGGGCCTTGTCGAGGACGCGCTCCAGCGGTTGCAGGCCGCGGCGCTGCTGCACGACTACGGCAAGATCGCGGTGCGCGACCGGTTCCTGCAGAAGCCGGGCAAGCTCGACGACGCCGAGTTCGCCTATATGAAGGCCCACGCCGAGAAGACCGCCGAGTTCCTGAGCCACCTCGATTTCCCGCCGGACATGCGCGAGGTACCGGACATCGCCGCCCAGCACCACGAGCGGATGGACGGCACGGGCTACCCGAAGGGGCTGCGCGGCGATCAGATCCTCGTGGGCGCCCGCATCGTCGCGGCCGCGGACGTCTTCGACGCGCTGACCGCGCCGCGCTACTACAAGCCGGCGTACCCGCTCGAGAAGACCCTCGAGATCATGGACGCGATGGCCGGCGCGCATCTCGATCCGACCGTCATTGCGGCGCTCCATCGGGCGCTCCCCACGCTCCGGACCGTGGTCGAGGAGCTGAAGTCCACGTGGCCCAAGGCCGGCGACGAGGCCATGGGCAGCCTCGCCGAGGCCGCGAGCGGTCTGTCGGAGCGCGATGCAACGGCCGGCGCCCGCACGCCCGCGGCGCGCTCATGAAGATCCGGTTCTGGGGGACCCGCGGCTCGATCCCGACGCCGGGCCAGCGCACGGTCCGGTACGGCGGCAATACCGCGTGCGTCGAGGTCCGCGATTCGACCGGCCATCTGCTCGTGCTCGACGCCGGCACCGGGCTGCGCGAGCTGGGCATCAACCTGAACGGCACGTCGCCGCTCACGGTCGATCTCTTCCTCTCCCATCTGCACTGGGATCACATCCAGGGCATCCCATTCTTCAGACCGGCCTTTGACCCGAAGAGCACGCTGCGCCTGTACGGCCCCACGCAGCACCGGCCGCTCAGGGAGCTGCTCGGTCTCGGGATGGACGATCCGTTCTTCCCCGTTGACCTCGATGGGTTGCCGGTGCAGCTCGAGGTGCACGAGGTCGAAAGCGGCTCGACGCGGACCGTGGGGCCGTACCAGGTGAGCGCGACGTCGATCTTCCATCCCGCGCCCGCGCTCGCATACCGCATCGAGGCCGATGGGCGATCGCTCGTCTACGCGACCGACACCGAGGATCCGTTCAGCGGTGCGCCCAACCCGGTGATCGAGCTTTCGAAGAACGTGGACGCGCTCATCCACGACGGCCAGTTCCTCGACGGCGACTTCAAGCCCGGGTGGGGCCACTCGACCGTGGCCACTGCGCTCGACGTCGCGACGCGCGCGAACGCGAAGCGGCTCATCCTCTACCACCACGATCCCGATCGCACCGATGACGCGCTCGATCGGATCGGCGCGGAGACGCAGCGCGCCGCGGACGCCCTGGGCGGCGGGCTCGAGGTGATCGTCGCCCGCGAGGGGACCGAGATCGCGCTCTAGGCGGCCGCGCTCCCTGGGTGCATCGTGGCGTTCAACCGCGCGATGAGCTCGCCGATAATCGTGGCGGGGCAGTCGGGGCCTCTGATCCGGCGTCAGGAGCAGGTCCCGCAGGTGGTCGTCCTGGGGTGGTGTGGGGACTTTCCGGATCCGCAGGATTGGCTCCCGACGATCTTCCGTTCGAACTCAGCGGTCCAGCACACCGGCTACAAGAGCATCGAATTCGACTCGCTCGTTGACCGTGCGGACGTTGAGCGCGATCCGGCGAAACGGCTCGACCTCTACAAGCAGGCGCAGCGCGTGCTCACGCTAGATGCGCCGGCGGCGTTCCTGTACTCGACGGAGCAGCGCTGGCTCGTGAGCCCGCGCCTGCGGGGCTACGTCCTCACCGCGTCGGATTGGGAGTTCGGCCAGTTCACGATCGCGACGATGTACGTCGCGAAGCCGGGCTTCTAGGTCCGCGCTTTCCCTTTGCCCACCGTGGACATGGTGGGCTTCACCGTTTGCGTCGGCGCCGACACTGTCACCCCACCGATGGGCTGCCGCGGACCCAAGCGCAGCGCGTCGGCCATCGGAAGGCCGTCGGAGGCCCGCCAGTCGTGCCCGGTGGCGTCGCCGCCCTCCGGGCAGAAGGCCCAGGAGCCCTCGTGGATCGTCAGCGCCGAGTCGCTGCGGCCGTCGGCATGCGCCTTCGCGACGCACACGAACTTGACGAGCTTGAACGCGTCGCCGATCACGCCGCGACCAGCCGGTAGCCAGCCTGCCGCACGGTCGCAATGTAGCGAGGGGCTCGCCAGGAGTCGCCCAGCTTCGATCGGAGCGACCGCACGTGGCGGTCGACGATATTGCTCGGCGGTGCTTCGGAAGCGCCCCAGACCGCGCGGCGGATCGACTCGCGGCTCACCGTCTGTCCGGCGTTCGAGGCGAGCACGAACAGGATCGCCTGCTCCGTGCTGGTGAGCTCGGGCGCGGTCTCGCCGCAGCGCACTCGGTTCTCCATGACGTCGATCTCCAGGTCGCCGACCTTCACGCTGGGCACGAACGAGAGGCGCGCGCCGTACGAACGGCGCAGCAGCGCCCGGATCCGCGCCGCGATCTCGGCCTCGGGCGCGGGCACCGTGATCACGTCGTCCGCGCCGTTGGCGAACGCAGCGAGCCGCGGCTGGAGGTCGCCACTGCGCGTGAGCGCGATCGCGGGGATGGGAGTGGCGCCCTGCGTGTACGCCCGCAGCGTCTCGATCGAGTGAGGGCTGTCGAGGTCGAGGAGGACGAGGTGCGCTGCGGTTCCGTCCCGGCGGTGGATGCCGCGATCCACAGAGAGCCGGGCCTGATCGTGCAGGGCCTCGTCGACGAGTCGGGCCAGCGCGTCATCGTGGCTATGGATCGTCACCCGCGCTGCTCCGAGTAGCCGCGTCCAGCTGATGACCATGGCGCTCGCCTCCCCTTCGTCATGACCCCGCCTCTGACGGGCAGCCCAGCGTGCCCGGAATCGGCACTCGCGATCCCAGATCGCGCCGCCGACCGCTTCACCGTACCAGCCGCACATCCAGCAAAGCCGCTTGCCGCTCACCGGCCAACGGGTCGCGTACTGTGCCCGCAACATGGCCTTCGAGCGAACCTCCTTCGGGACCGGCATCGGAGCGGACCCTGCGCCGACCGCGGGCCCCGCCGAGCACACGTCGGCCGGAGGCGCGACCTCGGCGATGCGGCTGCAGATCCTCGCGACCGAGCACTGGAGCCTGCTTGCCTCCCGGTCGCTCGCGTGGAATGAATCCTTCAGCCGCGCAGGGATGTTCCTCTCGACGCTCTCCGGCGCGATCGTCGCGCTGGCGCTCGTGGCGCAGGCGTCGGCGTTCGGGGATGGGTTCACGCTGTTCGCCCTGGTCATCCTGCCGGTCGTGTTCTTCGTCGGCGTCACGACCTTCATTCGCCTTGGGGCGTCGAACTACCACGACGCGCTGTGCGTGATCGGCATGAACCGCATCCGGGCGGCGTACCTGGAGCTCGCGCCCGATCTCGAACGCTTCTTCGTAATGAGCGCGCACGACGATCCGCGCGGCGTCGGTATCTCCATGGGCGTTCCCTACGGGGGCGGGCTACCGCTGGTCCACCTCATCGCCGCGACCCCGATGGTGGTCGCCACTTTGAACTGCGTCGTCGCTGGGACGATCGCGGCTGTCGCGGCGCTTCGCTCCGGGGCGGTGGGTCCGGCGGCCCTCCCGATCGGGGCGCTCGGCTTCGTCCTCGCGTTGGTGGGCCACATGATTTACGCCCGCTCGAACATCAAACGCGTGCAGGGCGGGTATCACCCGCTGTTCCCGACCCCTGACCCAAAGTGATGTTCCGGCAGGCCGACGTCTTATGAGTGGACGGCGGCCATGGCGTACACCGTCGGTCTGATCGCGACCGACGGCTGTCTCATCGAGCGCGGACGGTCGATCGCTTTCGTCAGCCAGGACGCCCAGCTCGTCGAGACGTTGCTGGCCTGTCTCGGCCGTGAGCCGAGGTATCGGACGCAGCTAATGCGGCTGGGTCGCGAGCTCTATCGCTTCCAATTCAAGGCCGCAGTGCTCTACCGATGGCTCGAGCAGGTGGGTCTGACGCCTCGCAAGAGCCTGACTCTCGGATCACTCCTGGTGCGGGATCTCCTGCTCCCGCATTTCGTCCGGGGCTTCTTGATGAGGATCGCAGCATCATCGACAAGGTCTGGAGCGCCGACACGACACGCCGGTCGGACTACTGGTACGAGTGGTTCCGCGCGCAGTTCGTGTCGGCGAGTCGGGATCACATCGCCTGGCTGCATGCGACGCCGACCGCGAGGCACCCCGTTTGCGCCCAAAACGGCTCATTTGGGATGACTTCGCCGGACGCCATCAGGATGTGGTGCGACGTCGCTCGGTACCATCGTGACGTCGCGCCCGAGTGGCGAAGTTTGGTAGACGCGTCGGCCCTAGGAGCCGATGAGGGAAACCTCGTGTGGGTTCGAGTCCCACCTCGGGCACAGGGATCAGGTGTCTGTGGCGATCTTGGCCTTCTGCGAGAGCCCGGCATCGAGCGCGCGGAGGCGCGCGTCATCGGACCGCCGCTCATGCAGTCCGCGCATCGCACCGATGCGGCGGCAGATCGCGCGGGCATCTCCGCCGTACGCGTCGAGCGCGCGGATCGCCTTCTCGCACTGGTGCGCGTGCTCGGCGATGTGCGACGCGAACCGATGCAGCCGATGCCGCACGTCGACCTCCGCGCCGCCCCACATCGTCGGCCGAGCAAGTTCGGCCTCGGCCAGGTTCCCGAGCGCTGCGTCCGTCTCCGCGCGGCGGGCCGCGAAGTGGGCCACGATCTCGAGCGCGGCACCCACCGTGTCGGCCGGGTCGGGCTTCGGCCGCCGCTCGCTCGGCATGAGGACCGGCTCGGCCGCGGTCCGCGCGATCGAGTACTCGACGTTCGTCCGGTACGAGCGCTCCACGCCGATCGCGTGCGCCAGCGTCTCGCGCACCGACCACTCGCCAGCGACCGGCGCCTGATCGAGCAACGTGTCGCCGACGCCGGCGAGCAGTCCGCGGAGCTCGCCGAACGCGCTCTGCGCGAGCCCCAGGATCCGCGCGCTCTCGGTCGGCGCGCGCGGAGCTGCGATGACCGCGCGCTGCTCGTCCTCGAGCGAGTGATACAGCGCGTACCCGAGGTCCATCGCCTTTCCGCGGAACGTCCACGCCTCGCGCCCCAGATCGTCGTCGGTCAGCGTCGCGAGGCGCGCGAGGGACTCGTCGAAGGTCAGGATCGGACCCGCGCCTCGACGCCCGAGAGGCGCTCGATGACCTTGACGATCGCGAGGTTGCCCTCGCGCCCGCCGCCGTCGCGCTGCAGCGCGTTGTAGAGCGCATGCGCGAGCGATGTCCCGGGCAGCGAGAGATGCGCGGAGAATGCCGCGTCGAGGACGTTGCGCAGGTCCTTCTGCTGGTGGTCGACCATGAAGCCCGGCTTGAAATCGCCGGCGAGCATCTTCGGCGCGTAGTTCTGCATCGCCCACGAGCTCCCCGCGCCGCCTGCGATCACCTGCCGGGTGCGCTCGAGGTCGATGCCCATCGCTGCCGCGAACACGAGTGCCTCTGAAACGCCGAGGTTGTTGATCGCGACCGCGATCTGGTTCGCGAGCTTGCAGGCCTGCCCCGCGCCGTGCCCGCCGATGTGCACGATCGTCTTACCCAGCGCCTCGAACAGCGGTCGCGCGCGCTCGACGTCGGCGTCGTCGCCGCCGACCATGATCGAG
>JALYLX010000031.1 GCA_030773995.1 Chloroflexota bacterium
CGAAGACCGCGAGCCCGAGCGGGCCGAACGCGAGGAGCTCGCGGGCCGCGACCACGACGCGCGACCGCCATATCTGAACGGCGAGCACGAGCGTCAGCAGCGACGTGACGATCGCCGCCGCGCCGAATATGGCGAGGCCGATCTCCTCGCGGCTCCACTTCGCGCGCGCCCGGAGCTTGCGGAACGCCGCGCTCCGCACGAACCAGAGGGCGCGCTGGCGCAGGAACGGCGCGTCCACCGCGTCGACAAGCACGTGGTACCCGTCGAGCTCGAGGATCGGCAGCAGGTTGAAGACGAACTGGAAGACGAAGAGGCTCGCGGCCTTGAAGGCGAGCTCGCCCTGGAGCGTGCCCGGCAGCGCTGCGGCGGCGAGGGCGCAGGCCGCGGCGGTCGTGAGGCCCGCGAACGGCCCGGCCAGGGACACGACGATCCGCTGGCCTCGCGAACCGAGGGTCATGTCGGTCGAGTCGACGTAGAAGCACGGGAACAGGTAGTAGATCGCGACCCCGAACCGGCGGACGCGACGCCCGTAGTGACGGATCGCGAGCGCGTGCCCGGCCTCGTGGACGGAGATCGAGATGACCTGAAGGATGATGAGGGCGAGGATCCCGAGGGTATAGGAGCCGTCGATCGTGACGAGCTGCAGCTTCGGATCGCGGACCTCTTGGAACCAGAGCCAGAGGCCGTACAGCCCGAAGGCGACCAAAAGGGTCGCGCCGATCCGGGTGAACGCGAGCCAGCCGCCGAAGCGATAGACGCGATCGACGACCCGGTCGGCGTTGGACCACCGCGCGATGTCCCACATGACGAGGCGCTTGAGGAAGATCGACGCCCGGGCGATCGGATCGCGCATCGCGCGGCGGGCGAAGAGCTTCTCGTACAGGATCGGCGGCTCTTCGCCGAAGAATCCATTCGCCCGCATTGCCGCGGTGAGCCGCGCGAGGCGGTCGATCGCGAACATGCCGGTGCGCTCGAGGCTCGCGATGAGGATGCCCTGGATGGTGCGCTGCCCGTCCATGAGCTCGTAGAGCTGGACGTCCGCCGGATCGAGGCGGAGGTAGCGGCCGGCCCCGTTGTCGCCGTGCGGGTTCTTGAGCATCGTGTACGGGCTGCCGTCGCGCCGGCGCAGATCCGCCCGCACGACGTCGGCGACCGGTGCCGGCACGAACGTCGCGTAGTCGAGCCGATCGCGCAGGACCTGCCAGATGTCCATCCGCCGCCTCCCTTGCCCCGCACAGGGTAGGAGCGCGGGGCCTCCGTTGCGAAGAGCACCCTGCGGCGGTGACGCGGGCGACGGTGCCGCTAGCCCGAGGTTCGTACTGACGCCGATACTGCGTCCATGGTGAAGGCGGGAGCGAAGAAGACCGTGAAGGCGGCACCGACGAAGAGGGCCATGCCCAAGCCCACGGCCGTGCGGGACGCCCGCGGCGAAGCCCGCAAGCAGCTGGCCGCCGTCAGCACGGTCATGAGGGCCCTGGCCGACCCCAGGGCCGACGTCGACCATGTGGCCGAGCTGATCGTGAGCGCGACGGCGCAGCTCGCGACCGCGGACAATGCAGGCCTCTTCCGCCGGGTCGCGGACGGATGGGTGGTGGCGGCCGTCCATCTCCCGAGCCCGCTGGGGCTGAAGAAGGGTGACCGGGAGACGCCGACCCCGGAGACCATCTGGGGCCGAGCAGCTCTAAGCGGTAAGCGGTTCCACTACGCGGACACGATGTTGGCGAGACCCCGACTCCCGAATCCCAGGCGAATGCGCACGCGGATGGCCGTTCCGATCGTGCACGAGCGCCAGGCGATCGCCGTGCTCACTGTCTGGCGGGACGAGGCGGGTGGCTTCGACAAGCCAACCATCGCGCTCATCGAGACCTTCGCGGACCAGCTCGCAGTTGCGATGGAGAACGCACGGCTCCTGAGTGAGACGAAGCAATCCCTCGCGCGTCAGGTCGCGACGGCCGACGTCCTCAGCGCGATCAGCACGTCCGCGTTCGAGCTTGGGCCAGTGTTCCAGACGATCGTTGATCGAGCGGCTCGTCTGTGCAACGCCGAGGATGCGATGATCCTCCGCCCTGACAACGGGAAGCTCCTCGTAGTCGCGAGGATCGGCGGCTCCGCCGCTCCGGTCGATCCGCACGCATCGACGGTGTACCGGCCGATCGACCGGACGAGCGGCTTCGGGCGGGCGTTCCTCGACCGCCGCCTGTCGCACATACCCGATGCGGCGGCCGATCCTGAGGCGTTCCGCGGACCGCCGGGAACGCGACTTGGAGTCCCGATCCTGCGGGGCGATGAGGTCGTCGGAGTGATCGCGTTGGCCCGTGAGACAGCGCGGCCGTTCAGCGGCGCGGAGATCGACCTTGTCGCGGCGTTCGCAGACCAAGCGGCGATCGCGATCGAGAACGTTCGCCTCTTCAGCGAGACGAAGGAGGCGCTCGAGCGCCAGACCGCGACCAGCGAGATCCTTCGCGTGATCGCCGCGTCGCCCAGCGACATCCAGCCGGTACTCGACACGATCGCAAGGAGCGCCGCGCTGTTCTGCGGCGCCGAGGACGCCGGCGTGGGACTCGTGCGGGGATCGCAGCTCTTGCTGATCGCTCATCACGGCCCGATCGCCTGGTCGTTCTCCACATTTCCCCTGGGGAGCCGATCCGTCACGGCTCGGGTCATCGCCGAGGCCCGGACGTTCCACGCACCCGACATGCAGGCGCTGAGCGAGGACGAGTTCGGGGAGGGCAAGTCCTTCGCGAGGGAGCACGGATACCGGGGGTTCCTGGCCGCGCCGCTCCTGAAGGATGGACGGGCGATCGGTGTCATCCAGCTGCGCAGGCGTGAGCCCCGAGCCTTCACGGAGCAACAGATCAGGCTCGTAGAGACCTTCGCCGACCAGGCGGTCATCGCGATCGAGAACGTCCGGCTGTTCAACGAGACGAAGGAGGCGCTCGACCGGCAGACAGCGAGCGGCGAAGTGCTCGCGGCGGTCAGCCACGCGACCTCCGGACTCGACGCGGTGTTCGCGGCGGCGCTGGCGAATGCCAAGCGACTCTGCGGGGGTCGTTCGTCGACCCTGTGGCTCGGCGATCCCAAGCACGGCTATCGGCTCGCGGCCAGCAGCGTCGGCCCCTCCGAAGAGCTCTGGGAGGAGAACATGAAGTCCGAGGTCGAGTTCCCGGACCGCGGTTCGCTCGTTGGCCGCACCGCGCTCGAGCGTGCCGTCGTCCACATTCCGGACGTGCTCGCCGATCCGGACTACGCCCGGCGCGAAGACCAGCGGCTAGGTGGGTTCCGCGCGGTCCTCGGCGTCCCGCTGCGCCGCGCGGATGCGGTGATCGGCGTGATCGCCGTCTCGCGCCGTGAACCGGGACCCTTCGACGATCGGCAGATCGCGCTCGTGCGGACGTTCGCCGACCAGGTGGCCATCGCGATCGAGAACGTGCGGCTGTTCAACGAGACGAAGGAGTCGCTGGGGCGACAGACGGCGACCGCGGAGGTCCTGAAGGCCATCAGCGGGACCGCCTTTGATCTCGCGGGCGTCCTCGACAGCGTCATCACGCACGCAACCCGCCTCACCGAGGCTGAGAACGGCTTCGTGTATCGGGTCGAGGGTGATGTCCTCGCGATGCGTGCCGCGTTCGGCCCGCAGGCGGAAGTCATGCGCGAATGGCAACGCGAACATCCGATCAAGACGGACCAGGTCGGGTCGGCGACGGGGCGGGCCTTTGCGGAACGGCGCACCATTCACATTCCAGACGTCGACGCCGATCCGACGTACACGTACGCGGACGCGAAACGGCTCGGTGGCTTCCGGGTGCTGCTCGCGGTCCCGCTCATCAGCAACGACCGCGCCATCGGTGTGATCGCGCTGTGGCGAACCGCCCTGCGATCGTTCTCGCTCGAGCAGATCAGGCTGGTGGAGAGCTTCGCCGACCAAGCGGTCATCGCTATGGAGAACGCCCGCCTGTTCAGCGAGACTGAAGCGGCGCTCGAGCAGCAGACCGCGACCGCCGAAGTGCTCAAGGTCATCAGCCGCTCGGCGCAGGACATCCAACCGGTGCTCGATACCGTGCTGGAATACGCCGCCCGCCTGTGCGAGGCCGAGCGTGGATCGATCCACCGCTGGGATGGGTCGGCGTATCGGACCGCCGCGTTCTACGGGCCGAAGAACGAGGCGTTCGAACACGTCGCGCACGAGACCCCTCGCGTGCCTGGACGGACGACGCTCATCGGCCGCGTCGCGCTCGAGCGCGAGACCGTCCACATCCCGGACGTCACGAAAGACCCCCAGTACGAGGCGACGGACCTGCAGCGACTCGGTGGGTATCGGACCATGCTCGGCGTTCCGCTCATGCGCGATGGATTCCCGATCGGCGTATTCGTCCTGACGCGCAACGAAGTGCGACCGTTCACCCAGAGGCAGATCGAGCTGGTGCAGACGTTCGCCGACCAGGCGGTGATCGCGATCGAGAACGTGCGGCTGTTCAGCGAAACCACGGAGTCGCTCGAGCGCCAGACCGCGACAGCGGAGCTCCTCAAGGTGATCAGTCGCTCGACGTCGGACTTGCAGCCGGTATTCGATACGATCGTGCAGAGCGTCGTGCGGCTCTGCGACGCCGATTACGCAACGCTCTGGCGACCGAAGGACGATGGCTTCGCCCTCGTCGCGGGCCGGAACCCGAATCCCGGGTCACAAGCCACGCTCCGCTCACAGCTCGTGCATCCGGAGCGTGGATCGATCATCGGACGGACCGCCCTTGAGCGGCGGATCGTCCATCTCCCGGACGTGTTCGCCGATCCGGAGATCGACAACCCCGGGACCCCGTCACAGGGAAGCGCACGGAGCGCGCTCGGCGCTCCGATCCTGCGCGGCGACGAGGTCGTGGGAGTCATCGGCATCGCCCGCAAGGAGATCCGGCCGTTCAGCGACGCGGAGATCTCGCTCGTGCAGACGTTCGCCGATCAGGCGCTCATCGCCATCGAGAACGTTCGGTTGTTCAACGAGACCACGGAGTCGCTGGAGCGTCAGACCGCGATCGGCGACATTCTCCGGGTCATCTCTGCTTCGCCCACCGACATTCAACCGGTGCTCGAGGCGATCGCCGAGAGCGCCTCGAAGGTGGCAGGTGCTGAGGACGTGTCCGTGTTCATCGTGCGCGGCGAGCAAGGTGTCGCATCCAGCCACCGGGGTCCGATCGAAATGCCAAGCTCCATCGCCATCGATGCAAGCTCGGTCACCGGTCGGGCCATCGTCGAGCGGCGGCTCGTGCACGTACCCGACGTCAGAGCCACCGACGAATACCCGCGGAGCAAGGAGGCCTCGCTGCGCGAGGATGGGCAGCGCGCGGTGCTGAGCGCGCCACTCCTACGCGAGGGCGCGGCATTGGGTGCGATCGTGCTCCGACGTCGCGAACCGCAGCCGTTCTCCGATCGCCAGATCGAGCTCGTGCAGACGTTCGCGGATCAAGCTGTGATCGCCATCGAGAACGTTCGTCTCTTCAACGAAACGAGAGAATCGCTGGAGCGGCAGACCGCGATCGGCGACATCCTTCGGGTGATCTCGGCGTCGCCCACCGACATCCAACCGGTGCTGGACGCGATCGCCGAGAGCGCCGCGAAGTTCGCGGGGGCCGAGGACGTGTCCGTGCTGATCGTGCGCGGTGACCACGCTGTGGCATCCAGTCACACCGGCCCGATCGACATGGCCGACTCCGTACCGATCGACGCGGATTCGGTCACCGGTCGGGCGATCCTCGAGCGACGGCTCGTGCACGTGCCCGACGTCAGAGCCACAGACGAATACCCGCGGAGCAAGGAGACCTCACTACGACGCGACGATGGGCAGCGCGCCGTGCTCAGTGCGCCCCTCCTTCGCGATGGCGTCGCACTGGGTGCGATCCTGCTTCGGCGCCGCGAGCCGCGGCCGTTCTCCGATCGCCAGATCGAGCTGGTCCAGACGTTCGCGGACCAGGCGGTCATCGCGCTCGCGAACACCCGGCTGTTCAAGGAGACGAAGGAGGCGCTCGAGCGGCAGACCGCGACGAGTGAGCTGCTCACGGCGATGAGCGCAAGCGCGTTCGATCTCAAGCCCGTTTTCGAGATGGTCCTCGAGAAGTCGCTCGCGTTGTGCAAGGCGGAATACGGTTGGATCAGACAGTTCGACCGCGATGGCACGTCCCGCACGGTCGCGGTGAAGCGGCCCGATCAGACGGTCGCCGACTCTGCCCCGCCGCCCGACGTCAGGACGGGCGGGGGACTGTTGGGTCGCACGTACCGCGAGCGGCGCACAGTGCACGTCGCGGACATTGCTTCGGACCCGACCGTCGCGCGGTCGACTGCCATGGTCCGCATCGGCGCTCGGACCGGTCTCGGCGTCCCATTGTTGCGCGGCGACGAAGTACTCGGCGTCCTCGTGTTGGTCCGGATCGAAGTACGGCCGTTCGCGGATCGCGAGATCGAGCTCGTCGAATCGTTCGCCCGGCAGGCCGCCATCGCGATCGAGAACGTTCGGCTCTTCAACGAGATCCAGGAGAAGTCGGCGCAGCTCGAGGTCGCGAACCGGCACAAGACCGAGTTCCTCGCGAACATGTCGCATGAGCTGCGCACCCCACTCAACGCGATCATCGGGTTCTCCGAGGTCCTCCTGCAGCGGATGTTCGGCGAGCTCAACGAGCAGCAGGCGGACTACCTCGAGGACATCATGAGCTCGGGCCGGCACCTCCTCACGCTGATCAACGACATCCTCGACCTCTCGAAGATCGAGGCTGGCCGCATGGAGCTCGAGCTCGCGTCCTTCTCGCTCGTCGCCGCGCTGAACAACGCCGTCACGCTCGTGCGAGAGCGCGCGCAGAGCCACGGGATCCGGCTCGAGCTCGACGTCGCCCCGCAGCTCGATACCGTCGTCGCCGACGAGCGGAAGCTGAAGCAAGTCGTCGTGAACCTGCTCGCCAATGCGGTGAAGTTCACCCCGGACGGCGGCACGATCACCCTCCGGGCCGTCCGCGAGAACGGCCACGTGCGCCTCGCGGTCCACGACACCGGCATCGGGATCGCCCCCGAAGATCAGGGGCGGATCTTCGAGGAGTTCCAGCAGGCGACACACCTGACCGAGAAGTCCCGGGAGGGTACCGGGCTCGGGCTGGCCCTCTCCAGGCGGATGGTCGAGCTGCACGGTGGGACCATCACGGTCGACAGTGCCCCGGGCAAAGGCAGTACGTTCACCGTCGCACTGCCGCTGTTGAAGGAGACGTAATGGCGAACGAGCTGATCCTCATCGTGGAGGACAACGAGAAGAACCTGAAGCTCGCCCGCGACGTGCTGCGCTTTCACGGCTTCCGCACGGTCGAAGCGACCGATGGCGAATCCGCCGTGGCGATGAGCCTCGAACACCTGCCGGCCCTGATCCTCATGGACATCCAGCTGCCCGGCATCGACGGCATCGTCGCGATGAAGCGGATCCGCGCGGATGCGCGGACCAAGCACATCCCCACCGTCGCCCTCACCGCGTCGGTCATGTCGGGCGATCGCGAGCGGTTCGACGAGGCCGGGTTCGACGGCTTCATCGCGAAACCGATCGAGGTGAAGAACTTCCCCGACCAGGTACGGGCATACCTGGGCGCAAAACCGTGACCAAGATCCTCGCCGTCGATGACATCCCGCAGAACCTGCGGCTGATGGAAGCGGTGCTCGCGCCGAACGGCTTCGAGGTCGTCACCGCGGCAACCGGCGAGGACGCGCTGCTCCAGGTCCTGAAGGAGAAGCCCGACCTCGTGCTGCTCGACATCATGCTGCCGGGCATCGACGGCTACGAGGTCTGCCGCCAGCTCCGCGCCGACCCGAAGACGAGCTTCCTCCCGGTCGTCATGGTGACCGCGAGCGGGCTTCCCGAAAAGGTGAGGGCCATCGAAGCAGGGGCGGACGATTTCATCGCGAAGCCGTTCGATCAGCCCGAGCTGCTGGCCCGCGTCCGGTCGCTCCTCCGGGTCAAGACATATCACGACGAGATCGAACGGCAGAAGGCCGAGCTCGCGGACTGGAACCACACGCTCGAGGATCGCGTGCAGGAACAGGTCGACGAGCTCGAGCGGCTCGGCCGGCTGCGCCGATTCCTCTCGCCGCAGATCGCCGACCTGGTCGTGTCGCAGGGCAGCGACGACTTCCTGGCCGGCCACCGCCGCGAGATCACGGTCGTCTTCGTGGACCTGCGCGACTTCACTCCGTTCTCAGAGACCGCGGAGCCGGAGGAGGCCCTCGGTGTCCTGCGCGCGTACCACGCGGCGATGGGCGAGCTCATCTTCCATTACGAGGGCACGGTCGAGCACTTCGCCGGCGACGGGATCATGGTCTTCTTCAACGATCCCGTGCCGATCCCTGGACCGGAGCTCGAGGCAACGCGCATGGCGCTCGCGATGCAGGCGCGCTTCGCCGAGCTGCAGGCTGGCTGGAAGAAGCGTGGGTACGAGCTCGGCCTCGGGATCGGGATCGGGGTCGGTTACGCAACGCTCGGCCGTATCGGCTTCGAGGGCCGCTTCGATTACGGCGCCGTCGGGATGGTCGTCATTCAGGCGGCGCGGCTGTCGTCGGCCGCGAAGTCCGGGGAGATCCTCGTGAGCAGGCGCGTGCAGGCGGCGACCGAGGACGCCGTGGAGACGCGGTCCGCGGGCGAGATCGAGTTGAAGGGATTCCACCAGCCGGTGCCCGCCTTCGTGGTCACCGCGATGAAAGCGGCGCCGGCTTAGTCGATCTTCCCCAGCTCGTGGCCCCAGTTGAAGGCCGAATAGTGGGGCGGCTCGATGCCGTGGGCCCCGAGGATGGAACCGAGCTGGGCCCGGTGCTCGTTCCCGTGGTGCAGGAACTGCGCGATGAGGATACCCATCGGCATGCGCTGGGTGGTGCCGTCCGCGCCGCGCCGCTCGATGATCCGATCGAGTTCGAGCTGACCCTTCGCGAAGCCCGCGAACCATTCGCTCAGCTTCTTCGCCCGGGCGACGACCTGGTCGAGATCCTTCGTCGTCGTCTCGCGAATTGCGTCATCCGGCGGCACCGTCCCCTGCAGCGAGGCCGCGTACCGTTCCTTCGCCCCGACCAGGTGGATGAGCGTCGCCTCGATCGTGCCCATCGTCCCTGGCGTCGTGAGCCCGCGCTGCTCGGGCGAGAGCGCGGCGCAGAACCGGGCGAGCTTCTCGGTCGCCCAGTTGTCGTAGTCGATCGGCACGGATAGGTCGCTCATTCCTCTGCCTCCGAGATGCCGGCTGCGCGGCCGTAGCCCCAGGCGCTCACCGGTGGGGGCTCGATGCCGTTCGCGCCAAGGATCGTCGTGACCTGGGTGCGGTGCTCGTTGCCATGATGGACGAGCTGCGCGAGGATCACGCCGACGGTCGAGCGGCGACCCTCGTTCATCTCGATGCGCCGCGTCACGTCGTCGGATGCCACCACCTCGAGCTCGCGCGCGCCGATGGCCGTCGCCGTCGCGAGCAGCTCGTCCAGCGAGTGCCGCTCGTTGCGGCGGATGCGGGCGCGGCCGAGCAGCTCACCGGTGAGGAGCTGCACGTACCACTGCTCGGCACCGACGACGTGCTGGAGCGTCCCGTACAACGTGCCGTACGTGCCATTCGCGTTCGCCTCGAGCAGCGCGGGATCGAGCCGGCGGCAGAACTCGAGCAGCGTGACGTTCGCCCAGGTGTTGTGGCGGAGCACGTGATCCAGCGGATGGCCCGCCGTCACGTCTGCAGGAGCGGGCTGCCGCGCTTGAGGAACTTTCCGCGGCCTTTCTTCCCGAGGAACTTCCCGTCCTGGACGATGACCTCGCCCCGCGACAGGACGGTCGTTGCCTTGCCCGTCACCACACGACCCTCGTACGGGTTGTAGTCGACCCGCATGTGGTGCGTCTTCGCGGACAGCGTCTGGGTCGCCTTCGGGTCCCACAGGACGATGTCGGCATCACTGCCGGCGGCGATGGTGCCTTTGCGCGGGAAGAGGCCCATGATCTTCGCCGGCGTCGTGGCGCACAGCTCGACCCATCGATTCGGGGTGATCCGGCCCTGCACGACGCCACCGTCAAAGAGGAGCGCCATCCGCGTCTCGACGCCCGGCGCGCCGTTCGGGATCTTCGAGAAGTCGTTCTTGCCGAGCTCCTTCTGCTTCGGGAGGCCCTTGAAGCCCTCCTTCATGCAGAACGGGCAGTGGTCCGTCGAAACGACCTGGAGATCGTTCTTCTGCAGCCCCTTCCAGAGCTCCTGCTGGTGCCACTTCTCACGGAGCGGCGGCGACATGACGTACTTCGCGCCGTCGAACCCGGGTTCCTCGTAGTTGTCGTAGCTGAGGAACAGGTACTGCGGGCAGGTCTCCGCGTACGCCGGCAGGCCGCGATCGCGGAAGAGCCGCACCTGCTCGAGGGCCTGCGCCGCGGAGAGATGCACGACGTAGAGCGGGACCCCGCCGGCCATCTCGGCAAGCCGGAACGCGCGTCCGGTCGCCTCGCCCTCGGCCTCCGGCGGCCGCGTGAGCGCGTGCCACTTCGGCTGGGTGTGCTTCGCGGCGAGCGCCTTCTTCACCAGCACGTCGATGACGCCGCCGTTCTCGGCGTGCATGCAGATGAGGCCGCCGATCTCGGCGCTGCGTACGAGCGCCTTGAAGATCGCGCCGTCATCGACCATGAAGACGCCGGGGTAGGCCATGAACAGCTTGAAGCTCGAGATACCTTCGCGGACCATCGTCCCCATCTCCCGGAGGACCTTGTCGGAGACGTCGCGAACGATCATGTGCAGCCCGTAATCGACGACGGCCTTGCCGCGAGCCTTCGTCAGCCATGCGTCGCGGGCCTTCTCGAGCGGCTCGCCGAAGCCCTGCACGGCGAAGTCGACGATCGTGGTCGTTCCCCCGAACGCCGCGGCGGTCGTGCCGGTCTCGAAATCGTCGGAGGCCATCGTGCCGCCGAACGGCAGCTCCATGTGCGTGTGCACGTCGATGCCGCCGGGGATGACATACGTGCGGCGCGCGTCGATGCGTTTGGCGCCCGCGGCCCCGAGGTCGGTCCCCACGGCGGCCACTTTCTCGCCGTCGATCAGGACGTCGGCCTTGTAGGTGTCGGCCGCGGTCACAATCGTCCCGCCGGTGATGAGCGTCTTTCCCATCGCCCTCCCCTTTGTCGCGGCGGCGATGCTAGCGCGAACGTATCGCGGTTGATGGTCCCGCCTGGTGCGGCGGGTAGGCTTCCACCGATGGACGTGCAGGGCTACCGCATCGACCGCGTGGTCCCGAGGGACCTTCCCGAGGACGAGCAGATCGCCCTCGCCCGCCTGTTCCAGCGCATGTCGAAGGAGATCTTGCCGGAGGATCCGGAGCGCCCGATCGACGCGATCCTTCCCCGCTTGCGTGCGACCGTGCCGAACGAGTGGCACGCCCGAGCGCAGGCCCGCGACGAAAAGGGGAACGTGGTCGCCTTCGGCGGGGTGGAGCGCAGCTTGAACGATCCCCTGAACGCGCACGTCGCCTGGACGGAGATCTCGGTCCACCCTGACCACCGCCGCAAAGGTCTTGGCCGGGCGGTCTTCGCCGATCTCGTCGCTCAGTCGGAGGGCCAGCACCCCGAGCTGCTGTTCATGGGCATCACGAACGACCGGGTGGCGAGCGGCGAACCCTTCCTGAAAGTCTTGGGTGCGCAGCCGGGGCTCCCGATGAAGACGAACCAGCTCGCGCTCGCGGACGTCGATCGCACCCAGGTCGCCGACTGGGCGAGGCTCGACCCCGCCGGTTATCGCCTCGAGCGCGTGGACGACGTCGTCCCCGCGAATCTCGTCGCGCCGTACATCGAGGCGTCCGACGGCATCAACGACATGCCGAAGGGCGATCTCAAGATGGGCGATTGGAAGCTCACCGAGGAACAGGTCCGGGACCGCGAATCGTGGTTCAAACAGACCGGGATCCAGTGGCGGCTGCTCGTGGCGATCCACGAAGCGACCGGCGAGGGCGCGGGCTTCACCGACATCACGTACGACCCCAAGCAGCCCTGGGTCATCTGGCAGCAGGGCACCGCCGTGACTCGCGGCCATCGCGGCCATCGCCTCGGGCTGTGGATGAAGGCCGTGATGCTTGACCGGATCCTGCGTGAGCTGTCGGAGGCCAAGTACATCCGGACCGGCAACGCCAACACGAACTCGCAGATGCTCGGCATCAACACGCAGCTCGGCTTCAGGCTGGCGTGGCAGTCGATCCTGTGGCAGCTGCCGATCGCGGACGCGCGCACGGCCGTGGGTCTCACGGAGGCGACCACCGCCTCGCGCTAGCCCCGGCGACCAGGGCGTTGACCTGCTAACTTTTCGCCATCAGATGAAGGTCGGAGTGCCGCGAGAGACCGTGCCCGGCGAACGGCGGGTCGCACTCGTGCCGGAGGCGGTCGGCAAGCTCACCAAGGCGGGGACCGAGGTCGTCGTCGAGTCCGGGGCGGGCCTCGGCAGCGGACATGATGACGAGGCGTACCGCGCGGCCGGCGCGACCGTCGTTGACCGCAACGCCGCGTTCGCCGCCGATCTCGTGGTGAAGGTACAGAAGCCGTCAGCCGACGAGATCGCCCTCTTGCGCGAGGGCGCCGCGCTCATCGCCACGATCCAGCCGCTCACGAACGCGGACGCCGTCCGCGCGCTCGCCGCCAGGCGCACGACGGCCTTCAGCATGGATGCGATCCCGCGCGTGACGCGCGCGCAGCCGATGGACTCGCTGTCATCGCAGAGCAATATCGCGGGGTACAAGGCGGTCGTTGTCGCCGCGAACGCGCTCCCGAAGTTCTTTCCCATGCTCACCACCGCCGCGGGGACCGTGACACCCGCGCGCGTGCTCGTCCTCGGCGCGGGCGTCGCCGGCCTGCAGGCCATCGCGACCGGGCGCCGCCTCGGCGCGGTCGTCGAGGCGTTCGACACGCGGCCGGTCGTGAAGGAGCAGGTCCAGAGCCTCGGCGCGAAGTTCCTCGAGATCGAGCTGGGCGAGCAAGGCGAGGGCACCGGTGGCTACGCGAAGGAGCTCTCGGAGGAAGCGCACCGCAAGGAGCAGGAGCTCGTCGGCAAGCACGTGAAGGACGCTGACGTCGTCATCACGACCGCCCTCGTGCCCGGCAGGCGGGCGCCGATCCTCGTGACGGCTGACATGGTGAAGGCAATGAAGCCCGGCTCGGTGATCGTGGACCTCGCCGCGGAGATGGGCGGCAACTGCGAGCTCACCTCACCCGGCGAGACCGTCGTCCGCGAGGGCGTGACGATCGTCGGCGAAGTGAACCTGCCGAGCACCGTCGCGGTCCACGCCAGCCAGCTGTACGCGCGCAACGTCGGCGCGCTCCTCGGTCTCCTGGTGAAGGATGGCGCGCTGTCCATCGACCTCGAGGACGAGATCATCAAGGGCGCGCTCATCACGCATCAGGGCGAGGTCGTGCAGCCGGCGACCAAGGCCGCGCTGGAGAAAGCATGAGCAGCGAGACGATCGTCGGGCTGTACATCTTCATCCTCGCGATCTTCGTCGGCTTCGAGGTGATCTCGAAGGTGCCCTCGACGCTGCACACGCCGCTCATGTCCGGCGCGAACGCGATCCACGGGATCATCGTCATCGGAGCGATGCTCGTGTCCGCGGCGGTCGGCGGCCCGCTCGGCTTGGCGCTCGGCTTCTTCGGCGTCGTGCTCGGGACCGCGAACGTCGTCGGTGGCTTCGTCGTGACCGACCGGATGCTCGCGATGTTCAAGCAGAAGCCCGGACAAAAACCCGGCCCCCGGACGTAGTGGACCTCCGGTCGCTCATCCCGCTCACGTACCTCATCGCGGCGGTCACGTTCGTCCTCGGCCTGAAGGGGCTCTCGGGTCCGAAGACGGCCGTGAACGGCAACCGCATCGCCGCGGCCGGCATGCTCCTGGCGGTCGCGGCGACGTTCTTCGACATCGAGTTCCAGAGCTACGGGACGACCGGCCTCATCGTCACTGTGGCCGGCCTCATCGTCGGCGGCGCGGCCGGCTTCGTCGGCGCGCGGGTCGTGAAGATGACGGCGATGCCGCAGATGGTCGCGTTGTTCAACGGCGCGGGCGGTGGCGCGGCCGCGCTGGTCTCGATCCTCGAGCTCACGCGCGGACTGAGCGGCTCCGGGGTGACGCCCGGCGACACGATCAGCTCGATGCTCGGCCTCATGATCGGCGCGGTCTCGTTCTCCGGCAGCGCGATCGCGTTCGGCAAGCTGCAGGGGCTCATCACGCCGCGCGCGTTCAAGTACAGCGGCCAGCAGATCGTGACCAGTGTGCTGTTCGGCGGGATGATCGTGCTCTCGCTCCTGCTCACCGCGTCGGTCGCGGGCATGGTCGTCGTGCCGCAGCTCGCCGTCATGACCGGCGTCGCAGTGCTCGCGCTCCTCTTCGGCGTCGCGCTCGTGATGCCGATCGGCGGCGCCGACATGCCGGTCGTGATCTCGCTGCTCAACGCGTTCACCGGACTCGCGGTCGCCGCGGCGGGCTTCGTGCTGGGCAACCAGCTCCTCATCGTCGCCGGGACGCTCGTCGGCGCGTCGGGCACGATCCTCACCCGGCTCATGTCCAAGGCGATGAACCGGTCGATCGCCAACGTCCTGTTCGGCGCGTTCGGAGCGGCACCCGCCGGCGGCGCGGAGACCGGCGGGGCGATGCGCGCTGACGACGGGCGGACGGTGCGCGCAACGACGGCCGAGGACGCCGCGACGCTGCTCTCCTACGCCCGCAATGTGATCATCGTCCCGGGCTATGGGCTCGCCGTCGCACAGGCCCAGCACAACGTGCGCGAGCTGGCCGACCTGCTCGAATCGCGGGGCGTCAACGTTGTCTACGCGATCCACCCGGTCGCCGGACGGATGCCCGGCCACATGAACGTGCTTCTGGCTGAGGCGAATGTCCCCTACGAGAAGCTCATGGACATGGACGCGGTGAACCCCGAGTTCCCGCGAGCTGACGTCGCGCTCGTGATCGGCGCGAACGACGTGACCAACCCCGCCGCGCGGAGCACGAAGGGCAGCCCGATCTACGGCATGCCGATCCTCGACGTGGACAAGGCCCAGCAGATCATCGTGATCAAGCGGAGCATGAAGCCCGGCTTCGCGGGGATCGACAACGACCTGTATCTCGACCCGAAGACGCAGATGCTGTTCGGTGACGCGAAGGAGGCCGTGGCGCAGCTCGTCGCCGGAGTGAAAGCCTCCTAGCGGCGACAGCGATCCCGCAGATGCACCGGGGCTAGGCTCTTTCGGTGCGCAGACGCCAGTTCCTGGGATCCAGCGCGGCATTGGCTGCGAGCGTCGTGGGCCTCGGTATCGGGGCCGGGTGCGCGACGGCGCCGACGGGCTCCGGCTCCAACGCGGTGCTCGGGCCACCCGAGACCACCACCCTCCGAATGAGCGGTGGGGGCGCCTGCGATGCGGCCTTTTGGACGGCGGGCGACTACCTCCGGGAGGAGGGCTTCACCGACGCGCGGATCTTGCCCCCGTCGATCGGCGCGGTCCAGCGCGGCGAGGCGGACATCGCTGTCGGGTATAGCCAGTGGATCGTAGCCAACGTGGACGCCGGTCAGCCGCTCCTCGCCCTGGGCGGCATGCATACCGGTTGCGCGGAGCTCTGGGTGCGTCCCGGGATCGCGTCGATTCGCGACCTCAAGGGAAAGACGATCGCCGTCAACGCGACCGATGTGACCGACGTGGTCTATGGCTTCTGGTCAGCGATCCTTGCCTCGGTGGGGTTCGACCCAAGAACCCAGGTGAACTTCGTCGCCCGCGGCGCCACCGCGAGCACGCTCGATCTCTTCGTTCAGGGCGAGTCAGACGCGCTCCTGGCGCTGGCGGTCCAGGTACCGCTTCTTCGCGCGAACCCCAAGAACCCCGGAACATTGGTCATGGCCAACGTGGAGGACAAGCCATGGTCGCAGTATTACTGCTGCCAGCTCATCGCGAATCGCGATTGGGTGCAGCGCTATCCGATGGCCGCGAAGCGCGTGACGCGCGCGCTCCTTCGGGCGAATGACCGCGTCGCCAAGGACCCCGCCGCCGCGGCCCTCTCGGGAGTCACGCAGGGATTCTTCACCAATTACGAGTCGGTCCTCGCGGTGCTCAAGAACGGCAGGTACGAATGGCGCGACCTCGACCCGGAGGAGAGCCTGCGGTTCTTCGCGCTCCAGCTGGCCGACCAGAAGATGGTGAAAGGCGTCCCGCAGCAGCTCGTCGCGCAGAGCTCCGATTACGCGTACATGCGAGCCTTGAAGACCCAGCTTCCGCGACCGACCAACTAAGGACGCTACGCCTCGACGAGCGCGCGGGCGCCGAGCTCGCGAATGACGTCGGTGATGAGATCGACGTCCGCCTCCGCCGTCCGCCAGTTCACGATCGCCGGACGGAACGCCACGCGCCCGCCGTAGCGGGTCGTGCCGACGTACACCCGACCGTCCTCGAGCAACGCCTTGCCGATGCGCATGTTGAGCGCATCGAGGTCGGCCTCGGCCACATCCTTCGGCCGATAGCGGAAACACACGATGTTCAAGCGCACGTCCGCCAGCCGCTCAAGATCCGGCGCCTCGTCGACGCGCAGCCCGAGCCGGCGCGCGAGCGCCAGATGCCGCTCCACCATGGACCGGTAGCCTTCGCGCCCGTACGCGCGCAGCGTCGCCCACACCGCGAGCCCGCGCGCGCGGCGTGATGCCTCTGGCCCGACGTAGCCAAAGCTCGCGTGGTCTCCGGGGACCGGGAGGTAGGCGCCACTCAAGGTGAATGCGCCGGCCAGGAGGCGCTGGTCGCGGACGAACGCGAAACCGGAGTCATACGGCACGTTGAGCCACTTGTGACCGTCGGAGATGACGGAGTCCGCACGCTCGATCCCGTCACCCGGCTCGACCGCCGCCGGCGTGACGCGGACGAAGAGCCCGAAGGCGCCGTCGACGTGGAGCCAGGCGCCGTACTCCGCCGCGAGGTCGGCCATCGCATTGATCGGATCGAAGTCGCCGGCGTTCACCTCGCCGGCGTTCGCGACGAGGATCGCGGGCGCGCCGCGCAGTTCGCGCAGCGCGGCCTCGAGCGCGGCCAGATCGAGCCGGCCGACGTCGTCCTGCGTGAACCGCCGCACCGAGTCGCGGCCGATGCCGAGCATCGCGAGCGCCTTGGTCGCCGATGGATGGATGTAGCCGCTCGAGAAGACCGGGACCGCGGGCAACCCGGCGAATCCGTCGGCATCGACGTCGACGCCGTGACGCTCCGCCCACCAGCGCCGCCCGGCCGCGAGGCCGGTGAAGTTCGCCATCGTCGCGCCCGTCGTCAGCACCCCACGCCAGGCCGGCGGCAGGGCAAAGAGATCCTTGAGCCAATCGATGGCGATCTCCTCGAGCCGCGTGCCGAGCGGCGACGACTCCCAGGCGAACGCGTTCTGGTCGTAGGTCGACGTGAGCCAGTCGGCCGCGAGCGCAGCGGGCGTGCCGCCGCCGACGACCCAGTGGAAGAATCGCGGTCCCGACGAGCGTACGCCGCGCCATGCGTCGCGGCGAGCTCGCGGATCGCGGCCAGGGTCCCCACGCCCTGCTCGGGCAGCGCACCACCGAGGGCGTTGGCCATCCGGAAGGTGGCCTCGCTGCCGACACGGTCGGCATCGAGCCCGGCGAGATACGCCTCGGCTTCGCGCAGCGCGAGGCGCAGCGCGTCGACGACGAGACCGCGGTCATCCCGTGGGTCGCTAGTACCCGACGTACACGACCTTGATCTCGGAAAAGAAGTCGAACGCAGCGGTGCCGCACTCGCGATCGCCGAACCCCGAGTCCTTCACGCCACCGAACGGCACGTGCGCCTCGCCACCGAGCGTCGGCAGATTGATGTGGAGCATCCCGGCCTCCGATGCGTCCGCGTAGCGGAACGCCGAGTGCAGGTCGCGCGTGTAGATGGACGACGACAGCCCGTAGCCGACGGCGTTCGCCTTCGCGAGCGCCGACTCGAGATCGTCCGCCGGGATGACGCTCACCACCGGGCCGAAGATCTCGTCCTGCGCGACGCTCATGCGCGGATCGACCTCGGTGAAGATCGTCGGTGCGACGAAGTAGCCGCCGTCGATGCCGGCATCGGTCCCGTCGCGCAGAAGGGTCGCGCCTTCGCGCTTGCCGTCGGCGATCTTCGCCCGCACCTTCTTCAGCTGCGACGCGTCGACCAGCGGTCCCATCTTCACGCCGTCGGCCAGGCCGTCGCCCGGCGTCCACGATTCGGCTTTCGTGCCGAGCAGCTTCACGAAATCGGCGAGGAGCGGCTTCGCGACCACCGCACGGCTCGTGGCGGTGCAGCGCTGGCCGGTCGCGCCGAACGCGCCCGACGCGACGCTCTCAGCGGCCTTCTCCAGATCGGCGTCGGCGAGGACGATCACCGCGTTCTTCCCGCCCATCTCGAGCTGCACCTTGCACAGGCGCTGCGCGGCGCGCGCGTACAGCGCGCGGCCCACGGCTGACGAGCCGGTGAACGAGATCGCCTTGATCCGCTCGTCGTCGATGAGTGCGCCCGAGAGCGTTTCACCCGAGCCAAGCACAAGGTTAAGCACGCCATCGGGCAGCCCCGCGTCGAGGAAACACTGCACGACCTCGGTCGCGCAGAGTGGCGTGAGCGACGCGGGCTTGAAAACGACCGCGTTCCCGGCGACGAGCGCGGGCGCGATCTTCCACGCCGGGATGGCGATCGGGAAATTCCACGGCGTGACGCAGGCGACGACGCCGAGCGGCTCGCGCGTCGTGTAGATGAGCGTGCCGCGCTGCGCCGACGGGATCGTCTCGCCAACCAGGCGCGTCCCCTGGCCACCGGAGAAGCGCACGTTGGCGATCGCGCGGTCGACCTCGGCGAACGACTCGGCGAGGACCTTGCCTTCCTCTTGCGTGAGCAGCCGCGCGAGCTGATCGCGGCGCCGCTCCATGAGATCCGCTGCCTTCCGCACGATGTCGCCGCGTTGCGGCGCCGGCGTGGCGCGCCACTCGGGGAACGCTTTCTCCGCGGCGTCGATAGCGTACCGGACGTCGGCCGCGGTGGACGCGGTCGCGTTCGCGAGGATCCGATCGGTGTGCGCGGGATCGCGATCCTCGACGGTCGCGTGCGACGATGACTCGACCCAGGCCCCGCCGATGTGATTCAGCGCGGGGCGCAGCGCCACTATGGCGCTCCGATGTCCGCGTACATGTCCGGCCGGCGGTCGCGGTAGAACTGCCAGGTGTCCCGCACCTCGCGTACGAGATCCATGTCGAGGTCGGCGACGAGCAGCTGCTCCTCCTTGTCGGATGCCTGGGCGACGATCTTCCCGCGCGGATCGGCGAAGTACGAGGATCCGTAGTAGTCGTTCTTCCCGTACTCGCCCTCGACCCCGACCCGGTTGATCGTGCCGACCCAATAGCCGTTCGCGATCGCGTGCGCGGTCTGCTCGATGAACCAGAGATGCATCGACAGGCCGCGGGATGTCGCGGACGGGATGAACACCAGCTCGGCGCCGTGCAGCCCGAGCATCCGGGCGCCCTCCGGGAAGTGGCGGTCGTAGCAGATATACACACCGACCTTGCCGACCGCGGTGTCGAAGACGGGGTAGCCGAGGTTGCCAGGCCGGAAGTAGAACTTCTCCCAGAAGCCCGGCAGGTGCGGGATGTGTGTCTTCCGATACTTGCCGAGGTACTTGCCGTCGGCGTCGATCACCGCGGCGGTGTTGTAGTAGATGCCCGGCTGATCCTCCTCGTACATCGGGGCGATGATCACCATCGAATGCTTCTTCGCGCGCTCCTGCAGCAGCTTCGTCGTGGGACCATCCGGGATGCGCTCGGTGTACGCGTACCCCTTCCTGTCCTCGACCTGGCAGAAGTACGGACCGTAGAACAGCTCCTGGAGGGAGATGACCTGCGCGCCCTGCTTCGCGGCGTCGTCGATGTGTTTGAGATGCCGCTCGACCATCGAGTCCTTGTCGCCGGTCCAGGCAGTCTGGACGAGCGCCGCCTTCACCGTCGCCATTGGGTGGTCCCCTCCATCACGGCTGCGGACACTAACGCAGCTGCTCCGCGAGGCTGATGAGCTCGTCGGTCGAGAACGCGCCGCCCACCTGATACTGCATGCCGTCCGCGACCCAGGCGATCGCGTTCGGCTGGCTCAGCTGGAACGTATCGAAGACGGCGCCCTGGCCGCCGCGCACGCGTACGGCGGCGCGCTGCGGCGGCGCGAGCAGCGCCCCATTTGCCGGATCGGGATACTCGATGACGATCACCAGGCGACCGTCCGCGAGGCGATAGGTATCGCGGAATCCGTCGCTCATCTCCATGCTCGTGAGACCGGTGACGCCGGAGAATTGCAGCCGCGTTTGGAGCGTGGCGACGTTCCGGGGTAGCTCGATGGACTTGATCCCGGTCGCGGGTGGCGCCCCCTCGAGCACGGTCGCCCGCGCCGGCGTGAAGCGCAGGAAGCTCGAGGCGAGGACGGCGCCGAGCAGCATCGCGCCGGCGGCCGGTAGCAGCCATCGCGCCTGCCATGTCCGAGCCGGCTCGATGACGCCGTCGAGATCTTCGATCATCCGTCCTGCTCCACGGACGATGGTAGGCGCGGCACAATCCCCGCGAGGTGCGCGGATCGGAACTCGCCTGGCTGCTCGGCTTCTCCGATCCGGAGCTCGGGGTCGGATGGAACGTGCGCGCGAGCCGCGCGGCGCGCTGGCGCCTCGGCCGTACGCGCGCGCTCCTCCGTCTGGCCGGCAGGCCGGACCGGGGCATGCGAGTGGTGCTCATCGCCGGTACGAAGGGCAAGGGCTCGACCGCGGCGTTCCTCGCGTCGATCCTGCACGCGGCGGGTGTGCGCGCCGGCCTGTTCACCTCGCCACACCTGCAGACGTATCGGGAGCGCGTCCGCGTCGACGGCGCGATGCTCCGCGAGGCGGACTTCGCGCAGGCGATCGCGCGACTGCGCCCGCTCGTCTCGTGGCTGCGGCGCGAGCATCCAGCCGCGGGCGAGCCAACGACGTTCGAGCTGACGCTCATGCTCGCGATGCGCGCGTTCGCCGAGCGCGGGTGCACCGTCGCGATCGTTGAGGTCGGCCTGGGCGGACGGCTCGACGCGACGAACGCGCTCGACCCCGACCTGTCGATCATCACGTCCATCAGCCACGACCACACCGCGATCCTCGGGCGCTCGCTCGCGATGATCGCGACAGAGAAGGCCGGCATCGTCCGGCGCGGTCGGACCGCGCTCGTTGCACCGCAGCGGCCGGTCGCTGCACGCGCCGTCCAGCGTGTGTGCCGCGCCGCGGACGCCGACTGCCGGACCGTACTGCCGCTCGACCCGCGCGTCACGCTCGCCCTCGTCGGCGACCACCAGCGGCTGAACGCCGCGCTCGCGATGGCGGCGGCGGTCGAGCTCGGCGTCGCGGAGCCAAAAATCGAGCGCGGCCTGCGCG
>JALYLX010000032.1 GCA_030773995.1 Chloroflexota bacterium
GCCGTCGCGGACCACCGTGACGGTCGTCTGGTCCGCGGCGAGCCGTGCGATGCCCGCTTCGGCGACGCCGGATTCGGCGACCAAACGCCCGAGCGCGTACGCGCCGGATGTCGCCGTGCCGCGCCGCCTCGCGGATTCGAGCGTCGCCGTGGCGCCACCCGCCTGCACGAGCGGCGCGAGGGCGATGTCGGTGCGCACCTCGAGCCGCTGGCCGCGATCACCGACCGGCGAGCCGAGCCGCCGGCCGTCGAGGATGAAGCCGCCGACGTCGTCGTGCAGCTCGGCCGTCGCGATGCCGCGGAGCGCCGGATCGTCCCCGGCGAGCTCGCGGGCCGAGCGGGCGGCGGCCTCGCGGGCCAGGCGGATCGCCTTCACCGCTTCGCCCGGCGACACCGCGTCGCGCTGATCTTCACGCTCGAACGTCGTGCTGTCGTGATACGTGCGGATGTCGTCGCCGTCGATCGCGACCACGACCTTCTCGGCGCGCCCGACCCGCTCCGCGGCGGCGAAGGCGGCGACGAGCGCCGCGCCGACGGCACGCCGGTCGGCGATGTATCCGCCGCTCATCGCGGTCGCGGGCACCGGCGCATGCCCGACGCCGGTAACGCGGAACCGGCCCGATTCGCGATGTCCGACCACGACGCGCACGGCCGCCGAGGCGAGCTCGACGCCGGCCACGCTCGGACTAGCCACGCCCTCCGAGCTTCTCGCGAACGGCGCGCGCGCCGGCGTCGAGCGCGTCGCCGAGGCGGGCAGGGTCCTTTCCGCCGCCGGTCGCGCTGTTGGCCGGGCCACCGCCGTTGCCGCCGATGATCGCGGCGAGCTCCTTCACGAGATCGCCGGCGTGGACGCGCGCCACCAGATCCTTGCTGACCGCGACCGCGAGTCCGGGCCGGCCGGCGTGCGTGGATCCGAGCACCGCGACACCCGTCCCCAGCCCGTCGCGCACGCGGTCGGCGAGACCACGGAGGACCTGCTGGTCGTAGTCGCCGACGTCGAGCACGACGAGCTTCGCGCCCTCCAGCGTCTCGGCCTTCGCGACGAGCGTTGTCGCCGTCTGGTCCACGCCGCTTTTCTGGAGCGACGCGAGCTGCTTCTCGAGCCGGTCGCGCGAGTCCGCCATCTGGACCACCGCTTCCGGCAGGCGCGCCGGCGGGACTCTGAGCGCGCTGGCCGCCCGCTCGACGTGGTCGCGCAGGTCATGGACCTCGCGGAGCGCGCCCTCGCCGGTCACCGCCTCGATGCGGCGCACGCCGGCGCCGATCGATTCCTCCTTGGTGATGAGAAAGAGCCCGATGTCGCCGGTGCAGTGGCAATGCGTGCCGCCGCAGAGCTCCCGAGAGGTCGGGCCCGCCTCGACCACGCGGACCTCATCGCCGTACTTCTCGTCGAAGAGATGGGTCGCCCCGGACGCGAGCGCGTCCTGGAGGGGCATGGACTGGGCGTGCACGCTGGCGTTCGTCAGGATCGCGTCGTTCACCTCGTCCTCGACGCGCCGCAGCTCCTCCGCCGTCAGCGCTCGGCCGAACGTGAAGTCGAAACGGAGATTCGGCGCGTGGACGAGCGAGCCGGCCTGGTGCACGTCGTCGCCGAACAGCCGTCGCAGGGTCGCGTGGAGGAGGTGCGTCGCGGTGTGGTTGCGCATCGTGTGCCGCCGCGACTCCCGATCGACGGACGCGCGGGCCGGCGCGCCGGTGCGCAGGACGCCGTCGACCACCTTGGCGCTCATGACGATCACGTTCGTCGCGGCCGTCTGCGTATCCGCGACCAGCGCGCGGCCTTCGGAGGTCGTGATGTCGCCGCGATCGCCGACCTGGCCGCCGCCCTCCGGATAGAACGGCGTCCGGTCGAGCACGATCTCCACGTCCTGACCCTCGCGCGCCTCGTCCACGCGCTCGCCGCCGATCACGAGCGAGCGGATGACCGCATCCGAGGCGAGCTCGGTGTATCCGGTGAACGTGCTCCCGAGGCCCTCCTTCTCGTGCAGGTCGGCGTAGAACTGCCCGAAGCGCATCGCGTCCTGCGAGAACTTCGCCGCCGCGCGACCGCGCTGGCGTTGGGCATCGAGCAGCCTCTTGAAGCCGGCCTCGTCGACCCCGATGCCGGCGGCCGCCACCAGCTCCCGGGTCATCTCCATCGGGAAACCGAAGGTGTCGTACAACCGGAACGCGGTCTCGCCGTCGATCGCGGCGCGGCCGGACTCTTTCGCCGCGGCGATCGCGCTGGTGAGCTGCTCGATGCCGCTGGAGAGGGTTCGCTCGAACTTCTCCTCCTCGGCACCGATCGTCTGGGCGATCCGCTCGCGTGCCGAGGTGAGCTCGTGGTAATGCTTCTGCATCGACTTGACGACCTCGCCGGCGACCTGGGTGATCGCGCCGGTCTTGAGGTCGAGCCGGCGGGCGTGGAGCGCGGCCCGGCGGATGAGGCGGCGAAGCACGTAGCCACGGCCCTCGTTGGACGGCGCGATGCCATCGGCGATGAGGAACGCCGCGGCCCGGGCGTGCTCGGCGACGACCCGCATGGACACGTCCCGCACGCCGTCGTCGCCGTACTTCGAGCCGGTCAGCGCCTCGATCTTCTTCATGAGCGGCTGGAAGAGGTCCGTCTTGAACGTGTCGGTCACGCCCTGCAGAACCTGCGAGGTGCGCTCGAGGCCTGCACCGGTGTCGATGTTCCGCTTCGACAGCGGGACGAGCGTGCCGTCCGCCTTGCGGTCGTACGACTGGAACACGAAGTTCCAGATCTCGAGGTAGCGGCCACAGTCCTCGCCGGGGTCGCAGTCGTGTGGCTTCACGCCGGGCTGCTGGCCGCGGTCGACGAAGACCTCGCTACACGGTCCGCACAGGCCGGTCGGGCCGGGAGACCAGAAGTTCGTGTCGTCGCCCTTCGCGAGGTTCCCGAGCCGGAAGACCTTCTCCGGTGGCAGGAGCGCCAGCTCCTTCGTCCAGATGTCGAACGCCTCGTCGTCGTCGAAGTAGATGGTCGCGACGAGCGTCTTCGGATCGATCTCGAACTGCTTCGTCAGGAGCTCCCAGCCCCACGCGATCGCTTCCTTCTTCCAGTAGTCGCCGATCGCGAAGTTCCCGAGCATCTCGAAGAACGTGTTGTGGTAGGTATCGGTCCCGACGACGTCGAGGTCGGTGGTGCGGAAGCACTTCTGGACGGTGACCAGGCGCTTCGCGGGCGGCTGCTTCTGTCCGAGGAAGTACGGCACGATCGGCTGCATGCCGGCGCTGGTGAACAACACGCTCGGGTCGTCTTTCAGGACGAGCGGCGCGCTGGGCAGGCGATGATGGCCCTTCTCTTCGAAGAACTTGATGAACCGCTCCCGGATCGTCTGGCTGTCTACTGCCCTCTCCCTGTCACATAACGAAAAACGCGGGTCACGGTCGGTCGACCGGCTCCCGCGTTCCCCGTTGAAAAGGATAAGCGCCCTAGCTGGACTTCGGGCCGGCCCCTCCGGTCGTGCCGCTGCCGCCACGACGGCCGGTGCCGGCGCTCTCCCACTCGCGCTTCGCCTCGTCGATGATCTCGCGTCCCTTCACCGAGACATCGTCGGCGATCTTCTGCGCGATCCGCTGAAGATCGTCGGCTCGCTTCTTGAGCTCGTCCGCGCGGAGCTGCAGCTCGTCGCGCGGGTTGTCCCCGAGCAGCTTCGGACCGTAGATCAGCGCGGCGATCGCGCCCGCGAGGAACCCAAAGATGACACCCATATCGGTTACTCCCTCAGTCCTTCTAGGACCGCCACGGCCAGCGACGCAAGAGCCGCGCCACAGCACGCGAACAGTACCTGCGCCTCACCGAGCGTACCCGTCCGCCAGCCGCCGATCTCGCCGACCGTCTGTGCGGCGAGCACCGCCGCGCCGGAGAGGATCCAGGCAGCGAGCATGCCCTTCGGGCGACCGAGCGCGGCGCGAACCGCGGCGGGCACCCCGACCGCGACCAGGGCCAGCGGTACCAGAGCGGGCGGCAGGTCAGTCCGCCGCCGAGGGCGCGGCCACCCTGTCGGCGGTCCGCCGCCGATCGCGGCGGATCCGGGTCGGGAAGGCGAAGAGCGTGACCGCCCCGGACGCGCGGGCGAGGGCAGGCTCGAGCTCGCCGACGGGCATCCGCGCCAGGCCGGCGAACGCGAAGAGCGGCAGCAGGAAGAAGTAGGAGAACAGGCTCCGGTACGCGAAGAAGAGGGGCAGGGTCGCGAGCACCGCACCGAGCTCGGGGCTCGTTCGGCGCGTGCGCCACGCGACCGCGGCGCAGATCGCGAAGGCCGCGATCTCCATCGCCGTGTACGCGAGGGGCGGCCAGAGCGGCAGGAGGTCGTTCAGCACCAGGAAGATGATGCCCGCGCCCCGTGGGAACATCGGATCGGCGATCGGCGCGGTCACCCCGGCGACCCAGGCGTGCGGGTCCGCGAGGATGAACGGCACGTTCGCGATCGCGAACACCGTTCCAGCCTCGAGCGCTCGCCTCAGCGCGACCCGCCATCCGTGCCGCGATAGGACGGCGAGCAAATAAAAGGGCGCGAAGAACCACGCGATCTGTTTCGTCGCGCAACCGACGCCGAAGAGCAAGCCGCTCCAGCCCTTCTCCCGCCAAAGCCAGGCCGCGACGATGGGGAGCGCGTACAGGAGGTCGGCGCTCCCGCTGACCGTGAACGCGGCCAGGCTCGCACTGCCCAGCAGCCCGGTCAGCACGAACGGGCGCAATCCGGCGGGCGCGCGCAGGAGCACGAGCAGCATCGCCGCCACGAGACACAGGACGTACAGGGCGTTCGTGTCCCAGCCGGCCGCGACCCACGGCGCGATGAGCACGAACGACAAGGCCGGATAGGAGGGCTTCGACTCGAACTCGACCTGCCCCGCGCTGTCGTGACTTTGGATGGCCCACACGGTGTCGAGCTCGTCGTCGCTCGGATAGGAGCCGTCGCGCGCGAACAGCCCTTGCCGGAGCGGGGTCGTGCGGTCGGCGCCGATGCCGAGGCGCGCGTAGCACGTGTAGACGTCGAGGTCCGTGTACGGGTCGCGGCCTTCGAGGAACAGCCGGGCCGCGCATTCGTTCAGCGCGATCGCGTCGTTGTGATACGGCGTCCAGTCGCCGGACTGCTGCCGCGGCGCGGCGAAGAGCCAGGACGCGCCGACGAGGGCCATGACGCAGGCGACGAGCCACGCGATGCGATGCATCCGCACGTAGCGCCGGTCCGGGATGGTCTCGGCTTCTCCTCGACCATCGCCCACCGTCGCCACGACGAGCATCGCGATGCTGACGGCGATGGCGCCCACGACGAGCGCCGCTCCGTACGCGCTCGGCCGGTAGATGACCATCCCGTTGACCAGGCCGGCGTAATAGAGGACGGCGCCAGCCAGGGTGATCGTGACGATCCGGATGAGGACGCGCACCGCCTACACCGCGATCGGGCGGTCGACCACGCCTCCGCCGATGACCTCGTCATCGCGGTACAGGACCGCAGCCTGGCCAGGCGCCACGAGGGCGGCCTGGGCGAGCTCGAGCACGGCGGTGCCGCGGTCCGTCGACATGCGGACCGTCGACGCAAGCGGCGTGCCCCGGTAGCGAAGGACGGCGTCGGCGGCGAATACGTCGCCCGGCGCCGCGTCCGCGGTGAACGTGACGTCACGTAACGCGTACGCCCGGGTTGCGATCTCGTCCGTTCGGCCGACGACCGCGGCACGGCGCTCGGGCTCGAGGCGCAGCACGTACAGCCGCTCGCCGGTGGCGACGCCCACGCCCGCGCGCTGCCCCACGGTGAGGCCTCCAACGCCCGCATGCTCGCCGATGACGCGGCCATCGGAGCGCTCGATCGGTCCGCTGGTGAACGCTTCGGGCGCACGGTCGCGGACGAAGTCCCGGTAATCGCCGCCGACGAAGCAGATGTCCATGCTGTCGGCCTTCGCCGCGTTCGGGAGCCCGAACCGTGCCGCGAGCATCCGAGTCTCGGCCTTGTCCCGAAGCTCGCCGATCGGAAGCTCCAGCTGGGCGAGCTCGCGCTGGCCGAGCATGTAGAGGGCGTACGACTGGTCCTTCGCCGCGTCGCGCGCCCGAAGGAGGGTTCGCCGGCCGGACGCGCCGGTCGCGACACGCGCGTAGTGGCCGGTCGCCAGCCGCGAAGCGCCGAACTTCCGCGTGACGTCGCCGAGCAACGCCTCGAACTTCACATACCCGTTGCAGGCGACGCACGGGTTCGGCGTCTCGCCGGCCGCGTACGAGCGGACGAACCGGTCGACCACCTCGCGCCCGAAGACCTCGGCGTAGTCCAGGGCGTAGAACGGGATCCCGAGGTGCGCGGCCACGCGGCTCGCGTCCTCTCCGGCCTGATCCGTTCCGCAGCACCGCGGCGCATCGCTCGAGGCGCCGCCAGGCACGAGCCGCATCCACACGCCGACCACGTCCTCGCCACGTTCGGCGAGCAGCGCGGCCGCGAGCGACGAATCGACGCCGCCGCTCATCGCGACGAAGACGCGGTCGGTCACGCGGTCGCGCGCACGCGGGCGTCGATCAGTGCGCCGCGCAGCGCCCCGATCGCCATCAGCGCGCACGGCTCTTTCCGCTGCGGCAGCCCGCCGAGCGCGTTGAGGATGTCCGCGGGCTCGAGGCGCGTCGCGTCCTCGACCGGCAGACCGGCGGCGAGCTCCGTGAGCACCGACGCCGCCGCGATGGCCGCGGTGCAGCCGAAGGTCCGGAACCGCAGCTCGGCGACCCGGCCGTCGGCGACGCGCAGCGTGATCGTCGTGCGGTCGCCGCAGGAGGGGTTCGCGTCGGAGCCCGTCCCGCTCGCGCCGGCGAGCGTTCCCACGTTGCGGGGCCGGCTCAGGTGATCGAGCGCCGTCTCGCTGTAGTGATCCTCCACTACGCCGGCACCGCCGCGCCGGACGCGGCGCGGAGCCGCGCCACGATCGGCGGCAGGGCGGCGAGGAGGGCAACGACGTCCGCCTCGGTCGTGTCGCGGCCGAGGGTGAGCCGCAACGACCCCTGGGCGAGCTCGCGATCCAGCCCGAGGGCGAGCAGGACGTGCGACGGATCGGTGTTGCCGCTCGTGCAGGCGGAGCCGCTCGAGACGCTGAAGCCTTCGAGATCGAGCGAGACGACCAGGGCCTCGCCCTGCGTGCCGCTGAAACAGAACGAGGCGTTGTTGGGCAGCCGCTCCGTCGGATGGCCCGTGAGCGTCGCGTCGGGGATCCGTGCGCGGATGCCCGCGATCAGCACGTCGCGGAGCGCGGCCTGCCGCGCGGACTCGGTCGCACGCCTCGCGGTCGCGATGCGCATCGCCGCGCCCAGGCCGACGACGCCCGCGACATTTTCTGTCCCGGTGCGGCGGCCCTTCTCCTGCCCACCGCCCGTCTGGACCGTCGCGATGCGTGTCCCCGTCCGGACGTACAGCGCGCCGACGCCTTTGGGGCCGTAGAACTTGTGCGCGTTCACGCTGAGGAGGTCGACCGGCAGGGAGCGCACGTCGATCTCGAGCGCACCGACGGTCTGGACCGCGTCGCTATGGAAGGTGACGCCTCGCTCCTTGCACAGCGCACCGATCAACTCGATCGGCTCCAGAGTCCCGATCTCGTTGTTCCCGTGCATCACCGAGACGATGGCCGTACGGTCATCGAGCGCGCCGCGAACGGCATCCGGACTCACCCGGCCGTCTTGGTCCACCGCAAGCACGGTCACCCTCGCCTGGCCGTGCCCCTCCAGATCGTGCGCGGTGTCGAGGACCGCGTGATGCTCGATCGCGGTAATCACGATCCCATCGGCTTCGCCCTCGCGGGCCTTCAGCACGCCGCGGAGCGCGAGGTTGTCCGCCTCGGTGCCACCCGACGTGAACACGATCTCCGCCGGATCCGCCCCGATGGCCTGGGCCACCTCGTCGCGCGCACGGTCGACGAGCGCGCGGGCCCGCCGCCCCTCGGCATAGATGCTCGACGGGTTGCCGGGGACCTCACGGAGGACCTGCGCCATGAGCTCGGCGACCGCCGGGTCGACCGGCGTCGTGGCGGCATGGTCGAGATAGACGCGCCGCATGAGCGAAAGTCTAGGCGCGAACCGCCGGCGACGGGCTCGCCGCAAGCATCGCATCCTCGGCCGCCTCGAGGTGCCGGCGCATGCGAACGTCGGCCGGCGGCGCCTCGGCCCGGGCTCGCGCGAGCAGCGCGGCCGCGCCCGAGGCGTCTCCGGACTCGGCGCGGATGGTCGCCAGCACCGCCCGAAGCTCGACGAGCACGCCGCGCATCGTCGGCCGCGCGACCAGCTCGCCGTCCGCGAGCGCGGCCTCGATGAGCCGCTGGGCCGCGGGCAGGTCTCCGGACGCGCGTCGATACGCCGCGCCCGCGAGGGCCGCACGCGCGGACGCGTACGGCTCGCCGAGCTCGCGCGCCAGCACCGTGGCCGCCTCCGCGTAGCGTCCGGCGGCGGTCACGTCGTGCGCCTGAAGCCGCACGCGGCTTGCGATCTCGAGCGCTCGGAACCGGTCGATCGCCGCCACGACGTGCTCGCTCGCAAGCAACGCGTCACGCGAGAACGCCTCGGCCTCGGCACCGTCTTGGCGGTTCAGGGCATTCTCCGCGAGGTCGCAGAGGCTCGGCACCAGCCAGTAGTCGGTGCCCGTCTCGAGCATCTCCCGCAGCACCGCGGTCAGCTTCGTGCGCTGGCCTTCGAGATCGCCGGCGGCGGCCCGCAGCTCCGCGGCCGCCCAGCGGGCGTACGCGAGGCGCAGCTGATCGCCTGCGCGCTCCGCGACCTCGATCGCCTCGGCGACGAATCCCTCCGCGCCGGCAGGATCGTCCAGCGCGCTGATGGTCGACCGCCACACGAGGAGCTGGACGAGGAGATCGGCGGGCACGAGTCCGCGCGACGCCCCGAGCACCGCGTCGAGCTCGGCGATCGCGGCCGCGCTTCCCTCGATGCGAAGCCACGCCATCGCCGCGCGGGCACGTGTCGCGAGCCGTGACGCCGGATCCTCATCGGCGGCATCCGCGAGCGCCAGGGCGCGCCGGTACAGCGCGAACGCGCCGTGGCTGTCGGTCCGGGCGCGCCGCTGCTCCGCCGCCGCGCGCAGCGAATCAAATCCGCGTTGCGCGAGCGCCGTCGCCGTGTCCGATCCGAGGTCTCCCGCGAGCAACGCCGCCTGTTCCGCGTGGTGGGCCGCGAGCGCCAGATCCGCCGTTTCGCTCGTTTCCAACCATCGCGAGAGTCGATCGTGCTGCCGCACGCGCTCGCCCTTCGGCACGCCGGCGTAGGCGACATCGCGGAACAGCATGTGTACGAACGACAGCCGCTGATGCGCGATCCCCTCTGGGTCGAGGGGAACGATGATCTCGAGGCGCTCCGCGTCGGCGAGGCGCTCAGCAAGTCGTGGCTCGTCGATGATCGCCTCGAGCACCTCGGGAGTGAACGTGCGCCCGGCGACGCTTGCGGCGCGGAGGACCGCCCGGGTCTCCGGCGGAACGCGGTCGAGGCGGGCCGCGATGAGGCCCCGCAGCGTCGGCGGCACCGCGCTCCCGAACGCGATCCCGTCGTCCTCGCGCAAGGCGCGCAGATACTCCTGCACGAACAGCGGGTTGCCCTCGCCGTGCGCGCGCACGAACGGGAGGGCGGACGCAGCGGCCGGAGCGGGATCGAGCGAGGCGACGAGCGCGCCCACGGCCGCGTCGTCGAGCGGAGCGAGCGCGAGGCTTGCCGAGTTGCTGCGCCCGCCACCCCACCCTGGGCGCGACGCGAGCAGGTCGGCACGGGCGGCGCAGAGCACGAAGATCGGACCGCGTGCGCGGTCCACGATCTGCTCGATCGCGTCGAGCATGGGTGGCTCCGCCCAGTGGATGTCCTCGACGATGAGAACGACCTGCCCGTCCTGCGCGAGCACCTCCAGATGGCGCTGGAAGGCACCGACGAGATTCGGCTGGGTCGCCTCGGGCATCGGGCCGAGGATCTGCTCGATCGGCCACAGCGCGAGGCCTTCACCGTACGGCGGGCAGCGCGTCCGCAGGATGAGCGCGCCGCTCAGCCCGCTCGCGAACTCGTCGATCAGTCGCGTCTTACCGATACCCGCCGGACCGATCGCGCTCACCAGATACGGGCGGCCCGTCGCCGTACCCTTCTCCCAGAGCGCCGCGAGGACCCCGAGCTCGCGCTCTCGACCGACGAACTCGGCGCTCGGCACGCTTAGGTGGCCCCCGGACGGCACGGGCGACACGAGCCCTTCGACCGGCCAGGCCTCGACCTCGCCGATCCCCTTCGCCGGCACCCGCCGCACCGGGCCGAACCGAGCGACGCCGGCGGTCAGACGCCGCGTCAGCGCACCGGCCAGGATCTCGCCGGGCGCCGCCGCGGCTTGGAGCCGCGCGGCCAGATTGACGCTCTCACCGGTGACGAGGAACTGATCGGTCTCGGCCGACCCCGTCGCGACCTCGCCGGTGTTCACACCCACGCGGAGCTCGACGCGCTGCATCGGGCCGACATTCGGAAGGGCGAAGGTGATGAGGATCGCGTGCGCGGCGCGAAGGGCGCGTTCGGCATCGTCTTCGTGGGCATTCGGTATCCCAAAGACGGCCATGACCGCGTCGCCGATGAACTTTTCGACCGTCGCGCCGTGCTGCAGGAGGATCTGGCGGGTTCGGGCGAAGAGGGCACCCAGCCGTTCGCGCACGACCTCGGGGTCGTTGCTCACGGTCAAGGTCGTGGACCCCACGATGTCGGCGAAGAGGATCGTCACGAGCCGACGCTCCTGCGGCACGTCGGCAGTATGGCGACCTCTTGACGCCCCCGCCACACTCTTCGCGACGCGCGAAGGAGGAAAGACATGCCTGGTCATGCGGGCGGCATCAGCTGCATGGTGTCGTTCTCGATCAACCCGACGGATCCGTTCAGCAGCAAGGCGAGCGACTGGGCAAAGCTCGAGCGCAATATCCGCGAGGGGCTGCGCGTGTCCGGTCACAAGGTCACGGACGTGACCGTCTTCCACATGCACGCCGCCGGGGTCACGATCGGAAAGCGGGCCACGGCGCTCGAGAAGACCCGCCGCTAGTCCGCGAACTCCTCGTACACGGCCAGCGAGATGCGCGCGAGCGCGCCGTCGTCGTCGACGTTGTCGCGCGCCAGCTCGCGGGCGAAGAGCGCGACCACGTACGGCCCGTTCGGCGGGTACACGATCCCGACGTCGTTCCGCAGCCTGCGGTACGAGCCGGTCTTGTGCGCAACGACGGTCCCTTTCGGGAGGAGGCCGGGGATGCGCGTCGCCGACTGGATCCGCTTCATGAGCTCGATGATCGCGGTGCATGCGTCGGCATCGAGGATCGCCCGCGACTCAATGAGCCCGAGGAGCCGGCACATGTCCGCCGGCGTCGTTCGATCGGCCTGATCCGGGATCATCGAGCGCCCGCCGCTCCCGGCGGAGACCCGGAGCAGCCGGCGGAGCTCGTCGTAGCCGCCGGGCTGGGTGTGGTCCATGTCGACGAGCTCCATGAGCATCTCGCGGATGTCGAACGGCGCGCGGATGCTCGGCAGCCCGAGGCGGTCCATGGTCGCCTCGATGCGGGGCTTCCCCACGCGGTCGAACAGCAGGTCCGTCGCGGTGTTGTCGCTCACCGACATCATCAGGACCGAGAGGTCGCGGAGCGTCGGCGCCAGTCCGTCCTCGAGGTATTGGAGAACGCCCGAGCCCGCGACCTTCGTGTCGTCGCGGTACGTGACCCGCTCGGACAGGTCGATGCGTCCGGCGATCGCGTCCTCGTAGAGCGTCACGAGGAGCGGGAGCTTGATCACCGACGCGGTCGGAAAGAGCTCATCCTCGCGGTAGCCGATGTGCCGCCCTGTCGCGAGCTGCGTCGCGGCGACACCCACGATCCCGCCCGTCGCATCAGCAAGCCGCTCGATCTCCGACGCGACGGTCTCGATGCTCACGGCTTCGGCGGCTTGACGACAACGCGCAACCCCAGCTCCTCGAGGAGCTTCGGATCGACCTCGGCCGGCGCGTCGAGCAACGGGTCGTATCCGGTCTGGGTCTTCGGGAACGACTGGACCTCGCGGACGTTCTCCGTGCCGGCGAGGCTCATCACAAGCCGGTCGATGCCGGCACCGACGCCGCCGCTCGGCGGGGCGCCGTACTCGAGCGCATCGAGCAGCGCGCCGAAGCGCGTCGCGGCCTCCTCCTTCGGGACCCCAAGCTGCGCGAAGATGCGCTCCTGGACGGCCCGCTGGTAGATCCGCACGCTGCCGCCGAAGATCTCTTTTCCATCGATGACGAAGTCGTATTGCTTGGACTTCGCCTTCTCCGGCTCCGTCTCCAGCAACTCGAGGTCGTGATCCGTGAGCGGCGCACAAAATGGATTGTGGGCGAACGTCCAGCCGCCCTCGGGCGTGCGCTCGACGAGCGGGAAGTCGGTGACCCAGAGCGCGTAGTGCTTCGTCGTGTCGGCCAAGCCGAGCTCGGGGCCCAGTCGTTCGCGCAGCACGCCAAGCGACACGCTCGCGGTGTGCTGGGTATCGGCGACGGCGAGCAGCAGGTCCCCATCCTTCGCGCCGGCCGCGGCCCGTAGCGCCTCCATTTCGGCCAGCGTGAGGAATTTCGCGACCGGCGACCGCACCTCGCGGCCCGCGAACGCGAACGAGGCGAGCCCCTTGGCGCCCTTCGTCTTCGCGAGGGCCTGCCACCCGTCGATGTCCTTCCGCGTCGCGTCGGCCTTGCCCGGCACGACGAGCCCCCGCACCACGCCACCTGAGTCGATGACCGACCGGAAGGCGTTGAAGCCCGTCGCGCGGAGAGCGTCGGTGAGATCGACGAGTTCCATGCCGAAGCGGAGGTCCGGCCGGTCGATGCCATAGCGCCGGATCGCCTCTTCGTAGGTGGTCCGTGGCACCGGTGTCTTCGCAAGCAGCTTGCGGCCGAACGCGCGGAAGATCTCCGTGTACAGCGCCTCGAGCGTCGACATGACGTCTTCGCGCTCGACGAAGCTCATCTCGAGGTCGAGCTGGGTGTGCTCGTACACGCGGTCGGCGCGGGGGTCCTCGTCGCGGTAGCAGTGGGCGATCTGGAAGTACCTGTCCACGCCGCCGACCATCAGGATCTGCTTGAACTGCTGCGGCGACTGCGGCAGCGCCCAGAACTTCCCGGGGTAGTAGCGCGAGGGCACGATGAAGTCGCGGGCGCCGGTCGGGTCAGACCGGATCATCGTCGGGGTCTCGATCTCCCAGAATCCGCGGGCCACCAGGTACCGACGGATGAACGCGACGACCTCGTGCCGGAGTCGCATGAGCTCCTTCGGCCCCTCGCGCCGCAGGTCGATGTAGCGGTACTTCCAGCGAAGCGTCTCCTCGACCGGCGTCTCCTCGTTCACATAGAAAGGAGGGGTCTTCGCCTCGTTCAGCACCTCGACGCTCGCCGCGGCGACCTCGATGCCACCGGTCGGCAGCTTCGGATTCACGGTCTCCTTCGACCGTTCGCGCACCGTGCCCCTCACCTTGAGCACCCACTCGCTGCGCGCGGCACCGAGCGCGTCGTGCGCGGGCTCACCGGCCTTCGCGACGATCTGGGTGATCCCGTAGCGGTCGCGCAGGTCGATGAACGTGAGGCCGCCGAGGTCCCGCCGGCGGTTCACCCAGCCTGCGAGGGTGACTTCCGTCCCTGCCGCGCCGGGCGTGAGCTCGCCGCAGGTATGTGTGCGGAGCATGCCTATCCCTTCTAGTCCCGCGGATCCGCGACGAACGTGGCGGCATCAGCCGCGGCGGTGGGCTCGTCGATCAGCCGCGGCTTCGGTCTCTTCGGTACGTGGCGGCCGACCTCGACCACGACCGCAGCGAGTCGCGTGATCCGCTGCTCCTTCGCGACGAGATCACGCACGATGACCTTGCCGCCGCGCGACTCCTCCGTGCCGCGGATCACCACGACCTTGGCGCCGTGCTTCACCGCGCTCTCGAGCTGTTTGTCGAGCGGGCGCGTCGAGTAGTCGATCGCCACGCGGAAACCAGCTTCGCGCAGCGGCGTCGCGAGCTGGATGCGGTCCGCTCCGTCGTTCGGGTCCCCGGAGAGCACGTAGACGTCCGCGTTGACCGACTCGTCGATCCGCACGTCCTGCGTCTTCAGCGCGAAGTACAGCACATCGACCCCGCCGGCCACGCCGACCCCCGGCACGTCGGGTCCACCCATCGTGCGCACGAGCCCGTCGTAGCGCCCGCCGCCGGCAACAGAGATCTCGCCGGCCTGGGTGTACTCCGGATCCGTGAGGACGCACTCGAAGACGGTGCGGGTGTAGTAGTCGAGGCCGCGCACCTTTCGGTCGTCGACCTCGTAGCGGATGCCGAGCCGGTCGAGCCCGTCGGTCACGGCCGAGAAGTGCGCGCGGTCGTCCTCGGAGATGAGCTCGTGCACCTTCGGCGCGCCCGCCGCGATCTCGCGGGTGCGAGGGACCTTCGAGTCGATGATCCGGAGCACGCTCGTCTCGAGGCGCTCCTTCGAGTCGGGGTCGAGCTCGTCGCGGTACCGCGTGAAGTACGCGGTGAGCGCGTCCTTCACCCTCTCGCGCGACTCGACGCCGCCGATCGTGTTCACCTTGAGGACGTAGTCGGTGAGCCCGACCTCGGCGAGCAATCCGACCGTGAACTCGATGATCTCGACGTCCGCCGGTGGCTCGGGCGCGCCGAAGCACTCGAGGCCCCACTGCCAGAACTGTCGGAATCGCAGCTTCTGCGGCCGCTGGCCGCGGAACATCGGGTCCCAGTACGACAGCCGCACCGGCTGCGGCGCGCGGTGCAGACCGTGCTCGAGATACGCGCGCGCGACCGACGCCGTTCCTTCCGGCCGGAGGCCGAGGCCGCCCTGGCCGTGGAGCGCCACGTCGTACATCTCTTTGCCCGCCGTGTCGCTCGATTGTCCCGATGTGCGAAGGAACACCTCGCGGTCCTCGGCGATCGGCGTGACGATCCGCGGGTACCCGTACCGCTGCGCGCGCGCCATCACGACGGAGAACAGCCGGTCGAAGCCGGCCGCCTCCTCTGGGAGCAGATCCCGCATCCCGCGGGGTGCTTGATACGTGGGCATCGGGCCATCAAGTATGGTCGAAAGCACACATTCCTCGGAGGTGCGTCACGGCAGATCAGCAGAGCGCCACCATCGAGCTCGACCGCGGCGGCAGCTTCACCATCGCGCTTCGGCCGGACAAGGCCGCCAAGACCGTCGCGAACTTCGTCGAGAAGGCGAAGGCCGGCTTCTACGACGGCAAGACCTTCCATCGCGTCGAGGATTGGGTCGTCCAGGGCGGTGACCCGGATGGCACCGGCCGCGGCGGCGGGAAGATGCCGAGCGAGCTGAACGACCTTCCGTTCACCCAAGGTGCGGCCGGCATCGCCCGCGGCCCGGACATCAAGATCAACAACGACAGTCAGTTCTTTCTCTGTAAGACCGACGCCTCGTGGCTGAACAACCAGTACACGAACTTCGGGCAGGTGACGAGCGGCCAGGACGTCGTCAGCGGCATCCGCATCGGCGACAAGATCAAGAAGATCACCGTCGGGTGAGGATCGCTGCCTTCGTGGTCGTCCTCGCGCTGACCGCGTGTGGCAGCACGGCGGCCGCCCCAACACCGACGCCGATCCGCACAGCCGCGGTCGTTCGCACGGCCGCGCCGTCGGTGCTGTGCCAGGGCGCGCCCAACCAGCCGTCGGCCAAGGCCACGATCACCCTGGACAAGGGCGGGACGATCGTCATCCAGCTGCGACCGGACAAGGCACCGAAGACTGTGTCTAACTTCGCGTTCAGGGCGAACAAAGGCGGATACGACGGCCTGACGTTCCATCGAGTCGTTGCGGGATTCGTCGTCCAGGGTGGAGACCCTGATGGGACCGGAAACGGTGGCGGCGAGCAGTGCACCGAGCTGAGCGACCTCCCATTCATCAAAGGGGCCGTCGGAATCGCCAGGAAGCCGACGCCGATCGAGATAAGTAACGGCGCCCAGTTCTTTATCTGCATTGGCGAATGCCGCAATCTCGACGGCGGCTATACGAACTTTGGCCAAGTAGTCAGCGGGCAGGACGTCGCGGACAAGGTCATAGTGGGCGACAAGATCAAGACGATCAGGGTCGAGTGACCACTCGCGGCTCGATCGCCCTCGTGGTTGCCTTCACCGCGTACTGGCTCGTCGCATTACCGCTCGACAGCGTGAGCACGGCACCGCAGCAGCTCCTCCTGTCGCTGTCCGCATGGGTGTTCCTGGCCGTCGCCCTGGCGCTCCAGTCACCCGCGATCCGCATCCAGGTGATCACGCTCGTCTGCGTCGCGACGATCCTCGAGGTCATCGGCTCGATCGTCTGGGGCGCGTACCGATATCGCCTGGGAAATCTTCCGCTGTTCGTGCCCGCGGGCCACGGGCTCTTCTACCTCGCCGCGCTACGCACCGCGTCGCTGCCGCTGCTCCAACGGCCCGCGCGGCCCATCGTGATCGCCGTCACCGCCGCCGCGACGTGCTACATGCTGTGGGGCCTCGCGCGCCCGCCGCTCCCTGACCTCCTCGGCTTCGTCACCTGGGCGGTCTTCGTTCGGTTCATCGTGCGCGGCCGATTCCCGCTCCTCTACGCGGTGAGCTTCGTGCTCACGCTCGGGCTCGAGCTGTACGGCACCGGCTGGGGCATCTGGCGCTGGTCGCCGGTCCTGCCCGGCCTGCTGCTCCCGGCGGGCAACCCACCCACCGGCATCGGGGCGGGCTATGCGGCCATGGACGGGCTCACCCGGAGGATCGTCGGCCGGCTCGGCCGCATTGGGACAGGCCCCGCGACGGCGATCGAAGAGGGCACCGCGGCGTGAGCACGCGTGGCGAGGTCCTGGCGGAGTGGGTCACCGACCTCCGCACGGCCCTCGAGCGACAGCTTGGGCGAACACCGGATGCGGCGGTCCATTGGCGCCCGGCGAGCGAGATGAACTCGATCGGTGACACGGTCTGGCATATCGCGCGATGGCTCGACCTCGTGGCGATGTGGTTGGCGAGCGGCGCCCCAGAGACGCAGCACTGGATCGCCGACGGGTGGGCCGCCCGCACCGGCTACGACCCGCGCGGCCTCGGCACCGACGGGCTCGGCGTGCTCAGCGGCTACACCTTCGCCGAGGTCGAGGCGATCCCGAAGCTCCGTGGCGATCAGCTCCGGGCGTACCTCGCGGCCGTCTGCGACGACGTCATCCCGAGACTGCGCGTCGTAGACGACGCGGCGGCCCGCCGCTACACGGACGTCGTCCAGGGGACCTTCGGACATCTGGGCGAGATCGCGGCGCTCCGCACGCTCTTCGAACGGCGGGGCCCCTCCGCCTAACCGAGCGGGTCGTCCGCGTCCGGCTTGCGGCCACGCGCGACATGGAAGTATTCGGTCGACAGCATCTTCAGCCGCTGCTCTTCCGACAGATGCGCCTGCCATTCGGCGATCTGGGTGGCGTGCGCCGCGACCGCCCGCCGCTTCGCCTCGAGGAAGTCGCCGACGTCTGCGTGGATGTCGACCTCTTCGTCCAGCACGCCGAAGTCGTCAGGGAACCCGCTTTCGGCGCCCGCGGCGCGGAGCTGGTCGGCGAGCATCTTCGCGACGCTCTTGGGGAGCGCCGTGTACAGGAGGCGCGCATCCCGGGCGGCTGCGCGATCGAACGCCGCGGTCGCGTGACGGTGGATCGCTTTGTGATCCGGATGGCCATAGATCCCGCTCTCGTCGAACGTGAACACGACAGCCGGCAGATCCTCGCGGAAGACCGCGGCGAGCTTGCCGATGACCTCTTCGTCCGCCGCGTTCACGTAGGCCCGCGGATCCTTGTTCTCTGGCGTGCCATCCATCCCCGAGTCCCGGTAGCCCAGGAACCGCACATCCGTGACGCCGAGCGCAGCACACGCGTCGCGCAGCTCCTGCTCACGGACACTGCCGAGCGTCTCCGGGGTCGCGTTCGTGCCTGGCGCGATCTCACCCACCTCGCCCCGCGTCGCGCAGACCGCGGTCACGTGCCAGCCCAGCGAGATCGCGCGGGCGAGCGTGCCGCCGACGGAGAACGTCTCGTCGTCGGGATGCCCGAACGCCGCGATCGCCCGCTTGGTCATGCGGGGGCCCGACGCCTGGCGGTGCGCCAGAGCAGGACGAGGGCGAGCACGAACATCCCCGCCCCGATCGCGACCCACTCGGGGCGATCGTTCATGGCGCTCCGAACGTTGTGGGTGAGCCCGAGGCCCTGCGCGGCGAAGGTCAATCCGGCAAGCGCAAGGATCGCCTCGCCCAGGACCGCGACGAGGCGGCTCAGCTCTGCACGCCACCCTTCGTCATCGGCAGCGGATCGAGGACGCGCTTCAGGTCGGCCTCGGGGAGGACCTTCTCTTCCAGCGCGACATCGATGAGCGGCCGGCGCTCGGCGAGCGCCCGCTTCACGAGCGCCGCTGCCTTCGCGTAGCCGATGTGCGGGGCGAGCGCGGTCACGATGAGCGAGGGGCTCGAGTCGACGTGCTCTTTCGCGCGCCGCTCGTCCACCTTCATCCCCTCGATCGACTTCGTCCGGAACACCCGCGTCGCGTTCGCGAGGATCGTGGCGGAGAAGCAGAGCGCGAAGTTCATGCCCGGCATCATCACGTTGAGCTCGAGCTGCCCCGCCTGGGCGCCGAGCATCACGGCGGTGTCGTTTCCGATCACCTGGTAGCAGACCTGGTCGACCATCTCGGCGATCGACGGGTTCACCTTGCCGGGCATGATCGACGAGCCGGGCTGGACCGCCGGGAGAATGAGCTCGCCGAAGCCGGTGCGGGGACCGGAGACCATGAGCCGGATGTCGTTCGCGATGCTCGAGAGCTCGATGGCCGCGGTGCGCATGCCGCTCGAGATGCGCACGAATGCGGCGGTCGACTGCATCGAGGCGAAGAGGTCGGCTGCCGGCACGATCGGATCGCCGGTCCACTCCGCGAGGTACCGGCAGACCCGCGCGCGGTACTCGGGGTCGGCGTTCAGGCCCGTGCCGGCGGCGGTGCCGCCGATGCCGAGCTCGCAGAGCTCCGTGCGCGCCGCCGTGAGGCGTCCGGCCGCGCTCTTCATCCGCACCGCCCAGCCGCCGAACTCCTGGCCGAACGTGATCGGCACGGCGTCCTGGAGGTGCGTTCGGCCCGGCTTGACGGTGCTCGCGTACTCCCGCGCCTTCGCCGCGAAGGCGTCGCCGAGCGCCTCGAGCTCCGCGCCGACCGCCTTGGTCAGGTCGAGGAGGGCGAGCCGGATCGCGGTCGGCGTGACGTCGTTCGTGGACTGGGCCATGTTCACGTGGTCGTTCGGGTCGACCTTCGCGTACTCGCCCCGCTTGCCGGCTCCGAGGATCTCGTTCGCCCGGTTGGCGATGACCTCGTTCGCGTTCATGTTGTGCGACGTCCCCGCGCCCGCCTGGAACACGTCCACGACGAACTGGTCGAGGTGCTTGCCAGCGAGGATCTCGTCGCAGGCCGCCACGATCGCCCGGCAGAGCTCCTGCGGGAGGCGTCCGGATTCGGCGTTCGCCATCGCGGCGGCCTTCTTGACCAGCACGGTCGCCCGGATGAACGCGGGGAACGGCCTGAAACCCGAGATCGGGAAGTTCTCGACCGCTCGGGCGGTCTGTGCCCCGTACAGGGCGTCCTCGGGAACTGCTACCTCACCGAGCGTGTCGCGTTCGCGACGTGTCGACATTCGGAAGTTAGAATAGGACTTCCGAATGCAGAAGAACCGGCTTTCCTGGATGATCGGTGGGCCCCAGGGAAGCGGCATCAACGCCTCCGCCGAAGTCTTCGCGAAAGCCTGCAGCCGCGCCGGACTGAGGGTCTTCGCGAATATCGAGTACCACTCGAACATCATGGGGAAGCACAGCTTCTACCGGGTGCGCGTGGACGAGGATCCGATCCATTCCTACCGCGACAAGGCCGACATCCTGGTCGCGCTCGACCACGAGACCCTCGCCGGTGACGGCGACCACCGCCGCTGGCCGACGCATTACGGCCACATCGACGACCTCTCCGACGGCGCAGGCGTCATCTACGACAGCGCGATCGAGTTCGATCCCGCGACGACCGGCCGGCCCGACCTCCAGTTCTTCGCCGTCCCGTTCATGGACATCATCAAGGCCGCGCTCGAGGAGATCGGCAAGGGCGAGCAGTCGCGGCGGTACGAGGTCATGAAGAACACCGTTGGCCTGGGCGCGTCGCTCGCGCTCTGCGATTACCCCTTCGACCTCGTCGCCGACGTGATCATGGGTCAGTTCAAGGGCAAGCGAAGCGAGATCGGCACGTTGAACGTGCGCGCCGCGCAGCTCGCGATGGAGCACGTCAAGCAGAGCGTCGCCGGCTTCCCGTACACGCTCCAGCCCCGCAAGAAGGCCGACGCGCGGCTCATGGCGAAGGGCTACGAGGTCCACGCCATCGCGAAGCTCAAGGCCGGCTGCCACTTCCAGACCTACTACCCGATCTCGCCGGCAACGGACGAATCTGTCTACCTCGAGAAGAACCAGCGCGAATTCAACCTGCTCGTCGTGCAGTGCGAGGACGAGATCAGCTCGATCAACATGGCCGTCGGCGCGGCGCACATGGGCGTGCGCAGCGCGACCGCCACATCGGGTCCTGGGTTCGCGCTCATGGTCGAGGGCATCGGCTTCGCCTCGATCACCGAGGCGCCGGGTCCCGTCCTCGTGATGTACCAGCGCGGCGGCCCGTCGACGGGCCTCCCGACGCGGCAGGAGCAGGGTGACCTGCAGTTCGTGCTGCACCCGGCGCAGGGTGACTTCCCGCACGTTGTCATCGCGCCAGGCGACCTGAACGACGCGTACCAGGACACCTTCTCGGCCTTCAACTGGGCGGAGCGCTACCAGATGCCGGTCATCGTGTTGTCCGACAAGAAGCTCGCCGCCTCGTACGTCACGCTCGACTCGCTCGAGCTCCAGTACCCCGAGATCGACCGCGGCAAGACGTTCACCGGCACCGAATGGACGCCGTACGCCGCGACGGGCGAAGAGCTCGTGCGGGTGCACGGCAACGGGCACGACGGGAACGGCGATGGCCACGCCGACGCGAAGGAGTATCTCCGTTACGCGCTCGCCCAGGACGGCATCTCGCCTCGGTCGCGCCCGGGCATTCCCGGCGGCCGGTTCTGGTCGACGACCGACGAGCACGACCCCGACGGCCACATCACCGAGGGCGTCGAGATGCGGATGGCGATGATGCACAAGCGGATGGGCAAGCTTGCCCTGCTGTTGCAGGCCATTCCCGCCGAGCAGCGCTGCAAGCTCTGGGGTCCCGCGGACGCGGACCTGACGGTCGTGGGCTGGGGCTCGACCAAGGGCACGATCCAGGACGCGATGGCCGTCCTCGCCGAGCAGGGCAAGACGATCAACTATCTCCAGGTGCGGCTGATGAAGCCGTTCCCGGTCGACGACGTGGCCGCGGCGCTCGGCAAAGCCAAGAAACTCGTCCTCGTGGAGGAGAACTACTCCGGCCAGCTCGGCTCGCTCATCCGCGAGCAGACCGGTGTGAAGATCGAGCAGCGGATCCTGAAGTACGACGGGCGTCCGTTCAGCGAGGACGAGCTCGTGCGCGAGCTGTCGAAGGTGTTCGCCGGCGGCACAGCCGAGCCGGTGGTGACGCATGTCCGTTGAGGTGAAGCCGGTCGCGCCGGTGAAGTTCACGATCAAGGACTACAAGTCCGATCTGCACAATGACTGGTGCCCGGGCTGCATCGCTCCGGCCAGCCGCATCGTGATGGCCGATGGCACGAGCCGCCGGATCGCGGACGTTGTTGCAGGTGACCGGGTTCTCGCGCATGACGGGGAGCCGCACAGCGTCTTGCAGGCGACGTCCCACCGCCACAACGACACGATGTGCCGTGTTGAGATCGCCGGTCATGGTGACCTCGTCATCACCCGTGACCATCCGATGTTCATCGTCCGTCGCGAGCGCGCGTTGGAGCGCGACGCGACTTCGTCGGCCGATTGGGTGCCCGCCGGCAACGTCCACCCCGGCGACTACATCGCATACCCAAAGCCAGTACTGGTGGCGGCTGGCGTGCAGAGTGACGGCCCGACGTACCGACTGCGCTCGATCGTTTCGAACGAAGAGCTCAAGTACGACGCCATGGTCCACAACTTGGAGGTCGAAGGCGCGCACTCGTACCTGACCGTCGGCGCGACGCTCCACAACTGCGGCGATTTCGGGATCCTCACCGGCGTCCAGATGGCCCTCGCGCAGCTCAACCTCGACCCGGACAAGGTCGCCTGCTTCTCCGGCATCGGCTGCTCGGGCAAGACGCCGCACTACGTGAAGGCCTACGGCTTCCACACGCTGCACGGCCGCGTGCTCCCGGTCGCGACCGGTGGCCGCCTGGTGAACAGCGCGGTCACGGTGCTCGCGATGGGCGGCGACGGCGACGGCTACGGCATCGGCGCCGGGTACTTCGTGAACTCAGGCCGCCGTAACCTCGACTTCACGTACATCGTGCACAACAACAACGTCTACGGCCTCACGAAGGGCCAGGCCTCGCCCACGCTGGCGCGAGGCAAGAAGACGAAGTCGATGCCAGAGCAGGCGATCCAGGACGGGATCAACCCGATCGCGATGGCCGTCGCCGCGGGCTACACGTTCATCGCCCGCGGGTACGCGCTCGAACCGAAATACCTTGCTGGCATCATCGCGAAGGCGATCCAGCACAAGGGCTCGGCCCTCGTGGACGTGCTCCAGACCTGCCCGACGTACAACGACCTGTACACGAAGGAGTGGTACGAGGGTGCCGATCTACCGGAGAAGAAGTCGCGCCTCTACAAGCTCGAGGAGCAGGGCTTCGACGGCAAGGTCGTGGACGTGACGGACCAGGCTGACATCATCAAAAAGAAGGCCGCGGCCGTGGCCCGGAGCTACGAGACCGAGCCCATCCCGATCGGCATCTACTACCAGGCCGAGCTCCCGACGTACGAGGACGGCGTGAATGCGCGCATCCCGGCGCTCGCGGAGAAGCCACTGGTGGACATCGATACGTTCCACCGCGACGTGACCCCGCTCCTCGACGCGATGCGCTAGCGGTTCACCACCGCGACGATCGTCGCACCCTGGCCGACGTCGGTCATCATCTCGAGCATGCCGCTGTTGATCTCCACATGCCGCACGCTGCCGCCCGAGGTGAAGTATGCGAACGGCGACAGCGCGATCACTCCGAACTGCGGCGCGCCGTCGAGTCGTCCCGCCAGACGAAGCGAAGCGCGAGGCGCGACCACGTTGGTCGCGAGCACCCTGAGCCACGAGCCGTCGGTGTCGGTCTGCGCGAACACGATGGTGTCCGCGCCCGTGGCCAAGGCGATGCCATCAGGAAGCACGGTCCCGGTCCACGCCGTCGGCCAGACGAGCCGCCTCAAACTCACGGCACCGAACGGGACGGCCGCGAGCTGTCGGTCGGCCGTCACGGCCCAGATGGTCCCATCGTCGGCCATCGCCGCGCCGGCGAGACCGGGGAGCGCGCCGTCGACGACGAAGGCGCCACCACCGTGGAGGTCGTCGACGGCGACCTGACCGGTGGCGAGGCAGACGATGGCGATGCGGCTGCCGCTCGCGAGGAGCCGGTCGCCGCAGCCGGACTTCTCCATGACCGGGCCCTGTGGCTTCAGGGTCAGCGGCTCGTACGCATCCACCCAGGCGTGACGCGCATCCGACTTCAGGACGAGCACCCGCCCGTCGATCGTGAGGCCGAGTGCGCGATGCGTCGACGCGACGGAGCCGATATCGCTCCGGCTGGCGCGCTCGACGCCGCTGACGTCGAACGTGCGCAGGCGGAGCGGGCCCGCCTCGATGCCGTCGAGCACGTACAGCCAGGCGCCGGCGTTCGCGGAGGGCGGGGTACCGAACGTCGCGTACCCGTCGGCCGCCACCTGGGCCTTCCCCTTCGTGGGGATGGTGTAGCGGGTGAAGTGATTCAGCAGCGTGATCGCGCTCACCTTGTCAACATCGGCCACGAACACCGTCTGGGTCGCGTAGAGCCCCATCATGTCGTCGACGTTGATCTGCTGCGTCGCGCTCGGCGACGCGGTCTGCGATCCGGCCGGCACCGCCGGGCCGAGCCTGCTCGTGTCGGCGTTGCCGCACGCGATCAGGGCGATCGCGGCGACGGCGGCGACGGCGGCGACGAGGAGGGAGCGCATCAGATCATCCGCGCCGGAGCGGCGCGACGCTGGCGGCCGTACAGGGCCAGGGCGAGGATCGTCCAGAACGCGATCGCTGCGCCCGCGACGAGCGGGACCTGCGATGGGGCGACGAACGTGACCGGCGCGGCGGCCGTGTCGATCGGCTCGGCGGCGGGAAGCTCACCGGCGGGCGCAACGCCGGCGGCCACGTTGTTCACATCGAAGGTGACATCGGAGACGTCGTCGCCGACGGACAGCTTGCCGTCATAGCGCGCGGCACGGAACGGGAAGAACAGCCCGGCGTACAGGCCAGAGGTACCGTCGCTCGAGACGAGCTTGAGCGGGACCTCGAGGCACTTCGTGCGGTCACCGTCGGTCTGCATGACGACCGCGACGGCGCTCGGCGGGATCGACCCGAGGCCGTGCCGCGCGACGTGCACGACAAGGGTCACCGGCTTCCCGGCGGTCCAGGGCTGCCCGTCGCGGGTCTGCAGTGAGACGGTGTCGACGCAGTTGACGCAATCGGCGAGCGCCGCGGATGCGGTCAGGCCGATCGAGGAAAGGATCAACAGGAGCGCGAGCCCGATGCGTACCACTGGAGCACCTCCCGGCCACATCCGGCCGTGTCAGCTCCCGTACAACGGCCGGCCCCGACCGGTTCCCTGCTAGAACGGACCACATGGCGGGGGTCCGGATCCACCAGGCGAACGACCAGGCGTCGGCAGAGGTGATGGCCGAGCGGCTACGCCTCGATGGCGTCCCGGCCCAGATCGTCCGCGCCGACGCCGGCGCGCCGTACGACGGGATGGGCGCATCCGCGGCGTTCGACATCCTCGTGCCCGAGCAGCTCGCGGCACAGGCTCGCGAGATCCTCGCGGGCGGTGGCGGCGGGAAGCGCCGGCGCTAGGCCGGCGGCATCACCGCGAGGCAGCGGATCTCGACCAGCAGACCCTCGCGCGGTAGGACGGCCTGCACCGTTGTCCGGGTCGGCCCGTTCGTGTCGAAGTACTTCCCGTACACGACGTTGAATGCGGCGAAGTCGCGCCGGACGTCCGCCAGGAAGCAGAAGTTCTCGACCGCGTACCTTAGGGACGTTCCCGCAGATTCCAGTATCCCCTTGATGTTCTCGAGGACCCGCTCGGTCTGCGCGCCGACGTCGCCCGGCATCGCCTGACCGGTCGCCGGATCGAGCGCGACCTGCCCAGCGACGAACACGAGGTCGCCCACCCGGATCGCCTGTGCGTACGGCAGGCCGGTCGTGGGGACCGTGCTCTTCAGAACTTCCCGCTTCGTCATTGGATCCTCCCTCGCGCCGCGATCGGCCACACGGCCTCGACGACGCCCCTTCGCACGCACACGTACTGGTCGTAGAGGTTCACGGTCGTGTCGCAGTGGCTCGGGATGAGCTCGATGCGCTCGCCCGGCGCCATCCGCGCGCCGCGCACGCCACCGTGCTCGTCGCCCTTCGTCGTGTACGCGAGCTCGGGGCGGCCCTTCACGACCGGCATGCCGGCGTCGGTGCTGATCGCCTTCCAGCCCGCGTCGATGACCGCGGTGTCGCCGCGCTGTCTGCTCACGACGGAGGCAAGCACGGTCAATGACGACTCGTAGGGCAGCCCTTCGACCTGGGCGTAGTCCGAGTCCATGAACGGGTACGACCCGGCCTGCACCTCGGTCACTTCCGGCAGCTCCGCTGCGAACGCGCACGTGCCGGTCCCTGCGGTGCTGAGGATCTCCACTGACAGGCCGCGCTTGAGCACATCGTCGCGCGCCGCGAGCATCCGATCAGCGCACTCGCGCCACTTCGCGCGGCGCTCGGCCTCGTTGTAGACGTGCTGCAGATGCCCCTCGTAGGCCTGGATCCCCCGGAGACGCAACCCGTTCAGCGACGCGATGCACGCGGCGACCTCGCCCGCGCCGTCCGGGACGACGCCCGTCCGCTCCTGCCCGACGTTCACGTCCACGAGGACGTCCAGGACCTGACCGGCGGCGAGCATCGCGGCAGAGAGCGCCCGAGCGGCGTCCATGTCGTCGACGGCCGCCATGACCTGGGCTCGCTTCCGGAGCGCCACGAGGCGCGAGACCTTCGGCTCGCCGGCGATCTCCGTCGTGATGAGCAGCGGACCGAGGCCCGCATCGGCCATGACCTCGGCCTCGCCGAGCTTCGCGCAGCAGAGCCCGATCGCGCCATGGTCGAGCTGCATCCGCCCGATGAGCGGCGACTTGTGGGTCTTCGCGTGCGGTCGGACGCGCTTCCCGGTCCGATCCGCGAACGCGGTCATGCGCTCGAGGTTCCGTGCGAGCGCATCGAGATCGACCACGAGCGACGGCGTGTCGACGCGGTCGAGTGGCGTGCCCGGCTCAGGCGATTGCAGGGGTCGTTCCAAGGTGCTTCGCCGCGAAGTCGAGCTGCAGCGCGAGCTGCTTGATCTGCTCGGCGACGACCACCGAGCCGTGGCCGGCGTCGTAGCGGTACTCCTCGAACGGGATGCCGAGCTCGCGGAGGCGCGCGGTGTAGATGTCGACGCTCCGCGCGGGGCATCGGGGATCGTTCTGCCCGACCGTGAGCAGCAGCGGCACGCGGACGCGGTCCGCGTAGGTGATCGGGTTCGCCACGCGATACGTCTCGGGGACCTCCGCCGGCGTGCCGCCGAACAGCGCCGCGTCGTACCGCTTGAGCGGCTCCATCTCGTCCTCGAACGCCGCGACGTAGTCGCCGATGGGCACGATGCCGATCCCCGCCGACCAGCGCTCCGCCTGCGTGCCGAGCCCAAGGAGCGTGATGTAGCCACCCCACGAGCCGCCGGAGAGGATGGAACGCTTCGGATCGACCACGCCGTCGGCGACGAGTAGGTCGTCGAGCGCGGCGATGTCGGCGAGCTCGGTGAGACCGGGCTTGCCCTTGATCGCGTCGCGCCACTCGCGTCCGTAGCCGGACGAGCCGCGATAGTTCACGAGCACGACGGCGTACCCGTGGTCCACCCAGGCCTGCGCCGTCGCGGAGAAAGTGTCCTCGTCGTGCGCCTCGGGGCCGCCGTGGATGTTGAACAAGGTCGGGTGCGGGCCCCGGCCATCCGGCGTCACGACGAACCCGTGGACCTCGCCAGCCACGACATCGCGATACCGCTGCCCGCGCGGGACGTCACCGGGCACCCGCGGAAGGATCCGGTCGCCGTCGAGCGTGACGAGCGCGCGCGGCGCCTCGGACGTGCTGAGGGCGAACCAGACCGCGCCGTCGGGACGCACCGCTGCCCAGTCGACGCTTCCGGGTGGCGTGTCGAGGCGTTCGAGCGTCGAGCGGTCCACGTCGTAGCGGTAGAGCTCGCCGCGACCGCGATGATCGTGTCGGAGGAGCAGGGCCCGTGCGTCGGGATACCAAGACGGCTCGATCTCCCCGGGCAGGTCGACGTCGAGCGACTGCTCGGACTTGGCCGTCGCGTCGAAGATCAGCGGCCGCCAGACGCCATCGCGCTCGTGTCCGATGAGCACGCGCTGGTCGCCCGCGACGGGGCTCCATCGCGTCGCCTTCAGGCCGCGCCCGGGTCCGTCCCACAGCTCGGCCACGGTCGCGCCGGCGCGGTCGAGGATCCGGATCGCGCGATTGCGGGCGTCGCCGTGCTCGCTGTGGGCCATCGTGAAGAGCTGCTCGTCCGCGGAGAGGAACCCGACCTGCGCCGATTCACGATGCGCGTACAGCCGCCGCGAGCCCCCCTCGGCGCACAGGTCGATGGTCGTGCCTTCGTCGCCCGACCGACCAACGACTGCGAAACCCGTGCCGAGCGTCGTGTTAGCGGAGTAGGCGGGCGCCAGATCCGTCGCGACGCGCGCCGATCCGCTCACGAACGGCTGGACCTGCCAAACGCCGAGCTCACTGCCGCCGTCGTCGTCCCACCACCAGACCTCGTTGCCTTGCGGATCGATCCGCGGCGGGACGCGGTAGCCGGTCCCTTCCGTCCGTGAGGTCAGGCGTCGCTCGATCCCGGTCAGAAGATCGAGCGCGTAGACCTCGAACGTGCCCTCGTGATTCGCTCCGTAGATGATCCGCTCCGGCTGCTCGCGGGCCCACTGCGGGAAGCTGAACCGCGGAGCGCGGAATCGACGCTTCCAGGCCGGCTCGATCACCTCACTCAGCCTAGCCGCGATCACCGACCATCGCGGGAAACGGTGAAGACGTCGCGGACGCTCTCGAGCTTCGCGAGCACGCGCGACAGCTGCTCGACGCTCGTGACCTGCAGGGTCGCGTTGACGGTCGCAGTCTTGTCCGGATTCGCGTTGGCCGACAGGCTCACGATCTGGACCTGGTTCTCGCTGATGACCGCCGCCACGTCGCGGAGGAACCCGTCGCGGTCCCAGCCCTCGATCCGGATCGCGACCGGGTACGTGGCGGCGGCGCGGTTCTCCCACTCGACCTCGACCATGCGCTCGTGCTCGGCGGTCCCGCGCACGTTCGCGCAGTCGGCGCGGTGCACCGTCACACCACGGCCCCGCGTGATGTACCCCGTGATCGGGTCGCCCGGCACCGGGCTGCAGCACACGCCGAACCGGATGAGCAGGTCCCCCACACCCTTCACGCGCACGCCGCCGCGTGATGTCGGCGGTGGCTGCGGTGCGACCTCGGGGATCGCGAGCTGCTGATCGTCGACGATCCCGAGCCGCGTCACGACCTGCGCCGCGGTGAGGGCGCCGTAGCCGAGCGACGCGAAGAGCGTGTCGACGTCGTGCATGTTCAGGAGCTCGGTCGCCCGCTCCAGGTCGGCATCACTGATATCCGACAGGGCGCGCTGGGCGATGCGCTTCAGCTCGCGATCGAGGAGCTCGCGTCCGTGGACGATGTTCTCCTCGCGCTGCTGGCGCTTGAACCACTGCCGGATCTTCTCGCGCGCGCCAGGGGTGCGGACCATCGTGATCCAGTCGCGAGACGGGCCCCGGCCGGCCTTGCTCGTGACGATCTCGACGATGTCGCCGGACTGCAGCTTGTGATCCAGCGGCACGATGCGGCCATTCACCTTCGCGCCGATCGTGCGATGGCCGATGTCGGTGTGGATGCGATACGCGAAGTCGATCGGCGTGGCGCCGGTCGGCAGGTCCTTCACCTCGCCCTTCGGAGTGAACACGAACACCTGGTCCTGGAAGACGTCGACCTTTAGCGACTCGACGAACTCCGTCGCGTCGGCGACGTCGTGCTGCCACTCCATGAGCTGGCGAACCCAGGCGAGCTTCGACTCGTAGTTGGGGTCGCCCTTACCGCCCTCCTTGTACCGCCAGTGGGCGGCGATCCCGTACTCGGAGAGGGTGTGCATGTCGTGCGTCCGCACTTGGATCTCGATCGGCTGTCCGTCGGGCCCCATGACCGCGGTGTGAAGGGACTGGTACATGTTGTTCTTCGGGACGGCGATGTAGTCGTCGAACTGTCCGGGGATCGGCGGCCAGAGCGTGTGGACGACGCCGAGCACGGCGTAGCACGCCGGCACGTCGTTCACGATCACGCGGATCGCGAGCAGGTCGTAGACCTGGTCGACGCTCACGTTCTTGCGGCGCATCTTTTGGGCGATCGACCAGAGGTGCTTCGGGCGGCCGGACATCTCCGCCTTGATACCGGCCTTCTCGAGCTCGCTCGTGAGCATCTTCATGGTCCGGTCGATGTACCGCTCACGGACCGCGCGCCGTGAGGCGAGGAGCTCCGCCAGCTCGCGGTAGTGCTCGGGCTCGATGTACTTGAACGAGAGGTCCTCGAGCTCCCACTTGATCTGCCAGATGCCGAGGCGGTGGGCGAGCGGTGCGTAGATCTCCATCGTCTGCCGTGCGATCCGCGTCTGCTTCTCCGGCGGGAGCGCGCCGAGGGTCCGCATGTTGTGCAGTCGGTCTGCGAGCTTGATGACCACGACCCGCAGGTCGTCGGCCATCGCGAGGAACATCTTGCGGATGTTCTCGGCCTGATGCTCGTCGGAGGACTTGCCCGAGAACTGCGACAGCTTGGTCACGCCCTCGACGAGCCGCGCGATCTCGTCGCCGAACTCGCGGCGGATGTCGTCGTTGGTCCGGCTCGTGTCCTCCGGGACGTCGTGGAGCATCGCCGCGGCGATGGTCGCCGGGTCCATCCCGAGCTGGGCGAGCAGCAGCGCGACCGCCGCGGGGTGCTCGATGTACGGCCCGCCGGAGACGCGGCGCTGCCCTTCGTGCGCTTCGGCGCCGTACGCGTAGGCGCGCCGTACGAGCTCGGCGTCACCGTCGGGGTAGTGCTTCAGCATCTCCTCGATCGCGGGCTCGGCGTCGAGCTGCTTCCGATTCGGCCGGAGCTTGTCGGCGACGCCGACGATGCGAGCCGCGAAGCCGGCGTGGTCGGACGCCGCGGACTGCGCCATTACGCGGTCACCAGCTCGTCGGCGAATGCCGCCGCCGTGCCAACGGGGCCGAAGTCCCGCAGCTCCAGCTCGACGAACCCGCTACGGCCGGCGCCGACGGTGACGACCGCATCGACGCGACCGGCATCGGTCATCGCCTCGGCCCGATCGCCGCGGCGGAAGGCCATCGCGTCGAACGTGAACTTGCCCACGGTGATCTTGCAGCGGAGATGATCCGAGTCCACGCCCACCTGCCGGATGCCGTACACCCTCACGTCGCGCAGGAGCAGATGCGGCCGCGGATTGAGCGCGCCGCACGGCTCGAGCAAGGCGAGCTCGAGGGCGAGGCGAGGCGTGAGCGCCTCAGGATCGATCGCGGCGTCGACGTTGAGCGTTGGGATCGGCCGGAAACCGCCGAGCATCTCCCGAACGATGCCGTCGAGCTGCTCCCGGAACGCGTCGATGTCCGCGGCCTTGATCGAGAACCCCGCCGCCATCGCGTGCCCGCCGTGCTTCTGCAAGAGATCGCCGCATCGCGCGAGGGCCTCGGCGATGTGGACGCTCGGAATGCTCCGGCACGAGCCCTTGCCATCCTCGCCGTCGATCGCGATGACGCACGCCGGACGGCCGTGATCCTCCACGAGCCGCGACGCAGCGAGCCCGACGATCCCGGCCTGCCACGACGGGTCGGCGACAACGGTCGCCCAGGCGTCGGGATATGCGGATGCCGCTTCGCGCGCGCCACGCACGACGTCGTTGGTGAGCCGCTGACGCTCGAGATTCCGCTCCTCGAGCTTGTCCGCGAGCGCCTTCGCCTCGTCCGGCTCCTCCGTGAGCAGCAGGCGCAGCGCGTCCTCGGCGTCGGTGATGCGCCCCGCGGCATTGAGCCGCGGGCCGAGCGCGAAGCCGATGTCGGACGCGCCGATCTTGCCGACCTTCACCCCCGCCCGCTCCGCGAGCGCCCGCACGCCGGTGATCGGTGCCCGGTTCATTGCCGCAAGACCGGCGGCGACGATCGCGCGGTTCGCCGCGCGCAGCGGCACGACGTCCGCCACCGTCGCCAGGGCGCAGAGCTGGAGAAGCTCATCCTCCTTGACCGCGTACGCGAGATCGCCGAGCAGCGCCCGGGCGAGCCGCAGCGCGACCCCCGCGCCGGCGAGCTCCTTGTCGTCCGAGGTGTCGCCCGGACGGCGCGGGTTCACGAGCGCGTACGCGTCCGGAAGGACGGGCGGTGGATGGTGATGGTCGGTGATGATGAGATCGATGCCGAGCTCCCGCGCCAGGTCGGCCTCGGCGACCGCGGTCACGCCGCAGTCCACCGACACGACGACCTTCGTCCCATCGGCGGCGATCTGGCGGAGCGCCGCGGCGTTCAGGCCGTAGCCCTCCTCGTAGCGGTTCGGGATGTAGGCCCCGACCGCAACGCCGAAGTGCCGGAACGCGCGAACGAGGATGGCCGAGCCGGCGATGCCGTCGACGTCGTAGTCCCCATAGACCACGATGCGCTCGCGGGCAGCGAGCGCACGGCGGATCCGCTCGACGGCGCGATCGAGATCCAGCATCGGGGGTCCGTCGCTGGCGAGCTTGGGCGTCAGGAACGCGGGCATGTCGAGGTCGGACAGGCCACGCGTTCGGAGGATCTGCGCCACGAGGCTCGGGATACCATCGAGCGCATCGCCACCCGACGCGCCGATCGACCTCGGGATGATCCAGCGACGCTGCGGAACGAGGGCCATGACCATTAAGTATCCGGCATGGGTGTGCGTCCTGACCGTCCTACTCGCGTCGTGCGCACCGCAAGCGATCGTCCCGAGCCCGAGCCCCACGCCCGCTCCGAGCGCGTCCGCGGCTGCGTCGCCCGGACTCCCCGCGGCGCTCGACGCGCAGCTCGGCCTCGCCCACCGCTGGTACACGGTGCCCGACCCCCTCATCCGCGAGGACCCGGTCGTCATCGCGACCTTCAACGGTGATCCGACCGCGGGCTCGCCGCGCCTGCGCCTGAGCCCTGGCGGTGCCGAGTTCCCGTTCACACCGAGCAGCGGAAACGTCTGGCATGCGCCGATCGCGCTCGCCGGACTCGCGCCAGGCGAGTACAGCGCCCAGCTGGTCGAGCGCGTCCGGAACGCCGGGGACATCGCGTTGGCAACGGTCACCTTCACCCTGTCGCAGCCCGAGTACGTCGTCTGGACGCTCGACTTCGAAGGGGACGCGTCAGGCGATGCCGAGCTCGCGAACACCGCGGCGATCGCCGATGGCCTCCGGATCCCGATGAGCGTGCTCTGGAACCCGCGGGCATGGACGACGACCCAGGTGTCGGCGGAGCGCCAGGACGCGATGCTCGCCTGGACGAAGGGCCGCATGTCGAAGGGCGACGAGGTCGGGCTCCATCTCCACATGTGGACCGATTACGTCCGAGCCGCCGGCCTCGTCGCGCGGACCGTGCCGAGCTGGGCAGGGCGCGGCGACGGCTACGACGTACCGATGACCGCATATCCCGAGAACGAGCAGCAGGCGCTCATCGGCTACGGCGTGAAGCTGATGCTCCAGCACGGCCTTCCGGTGCCCACATCGTTCCGCGCCGGCGGGGACATCGGCGACGCCGCGACGCTTCGCGCCGTTACGGCCTCAGGGTTCAACGCCGACTGCACGGCGGTCGCGAAGGACTACCCGCCGATCGGCCGGATCCCCTACCCGTGGACGCTGCCGAGCGGTGCGCAGCCGTACCGCCCCTCATCGACCGACGCGAACGCGACCGGGGATCTGCCGCTCCTCGAGGCCCCCACGATCGGCGGCAACACGTACGCGTTCACGGTCCAGTCCATCCAACCGCAGATCCGGGCGAACCTCGCGCTCCTCGCCTCCGCAGGCGGCATCGCGGCGGAGCGCAGGGCGATCACCATCGTCAGCCATCCCGGGACGATCGTTCCGGCCGAGCGTGCGGCGATCGAGGCGCTGCTCGGCGCGTTCGGGCCGCTTCGCTACGACACCGACGCGGGCCCGTTGCGGTTCGTCACGCTCGCCCAGCTCGCCAAGGCGTACGGCCGCTAACGACTGCGGGTGCCCGGCGATCAGGCGGAAGCGCGCGCCCCGGCCGGCGAGCGGCCGCCACGGTGGCGGATGCGGTCCTCGATCTCCTGCCAGAGCGAGATGATCTGGCTCGCGTTGAAGATCGACGAGTAGGTCCCTGACACGATGCCCACGACGAGCGCCAGCGCGAACGTCCGCATCGAGTAGCCACCGAAGAGGTAGAGCGCGAGCAGCGTCAACACCACGGTGAGCGAGGTGATGACGCTCCGTGCGAGCGTCTGCATGATCGAGTAGTTGATGACCGGGTTGAGGGCCTCGCCGCGGTTCAGATGGAGGTTCTCCCTGATCCGGTCGAACACGACGATGGTGTCGTGCACCGAGAAGCCGATGATCGTCAAGACGGCGGTAACGAACAGGCTGTCGACCTCGATGTTGAAGAAGTAGCCGAGGATCGCGAAGAGTCCGAGCACGACGAGAGCGTCGTGCAGGAGCGCGATGATCGCGGCGATGCCGTATCGGAACGCGGACCAGCCGAACTCCTTGAACGCGAACGCGATGAGCAGGACGATGAGGATCGACGCAAAGACGATCGACCTGACCGCGTTGGTCACGAGCTCCGCGCTGAACGACGGGCTCACCGACGACGCGTTGTCGTCGACGTAGTTGTTCGGATACTTCGCCTTGAGGGTGTCTTCGACCCTCAGCGTCTCGGTCGTGTCGAGGGTCAGCGTGCGGACCTCCATCCGGCCGCCCTCGGCACCCTGGACGACGGCCTCGGGATGCCCGAGCCCGGCAAGCGTGTCGTGCAGCTCGGTCGCCGGCGGTGCCGCCGTGAAGCGGAGGTCGAGGAGCGTCCCACCCTTGAACTCGATGCCCGGCTTGAGCCCACCGATCGCGAGGAAGAAGACGCCGGGAACGATGAGCAGCGCGGAGAGCGCGAAGTACCAGAGCTTGCGCTCGACGAAGCGGAACAGCATCAGGCGGTCACGCTCGCGGCCGCGCGCCCATCACGCCCATCCGTCGGCCGCTCCTCGACGCCCCACAGCCGGCGGCGGCGTAGCGAGGAGTACTCGATGGCCAGGTGCAGCAGCAGCTGGGTCACGAACACCGCCGTGAAGAAGGACACGACGACACCGACGATGAGCGTGAGGGCGAATCCCTTCACCGTGCCCGTGCCGAAGTTGAACAGGATGAGGGCCGTGAGGATCGTCGCGAGGTTCGAGTAGAGGATCGATGGGAACGCGCGCCGGCGACCCTCGTCGAGCGAGACACGCAAGGTCTTGCCGTTGCGGAGCTCCTCCTTGATGCGCTCGAACGTCAGCACGTTCGCGTCAACGGCCATACCGATCGACAGGATGAAGCCGGCGACACCGGCCAGCGTGAGGGTGACGGGGATGAGCCGGAAGATCGCGTAGGTGAGGGCGGTGTAGAACAAGAGCGCCAGCACCGCGATCACGCCGGGCAGCCGGTAGTACAGGATCATGAACAGCGCCACGAGGAGCAATCCGATGACTCCCGCGACGAGGCTGCGGCGCACGGAGTCTTGGCCCAGGGTCGGCTCGACGCGGCTCGACTGCACGACCTCGAGCGGCACCGGCAGCGCGCCAGAGTTCAGGAGCGTGCTGAGATCCTTCGCCGACTTCGTCGTGAAGTTCCCTTCGATGATCCCGCTGCCGCTGGTGAACACCGTGTTGATGCGCGGCGCCGAGATCTCGTTGCCGTCGAGCGTGATCTGGACGGGCTGATTCAGGTAATCCTTGGACAGCTGGACCCACCGCTGGTCATCGGGCGGCCCGAATTCGAAGTGCACGACCGGCGCGTTGTTCGAGCCCTGGAACTCGACGAAGGTGGGCTTCAGGTTGGCGCCGGTAAGCGGCGGCGTCAGCGATTGGTATTGGCCGGGAACCACGTTCCCGGACGCGTCCTTCACCGGGACCTTGATCTCGAGGAACGCCTGCTTCGTCGCGATGTCCTGCGCCTCCTTGAGGTCCGACACGCCCGGCAGCTGCAGGAGGATCTTGTCCGCGCCGAGCGACTCGATGACCGGCTCGCTCACGCCGAGTGAGTTGATGCGCCGGTCGATCACGACACGGGTCTGGGCGCTGAGATCGTCGATCGAGGCCGTGGTGCCGCCCGGTATCTTCTCGGGGTGTAGCTGCAGGATGAGCTGCGTGCCCCCCTGCAGGTCGAGACCGAGGTGGGTCTTGATCTCCGTGCTGGTCGAGAAGCCCCCCAGCCTGAAGCAGACGCCCGGGCACTCGAACGGGAACGAGATCTGATGCTTTGGGACGTCGACCCAGACCGCCAGGATGGCGATCACCACAATGACCCAGGCCCACGCGCGGTTCATTTAGGAAGTGTCCTCCGGATCAGGCGAAGAAAAAGCGCGACCCGTTCGACCGGGTGCGCTCCGTTGGACCAAGTATAGGCGGGTGGCGGGCGTCAGCCCCATCGCTCCGACGTGCCCGCCTCGTCGGTTGGCGTCGTCCAGCCCTCGGCCTCAGCGCGCGCGAGCCGCTCGGGGTCGCGGAGCCGGTCTCGCGCCTCGCGTGCCTCCTTGTCGAAGAGCGTCTCGTCGGGCTCGACGGGGACGTCCGTCGCGACGGCGGCCTCCGTCACCGGCGGCTCCGGCGTCGTGGTGGCCGGGATGGCGGGCTGCTCAGCCGGTTGGCTGGTCGCGGCGGCGTCGAGGTACTTGTCCGCGTTCAGGAACTCGCTCCGCAGCTCGTCGCTCGTCTTGCGGAACTCCGCCATGGCCCGCCCGAGGTCACGGGCGAGCTTCGGCATCCGTTCCGGCCCGAGCACGATGAGCGCGATCACGAGTAGCAGCAGGATCTCGCCGGTCCCGATCCCGAACATCAGTGGCCGACCGCGGCGGCGCGGGCGTCGTTCGCCCGCTGTTTGAGCTCGAGTGCTGCGTGCCCGGCCGCCTTCTCGAACCCGTCTCCGGCTTCGGCGTACAGGACCGATCGCGACGCCGAGGGAAGGACGCCGCCGCCCTGTGCGTCGAGCGCGGCCTGGATCGCCGCGATGTGACCGCCCTGTGCCCCCACTCCCGGCATGAGGAAGAGACGGTCGGGTGCGAGCACTCGAAGACGCGCAGCCTCCGCGGGGTAGGTGGAGCCCACGACGAACCCGCACCGCTCCGCGGAGAATGCGGCGACGCACCGCTCGACCACCCGCTCGTACAGGGGACGCCCGTCAACGATGAGGTCCTGGAGGTCGCCTGCGCCGGGGTTGCTCGTGCGCGCGAGGACCAGCGCGTAGCCCTTCTCGGCGAACGGCGCGATCCCGTCCATCCCGACGTACGGCGCCACAGTGGCGGCGTCCGCGTGGAACCGGTCGAAGAGCGCCTCCGCGTACGCCGCCGCGGTGTTCGGCACGTCCCCGCGCTTCGCGTCGAGGATCACCGGGATGTCGGTAGGGATCGCCTGCAGCGTCAAGGTGAGGATGTCGAGCCCGGCGGAGCCGTAGCGCTCGTAGAACGCCATGTTCGGTTTGTAGCAGCAGACATGATCGCTGGTCGCGTTCACGATGCGCCGGAGGAATCGGACGGCGGCCTGCGCGCCACGACCCAGATGCTCGGGGATCCGATCGGGTTCAGGGTCGAGGCCGACGCAGACGATGCTGTCGCGCGCACGCGAGGCAGCCGCGAGCTTGGTCAAAAACGTCATGGGCAATGGCTATGATACCGACGCTTCCATAACGCAAGGAGGAAGGCATGCTCAGCATTCGTGGCCCGCTCGGGTGGGCGCTGGCCGCAGTCGTTCTCATCGCGGCGTGCGGCGGCACGAGTACGCCCGGGGGCGGTACCCCGGCGCCGTCGAAGACGCTGCGCATCGGCTCCTTCGACCGGCCGATCATCTTCGCCTTCACGCCATCGCAGGACGTCGCGCGCATCACGGCGAGCGGTAACGCGATCGCCTCGGCGCTCGCGACGGCCACCGGCCTGCGCTGGAAGGTGACGGTCCCGACGAGCTACGCGGCGGAGATCGAGTCCGTCTGCGCGGGGCAGACCGACATCGCGGCCATCGCGCCGCTCCAGATGACGCTCCTCCTGGACAAGCAGTGCGGATCGCCGATCCTGGCCGCGCTCCGCAAGGACGACACCGGTGCGCTGGCGACGACGTACAAATCGCAGATCCTCGTCCAGACCGCGAGCGGGATCACCGACCTCAACGGGCTGAAGGGCAAGAAGTTCGCGTTCGTGGACCCGATCTCGGCGTCGGGCTACCTCTTCCCCTCGCTGCTTGTGAAGAACAAGACCGGCCAGGAGCCGAAGACGTTCTTTGGCTCGACGATCTTCGCGGGCAGCCATGACAAGTCCGTGCTCGCGGTATACAGCGGACAGGTCGATGGCGCGGCCTCGTTCATCGACGCACGCACCGACGCCGGCATGCCGGCCGATGTCATGGCCAAGACCAAGGTCATCGACACCGCGGGCCCGATCCCGAACGACGGCGTCGCGGTCGCGAAGGGTTTCCCGGCCGACCTGCAGGCGCAAGTGACCAAAGCGCTCATCGACTACTGCGCCTCAGACGCCGGCAAGACGCAGTGCAAGGCGCTCTTCGGCTGGGATGGCCTGAAGGAGGTCACGGCCGACTTCTACAACCCGGTGCGCGATGCCGCGAAGCTCGCGGGGATCGACGTCGCCACCGAGGCCGCGAAGACCCCGGCCCCGCCCCCGCCGACGCCGAGTCCGACCAAGGCTCCCTGACCCGACTTCGCGCCATCGAACACGCTCGCCGGAGCGATCCGGCGGGCGCGTTCATTTAGAGTCCGCGGCGGTGGCGCCGCTCGTCTCGATCCGCGATCTCCGGAAGACCTATCCGACCGGGACGCGCGCCCTCGACGGCATCACGCTCGACATCCAGCGCGGCGAGTTCGTCGTTCTCATTGGCCTCTCCGGATCCGGAAAGTCGACGCTCCTTCGGTGCGTGAATCGGCTCGTCGACCCCACATCCGGCACCGTGACGTTCGATGGCGCCGACGTCACGCACGCGAGCGGCGCGGTGCTCCGCCGGATCCGTCGCCGGATCGGGATGATCTTCCAACAATTCAATTTGGTGAAGCGCAGCTCCGTGTTCGCAAATGTGCTGGCTGGACGGCTCGGCTACCAAGGCACGTGGCGGACGATCGCGTCGCGCCCGAGCAAGGACGACGTCGCCCTCGCGTTCGAGAACCTCGGGCGCGTGGGCATCGCGGAGAAGGCATTTGGCCGCGCCGATGCCCTGTCCGGGGGCCAGCAGCAACGGGTGGGGATCGCTCGGGCCCTGATGCAACAGCCCGAGCTGATGCTCGCCGACGAGCCCGTCGCGAGTCTCGACCCGGCGACGAGCCACTCGGTGATGAAGTACCTCGAGGAGATCAACAAGAAGGACGGGATCACCGTCATCTGCTCGCTCCACTTCTTATCGCTCGCGCGTCGATATGGCACGCGCGTGGTCGCCCTCAAGGCCGGTACGGTCGCGTTCGACGGCCTGCCGGCCGACATCGACGATCGCCGATTCAAGGAGATCTACGGCGAGGACGCGGTAGAGGTGGAGATCGGCCTCGGTCGCGAAACGCAAGGTATGACGGCCGAACAGGCCGTCATGCAGACTGAGGTCGAGGACGCCGCTCATCTCGGCACCGACCGCTGATGGCCGAGTACTTCGTCGCGCGAGGATTGCCGGTCCCGGCCGAGCTCCGGCGCAACCCGCTGACCGACTGGCGGCGGCTGGCGACGATCGCCGTGATCGCGGTCGTTTTGTACATCGGGTTCAAGATCACGGACATCGACGTGAGTCGTGCGAATCCCGAATACGCGTTCGGCGTGCTCACGAAGCTGGTGAGCTTTGACTGGTCGGTCCTCGGTCCGCAGAACGAGTTCGAAACGTTCTGGGATGGCGCGCTGGGCCTGATGATCGTCACGATCTTCCTCGGGATCATGGGCACGGCGCTCGCCCTGGTCATCGCGATCCCGCTCTCGTTCCTTGGCGCGCGGAACATCATGGCCGGCAACCCGATCACGAACGTCATCTACGTCATCGTGCGGCTGGCGTTCACGGTCATCCGGTCGATCGACGTGCTCATCGTCGTCATTGTGATGGTTATCCTGTTCGGCCTGGGCAACGCCGCGGGAGTCTTCGGGATCGCCTTCCACAACATCGGCGTCATGGGCAAGCTCTACTCCGAGGCCATCGAGGGCATCGACTCGGGGCCACTCGAGGCGATCACGGCCACCGGAGCCAACCGGTTCCAGGTCATCTGGACCGCGGTGCTGCCCCAGCTGTTCAACCCGTTCGTGAGCTTCACGATCTACCGCCTCGACACGAACGTCCGGCTCGCTCCGATCCTCGGTCTCGTCGGCGGCGGCGGCATCGGCGTCGCGCTCTTTCAGAACATCCAGCTCCTGCGCTACCCGCAGGCCGGCACGATCATCCTGCTCATCGTCATCACCGTCGCGGCCATGGACTTCATCTCGGCGCAGATCCGCCGGCGGCTCGTCTAGCTACCGACCCCAGCTCGGCCGGTTCGCGCCGTCGACACCTTCGCCATTCGTGATCTTCTGCGTCCCGGTCGGCGCTCCACCGGTTCCCAGGACGCCGCCGAGATCCATCACCCACAGATCGATCGTGAAGGTCGCCGAACGGAGGAACGCGAGCTGCGAGCCATCGGGTGAGAACGCTGGGTTCCAGCTCTCGCCGTCGGCCGTGAGCGCGACGTCGCGCGACGTCGCGATCTCGACGGCGTGGAGGTCGTTCTTGCCGTCATGGCGCAGCGTGTAGGCGATCCATTTCCCGTCCGGCGAGTACGTGGGCCGGTACGGCTCGCCGTCCGGCAGGCCCTTCACCGGCGTCGATCGCGTCACGCCATCCGCCGGCTTCAGGAGGAGCCCGGGCGTCCCGCTCTCGTACGCGGTGACGACGATCGTCTTCCCGTCCGGCGACCACGCCGGGTCGGCCCAGTCGGCGCCGCTCGAGAGCAAGGTGGGCGGCTTCTTCGTGGTCAGATCCAGGAGCACGAGCTCGGACGATCCGTCCTGGCCGGCTGCGATGACGGCGAGGCGTTTTCCGTCCGGTGATGGCGCGGGCGAGACATACCACGTGACCTGGTGGAACCCGTTCGCGGCCTTCGTCAGGCCGGTGAGCAGGTCATCCTCCGTCCCGCCCGCGGACGGCTTGCGGATGATGTCGCTGTACCCAAGCCGGGCGTTGACGACGGCGCCGTCGACCAGGCGCTTTCCGTCGATCTGCTCGGCGCGCGCGAAATACAGGGTCTGGCCGTCGTCCGTCAGCGCAGGTGTCTGCGAGCGCCCACCTTCCGTCCGCGAGGCGTAGTGGCCACCACTCACGATGAAAACGTCGCCGCGAAGGGTGAACGCGATGGTCCCGCCGATCGTCGGCGCCGCCACCTTGCCGGTCGGCCGCGCGGGGGTCGGCGTCGCCGCGGCACCGGGAAGCAGCAAGGGCGCGACCCGTTGGCCGAGCACGATGTACCCGACCAAGAACACGACCGCGAGACCGCTGAAGATCAGCTCGCGGACGCGCACACCCGCTCCACTTCGGCCGCGACCCGCTCGATCTGGGCGGCGATATCGGGTCCGTTGACGAGCTCGATGTAGCCCTCGGCCGGGGGCTCGAACGGCCGGTCGCGCATGCGCTCGTACACACGCTCGTCCGCGTCCGAGTGGTCGTCGACGGCGCGCGCGACGCGCCGCCGCGCGAGCCGTTCGCGGACGGCGGTCTCGGCCGCGATGATGCGGACGAACACGACCGCCGCCCCGCGCCGCCGCGCGGAACCAACGCTTGCGGCGCGGTAGCGCTCCAGGAGGTTGGTCGCATCGACGATGACGCGATGGCGCTCGGTCAGCAGTCCGTCGACGAGCGCATCCACGCATCTGAAGAGCATCGCGTTCTCGAGCTCGGAGTAAGAGGGTGCAATGAAGAGCCGGCTGCGGAGCTGGTCGCTTGCCACCTGCGCCGCACCGATCCGCGCCGCGAGGAGGCGCGCGCAATGCGACTTCCCGACGCCCGGGTACCCCATCAGGACCACGAGCGCCGGCGCCCCGACGTGCGTCGCGGGCACGCCGATCTCGTTCCGCAGCTGCGCGACGAGGACGTCGATGTTGTCCGCGTACGCCCGTGTCTGGGCCTTCGTCGCCGCGGCCGACGATCGCATCCGGTTCACGCCGCGAACCCACGCGCCCGCAATGCGGCGAGCGCCGCGGCCGCCTCGTCCCACGGCCGTTTCTCCTCGCCGACGATGATCGAACCCTCGTGGCCCTTGCCCGCGAGGAGCACGGTGTCGCCGTCGGCCGCGCTCGCGATGGCCGCGTTGATGGCGTCGGTCCGGTCGTCGATCACGCGATAGTCGCGGTCGCGCTGCTTGCCCGCTTCGATGGCCCCCGCCTCGATCTCGGCGAGGATCCGCGCCGGGTCCTCGAGGCGCGGGTCCTCCTGCGTGATCACGAAGTGGTCGGCGTATTTCGCCGCCGCGGCGGCGAGCTTCGGCCGCTTTGTCCGGTCGCGCTCGCCCGCGCTGCCGAAGACGGCGATGAGCCGGCCCGGGGTGAGCGGCCGCAGGAGCGCGAGGACCTTCTCGAGCGACTCCGGCGTGTGCGCGTAATCGACGATGACCGTGAACGGCTGGCCGGCATCGATCCGGTCCATCCGCCCGCGCACGGGCTTCGCGCGCGCGAGCGCGTCGCGGCACTGGGCCAGCGTCGCACCGGCGGCGAGCCCCGCGCCGGTCGCCGCGAGGGCGTTGTGGACGTTGAACCGGCCGACGAGCGGCAGCCGCACCTCGACGCTGTCGCCGCCGGTCGTGATCCTGAGCCGCGACCCGGTCGCGTCAGCCACGAGGATCGTCGCCTGCACGTCGGCGAGCGCGTCGATCCCGTACGAGATGACCCGCGCGCCGGCCGCGCGATCGGCCAGGTACTGCCAGTGCGGATCGTCCGCGTTCAGCACCGCGGTCTTCGGCACGCCCTTGCCGCGTCCCTGGCCGAGCATCTCGAAGAGGATGCCCTTCGCCTCGAGGTACGCCTGGAGCGTGCCGTGGAAGTCGAGGTGCTCGGGACTGAGGTTCGTGAACACCGCGACGTCCACGTCGATACCGCGGATCTTGCGCAGTGCGAGCGCGTGCGAGGTCGCCTCGAGCACGCCCCAGGTCCCGCCCGCGACGAGCAGCTCCGCGCAGAACTCTTGCAGCTCGACCGCCTCTTGCGTGCTCTGCCGGGTGTCATTCGCCCACTCGTGGTCGGTCAGCTTGAAGTCGACGGTCGTCGCGTAACCGGTCCGCTCTCCCGCGGCCTCGAGCACGTCGGACACGAGATGGACGGTCGTGGTCTTGCCATCGGTGCCCGTCACGCCAACGACCTTCAGCTTCTCCGTCGGATGGTCGAAGAACTCGGCCGCGAGGTCGGCGAGCGCCGCGCGGACGTCGGGCACGACCGCGACCGGTACCTTCGCGCGGGTCGGACGCTCAACGACGACGGCGACGGCGCCGTTCTTGACGGCGTCGCGGACGAAATCAGAACCGTCGCGATGGAACCCGGGGATCGCGACGAACAGCGATCCCTCCTTGACGTTCCGGGAGTCGTACGTGATCGCGCGGACGTCGCGATCGGCCGCGCCGTCGGGCACCGGGATCTTCGCCTGCGACAGCAGGGCCCCAAGCTTCATTCGCGGCCTCGCTGTCCAGCGACCTGCAGCGCCTTCGTGTACGCGGGCTCCAGGAGCCGGAATGCGCGATACGCCAGGCTGCGGGGCACCGCGTCGTGCGCGCCGACCCAGTGCCTCACCGCCCCGTCGAAGCCCTTCTTGAACAAGTACGGGCCGTGCATCGGGTCGCTCGCGTCGTTCGGATCCGCGGGGATGCCCCCGAAGTCGAAGGTGCGCGCACCGCGCGCGTGCGCCTCGACGATGCAGCGCCAGAGCAGCCCGTACGCCGCGTAGAGCTTCCGACCGGCGTCGTTCGTCGCGCCGTACTGGTACACCTCGCGGTCCCCGCAGTGCCAGGTCATCGCGCCGGCGACCGGCTGGCCGTCGTGCTCCGCGAGCCAGAGCGTCGCGAGCCCGGCCTCGATGAGGGTGCGCCACACCATTCGGTAGTACGCCTGGGTGCGAGTGATGAAGCCCGCGCGCCGGCCGGTGAGCGCGTAGAGATCGTAGAAGGCGATGAGGTCCTCATCGGTCGTCCCCTGATAGATCTCGACGCCGCGCTTCTCCGGCTGCCGGACGCTCCACCGAGTGTCCTTCTCGAAACCGGCCAACAGCGATTCGTCGTCCCTGTCGAGCGAAAGGACGAGGGTCGCAACGACGGGCTGGATATCTGGTCCGCGGACGAACCCGGCTTCCCTCAGGGCTATCCCGGCCTCTTCGGCCGTACGTTCGGGATCGACCTTGAGGACGAGCGCGCCGCTGATCTCTTTCGCGTGCGCCGCCAACGCCACCAGCGCCTCCGGCAGCTGTGCCGCCGAGGCGACCGGTCCGCGCGGGCAGTAGCCGAAACGCATCCCACCAGGCAGCGGGCGCCAGAGTACGAGCGCATGTGCGCCGGCGGGACGGAGGAACTCGGCACTCCAGCCCTGTTGTTCGCGGATCGCCGCCCAGGCGCTCGATTGCATGACATGCCCGCCCAGCCCATGCGCCGCGGCCGCGTCCCACCCTTCGGGTGCGTCGGTCATCGCGCGGCGGCCGCGAGGCGCCGGCGCCCGGCGACCCGCCAGAGCGGGTACAGCGGCGCGATCACCGGCCGGTCGAATGCGCCGATCCAGGTCACAACGTCGCCGCCGAAGCCGAGCTTGAAGTTCTCGATGCCGGCGAGCTCGTCGCCCTCGCGCTCGGAGAGGCCCCACATGTCGTACCGCACGACCCCGCGCTGCTTCATCGCCATCAGCGAACGCCATTTGAGCAGATAGAAGGGACGGGACTCGCCGTGGGCCCCTGACCAGCCGCCGTACAGCTCCCAGGCCCGGTCGCCGAGGTGGATCGCGAGCAGCGCGCCGTCGTCCTCGGCACCGACGCGGGACATCGTGATGCGCGCCGCGTCACCGAACGCCCCGAGGAGCCGCTCGAAGTACGCTCGCGAGCGGACTGCGAACCGATCGCGCGCCGCGACCTTGACCAGGACCGCGAGGAAGCGGTCGATATCCCGCGTCTCCTCCGTGACGACGCCCTCGCGCTCGGCCTTGTGGATGTACTGCCGCGTCTTCTTGCGCATCGCGGCGAGAAGCTCGTCCGGCGTCCGCCCCAGATCCATCAGCAGCGTGCGCCGCGGCTGCACGAACACGCCCGCCGGCCGCGCGCCGGAGCGCGCGAGCGCGGCGTCAAGCTCGTCCGAGGGCGCGATCTCGGGATCGGCCAGGAGGCCGGCGCACCGCTCCGCGGTCAACGCGGATCCAAGGGCGCGCAACGCGTCGGGAAGGTCCCCACCGTCGACGAGCGGCCCGCGCGGCGCGTACGCGAGCGTGATCCCAAGCGGCCCCGTCTTGAGCAGGACCTGGGCGACGCCGGCACGCCGCGGCCCATCGTCAAGGACGAACCGGCGCGGGATCCAGCCCTCGCCGCGCTTCACGGCGGCCCAGCCGGCGGACTGAAGGAGATGTGGACGGCCGGTCGCGCGAACGAGCTCATCCCAGGCGGTCCCGTCGTCGACAGGGACCGGGGCCGCGCGCAGGGTCAGGCTAGTCGGCCGCGCCCGCGGGCACGGCCGGTTCCTCCGTCTTCCCCGGCAGCTCGCGCGCCGTGAAGGTGCACTCGGGGTAGCGCTCGCAGCCGTAGAAGACGGAGCGTCCGCGACCGCGACGCCGGACGAGCTCGCCCTGGCCGCACAACGGGCAGGTCACCCCGGTCTTCTGCTGGGTCTTCTTGATGTACTTGCAGTCCGGGTAGCCGGTGCACCCGATGAAGGGCCCGAAGCGGCCGCGCTTCTTCGCGAGCGGCTTCCCACAGTCGGGGCAGACCTCGCCCTCGATGATCTCCGGCCCCTGCTCCTCACCCTCGAGCGGCGCGGAGTAATCGCACCCGCCCGGTGGCGTCGGCTGACCCTTCTTGCCCTTGACGAATCCGGTGCATGAGTAGAAGCGGCCGTAGCGACCGAGCTTGATGATGACCGGCCGGCCGCATTTCGGGCACACCTTGTCCGTCGCTTCCTCGGTGACATCGGATTTCTTGACCGATGCGGTCTTCTCCTTCACCAGGGCCTCGAACGGAACGAAGAAGTCGCGCACCACCGGTGCCCACTCGACCTCGCCGGCCGCGACGCGGTCCAGGTCGAGCTCCATCCGCGCGGTGAACCCGAGATCGACGATGTCCGGGAAGTGCTCCGTGAGGAAGTCGACCACCGTGAAGCCGACGTCCTCGGGCACCAGGGCGCGCTGCTCGCGCCGCACGTAGTGGCGGTCGATGAGCGTCGAGATCGTCGGCGCGTACGTCGACGGCCGGCCGATGCCGTGCTCCTCGAGCGTCTTCACGAGCGACGCCTCGTTGAATCGCGGCCGCGGCTGGGTGAAGTGCTGCGCGGCATCGAGCCCGAGCAGCTTCAGCTCCTCGCCTTCGACGACCGCCGGGAGTGGGGCCACCACCTTCTCGGGCTCGTCGGTCCCTTCCTGATACACGCGAAGGAAGCCATCGAACGTGACCCGGCGGCCGTTCGCGCGGAGCGTGTAGCCGTCGGCGCTCACATCGAGGCGAGTGTTCTCGAACTTCGCCGGCGCCATCTGCGACGCGAGGGTGCGCTGCCAGATGAGCGTGTAGAAGCGCAGCTGGTCCTTGTTGAGGAAGCGCTTCACCCGGTCGGGCGTGCGCGCGAGGTCCGTCGGACGGATCGCCTCGTGCGCCTCCTGCGCGCCCTTGCTCCGCGTCTTGAAGTGACGCGGCTTCTCCAGCGCGTACTCGGCCCCGAATTCGCGCGTGATGACGCCCTTCGACTGCCTCAACGCGCCTTCGGCGACATGCAGCGAGTCGGTACGCATATAGGTGATGAGGCCGACCGGGGTGTCGGGCCCGAGCGAGACGCCCTCATAGAGCTGCTGGGCAAGGACCATCGTCCGCTTCACCGAGTAGCCGAGCTTCCGCGAAGCGTCCTGCTGGAGCGTCGACGTCGTATATGGCCCACCGGCGCTGCGCGACGACTCGCGCTTCTCGAGGCTCGCGACCGTGTACACGGCATCGGCGAGCGCCGCACGATGCTTCTCAGCGTCGGCCGCGTTCCCGATCGCGAGCTTATGGCCCTTGTGCTGGATGACCTCGGCTTGGAACGATTCTCCGGCGTGATTTGCCAGGAGCGCGCCAATGGACCAGTACTCCTCGGGCGTGAACTTCTGGATCTCGCGCTCGCGGTCGACGATGAGCCGCAGCGCGACGGACTGCACCCGACCGGCCGACAGGCCGTAGCGGATCTTCTTCCAGAGAAGCGGCGACATCGTGTAGCCGACGAGACGGTCGACGACCCGACGGGCCTGCTGCGCGTTCACGAGGTCCTGGTCGATCTGCCGCGGCTTGCGGAACGCCTCCGCGATCGCGTCGGGCGTGATCTCGTGGAACGTCACCCGGCGCAGCTTCGATGCCGGGACGTTGATGATCTGAGCGACGTGCCACGCGATCGCCTCGCCCTCGCGGTCGAGGTCGCTCGCGAGCCAGACCCGGTCAGCGAGCTTGGCCTCCTTCTTCAGGAGGCGGGCGTGCTTCTCCGAATCGGGCGGGATCACGTACTCGGGGGCGAACGTCTTCGGGTCGATCCCAAGCTTTGACTTCGGCAGGTCCCGGATGTGGCCGAACGAGGCTTCGACGGTGTAGCCGGGTCCGAGCATCCGCCCAAGCGTCTTGGCCTTGGTCGGACTCTCGACGACGACCAGATCGCCGCCCTTTCGACCCTTTGCCGGCGCCTCGACCTCCCCGGCGGGGGCCCCGTTCAACGCAGCCACGGGCAGGACGTGCGCCCTCGGCGCCGCCTTTCGTGTTCGCTTGCTTGCCTGCTTAGCTAGTGCCATTTCACCTCGGCTAGAGAAAAAGGCGCCCTTCCAGGCGCCTCCCCACATTCACGGTACCAGCGGCGGCAACCTGCACCGCCGGTATGTCTGTAACTAGAGCAAATGTTCCTTTTCTTCCCGAGCCAGCCGGTCGACCACCGCCTTCACCTCTTCGGCCCGGTCTTTCGCCGCAATGAAGAGGACATCGTCGGTCTCGACCACGATCAGGTCGTTGACCCCAATGGTCACCGTCGTCTTTCCCGGGACCCAGATGTAGTTCCCGACGCTGTCCTCGGCGATGTGCTCGTCCGCCGACCGGCTGGGCGAGGCCTTGCCCAGGTCGGCCAGCCGGCTCCAGTTGCCGACATCCTGCCAGCCGATGTCGGCCGGTACCACCGCCATGTTCTTCGCCCGCTCGGCGATCCCGTAGTCGATCGTCGTGCGGTCGGTCTCCTCCCAGACCTCGGCGAGCACACCCTCGTAGCGCTGCGACCCGATCGCGTCGGCCAGCGCGTCGAGGGCCTGCGCGGTCTTCGGCAAGTGCTCACGGTACGCCGCGAGGATCGCGCTCACGCGCCACACGAACATCCCGGCGTTCCAGTAATGGCCGCCCGCGGCGACCATCTTCTCGGCGGCCTCCCGCTTCGGCTTCTCGATGAACCGCTTCACCTTGTGTACGGGCAGCGTCGTCCGCACATCGAGCTCCTCCCCCGCCTCGATGTACCCGAACCCGGTGTCGGCCCGCTCCGGCGTGATGCCAAGCGTCACCAGCCAGCCGGCATCTGCTGCCGCGGTGGCGGCGATCAGCACATTGCGGAACGCGCCCTTCTTCTCGACCACGTGGTCGGAGGGCAGCACGGCCACAACCGCGTCGGGATCGAACGCGTGGAGCGCGGCCATCGCAAGGCCGATCGCGGCGGCATTGCCGCGGGGATACGGCTCGACGACGACGTGGTCGGTGCGCAGCTCCGGCAGCTGCTCGTGAATGAGCGCGCGATGCTCCGGCGGCGCGACGACGAAGATCCGCTCGTCCGGGATGATCTCGCTCACGCGGTCGACGGTGTCCTGGAGCAGGGTCCGATCGCCGATGAGGTCGAGGAACTGCTTCGGCTTGCGCCTCCGCGAGCGGGGCCACAGGCGCGTGCCAGCGCCGCCGGAGAGGATGAGCGCGTAGAGCCGGGGCACTCCCTAGATGACCGGGCTAGCGCCCGAAGTAGTCGAGCTTCATCACCTGCCGCACCTCGCGGAGCGTCTCCTTCGCCTCACCCCGCGCGCGCTCGCTCCCCGCGGCCAGGATCTCGTCGACGAGCCGGGGCTTCGCGGCCAGCGCGACGCGACGCTCGCGGATGGGCGCGAGGAACGCTTCGAGCGCGGCGAGCAGGCGGCGCTTCACCTCGACGTCGCCGACCGTCCCCTCGCGGTAGCGGCGCTTCAGATCGTCGACCTCGCCTCGATCCGGGTTGAAGATGTCGTGGTACACGAAGACCGGATTGCCCTCGACCGTCCCCGGGTCGGTCGCCCGAATGCGCTTCGGGTCGGTGTACATGCTCATGACCTTGCGTTCAACGGTCTTCGGGTCGTCGCGGAGGTAGATCGCGTTGTCGAGGCTCTTGCCCATCTTTTCCCGGCCGTCGATACCCGGCAGCAGCCCGACATCCGGGATGAGCGACCGGGGCTCGGGGAAGATCGGAGCGAAAAGCTCGTTGAACCGCCGCGCGATCTCGCGCGTCAGCTCGACATGCGATTCCTGGTCCTTGCCGACCGGCACGAGCTCCCCCTTGACCACCAGGATGTCGGCGGCCTGAAGGATGGGGTAACCGAGGAGCCCGTAGGTCGGCTGGGCGAGGCCATGATCGCGCAGCTGGTCCTTCAGCGTCGGGATGCGCTGCACGCGCGGCACCGAGACGAGCATGGAGAAGTACAGATGGAGCTCCGGGATCTGAGGGACGAGCGACTGGAGGAAGTACGTGACCTTCTCGGGGTCGACGCCGACCGCCAGGTTGTCGACGACATCGTCACGGATGTTCTGCTCGATCTCGGCGAGCCCTTCGAGCTTGGTCGTGAGCATGTGGTGATCCGCGACCAGGAGGAACGTCTCGTACTCATCTTGGAGCCGCGCCCGGTTCGCGAGCGTGCCGATGTAGTTCCCCACGTGGAGCGGACCGGTCGGCCGGTCGCCGGTGAGGATGCGCTTCCGCGTCTTCTTCGGCACGGAAGACAGGGTCGCCCCCGTCGTTTCGGCGGTCATGGTGAGGCGTGAGTGTATCCGGCGAGGTCCTTGAGGAGCTGCGCGGCGATGAGCACGCCGACCTCGTTGCGTTTGTTCCCGAAGAAGTGATCGACGCCCTGCACCTCGACGATCCGCGCGCGCGGGTACGCGGCACGCAGCTCGGCAGCGGTCCCGAACTGATCGAGCTCCGCCGCGACGATGAACGTGCCGTCCGGCACCGGCGGTAGCTCGTGCGCCTCGAACGCGACCGAGCGCAGCGGCACGCCCGCGAGCGCGACCGCGTCTGCCCGACCGCCCCTCGCGAGCCAGCGGAGCGTCGTGACCGCGCCGAAGCTGAACCCCGACAAGGCGAGGGGGAGACCTGGGGCAATGGCGCGTGCCTCCGCGATCGCGAGGTCGAGATCCTCGACCTCCGCGATGCCGCCGGTCCACTCGCCGGCGCTCTCGCCGACGCCGCGAAAATTGAAACGAAGCGCATAGAGGCCGTCGCTCGCGACGGCGCGCGCGATCCCGGCGATGAGCGGGTTGCGCATCGTCCCACCGTGCGTCGGAAGCGGGTGGCTGACGACCGCGATCCCACGAGGATCGCCGTCAGGGATGCGGAGCGTGGCCTCGAGGCGATCGGCAATGCGCCGCGGCTCTTCCCTCATCGTCGGATCGTCACTCTCAAGAGGGAGGAGTGTCGCAGGTCGAGTGACACAATGCGGGATGGTGAGTGTGATGCGCCCGCTCGGGCGCGCGCTGTTGTTCGGCATGTTCCTCGCGGCCTGCGCGAGCGGCCGCGTAACCACCGGCACGGCGATCGACACGGCCGGCGCGCCCGCGCTCGTCGACACAGTCATCCAGTCGGGGCTCTCGGTCCCCTGGGACATCGCGTTCGCGCCTGATGGCCGGATGTTCATGACCGAGCGCATGGGCAACATCGTGATGTTCGAGAGCGCGAAGCCGAACGCGAAGCGGATCGGGTTCATGAAGGTCCCGGACGTCCACTCCATGGGCGAGGCCGGGTTGATGGGCATCGCCCTCGATCCTGACTTCGCGACGAACGGCTTCCTCTACGTGTGCGCCTCCAGGATGGATAACGGCGACTGGCGCAACCAGATCCTCCGCTACAAGACCGGCACCGACTCCATGACGTTCGACAGCTATGTCATCCGCAACGGACCGCAGGCCGCGGCCATCCACGACGGCTGCCGGCTCCGGTTCGGGCCCGACGCGAAGCTCTGGGTGACGATGGGCGAGAATGGGAACGGGCGGCTCGCCCAGGATCCGAGCTCGCTGAATGGAAAGATCCTCCGCGTGAACGGCGATGGCACCGTGCCGTCGGACAATCCGATCCTGCCGGGCGCGGCTGGACCGACCTACGCGTACTCGATGGGTCACCGCAATCCGCAGGGGCTCGCGACACAGCCGGGCACCGGCGTCATCTTCGAGGTCGAGCACGGCGCCACCACCAACGACGAGATCAACGTCCTTGCCCCGGGCAAGAACTACGGCTGGCCTGACCAAGAGGGGTTCGGCGGGATGGCCAAGGGGTTCACCGACCCGATCTGGACCTCTGGCCCGGTGACCTACGCGACGAGCGGCGCCACGTTCGTCACTGGCGATCAGTGGGGCGCGTGGGCCGGCTCATTGTTCGTCGCGACGCTGAAGGAGCAGGACCTTCGTCGCTTCGCGGTGAACGGGACGACGATCGTCCCGAAGGAGGTCCTGTACGACCAGAAGTACGGCCGGCTCCGTTCCGTCGTCCAGGGACCGGACGGGGCGTTGTACGCGACCACGAGCAACGGGTCGGGCGACCGCATCATCCGCATCGCACCGCAGTAAGCCGGCCCGTTACCGAACATTGACCCCAGGCGGTCGCGCCGAGGCGCATGCTTTCTCACGCGTTGGGGGACACGCGGACCGCACGGGCCGAAGCGCAAGCAGCCCAAGCGGCGTATCGGAAGCGCGTGCGTGCGGTGAGCCTCGCCATCGTTTTCGGATCGGCGGCCGTGCTCGCGGCGAGCGCGATGCTGCCCACGACCCGTTCGGGCGAGCGGGCGGGCCTGCTCCTGATCGCCGGGCTCATCTTCATCGCGGGCACGGTCGCGTTCACGGTCGTGCCGCGACGCGCGTTCGGCGGCGGGCGAATGTTCGTCGGGGCCGCCATCGCCCTGGGCGTGATGGTCAACATGCTCGGGCTGACTGGCGGGGTGCCGTCCCTCTACTTCCCCTATTACCTGCTGCCGGTCCTCGTCATGATCCTGTCGGGCAGCTGGCGCCACACGGCGGCACTGGGCGTCCTCGCGGCGGTCGGCATCGTCGGACTCGCGCTGTCGGCACCCCTCACGGATCTCGTGCGCGACCTCACGGTGACCCGGCTCTTCCAGCTGGGCACGATCACGTTCTTCGCCGCGGCGGCAGCGCAGGCGACCGGCGAGACGCGGCGCGCCCACGCGGAGCGCACCCAGGCCCTCGCAAGCGAGCGCGACGACGCGTTCCAGATGGCGATCACGGACGAGCTCACCGGTCTGTACAACCGCCACTACATGCGTGACGAGCTCCGGCGGATGATCGCGCGGGCGTCCCGCCGGGACCGGCCATTCGCGATCGTCTCGCTCGATGTGGACGGCCTGAAGGGCCTCAACGACTCACGCGGCCATCAAGCCGGCGACGCGCTGCTCCGCGGCATCGCCGACGCGTTGCGGTCCGTCCTCCGCACCGAGGACATCGCGGTCCGGACCGGCGGTGACGAGTTCGTCGTGCTGTTGCCCGATGCGGATCGGACGGAGGCGGTCAAGGTCGCGTATCGCATCCGGCAGCGGATCGCGGCACTGCCGGATCATGGTGGCCGCGGCGTCAGCAGCGGCATCGCCGTGTGGCGTCGGGGGACCGATGCCGACGACGCGTTGCGGCAAGCCGACGCCGAGCTGTATCGAGCCAAAGCGGCGCGTGCCGCCGCGCAAATGAGCTAGCGCGACCCGCGGACGAATCGGCCGTCCCCGTGATCGGCGACGGCCCCGGCGAGCACGAGCGAGACGAGCCGCGCGCGCAGCACGCCCGGATCGACACCGAGCCGTCGCGCGAGCGCATCCAGATCCAGCGGTCCTGCGGCCAGCGCCTCGAGCACCGGATCGACCTCCGGCGCGGGCGCCGCGGCTTCGAGCCCCACGGCGCGCGCGACGTCGTCGGCTCCGAGGCAGGCCCGGGCGGCGCCGGAGGCGATGAGCGCGTTCGTGCCCTCCGAGGACCGCGCACCGAGTGGACCCGGGACCGCGTAGACGGGCCGCCCGAGCCGCATCGCATCGGCAGCCGTGATCAGCGCGCCCGAGCCATGCGGTGCCTCGGCCACCACCACGGCCGCCGAAAGGGCGGCGATGACGCTGTTCCGTTTCGCGAACATCCAGCCCTGGGCCGGCACGATGGGCGGGTAGGGCGACACCAGGGCGCCATGCTCCCGAAGCGCGCTCGCGAGCCGGCGGCGTCGGAGGGGCGCGTTGGTTAGAAAGGAGCTGATCCCCTCCCCGAGGACCGCCACGCTGGGACCGCCCGCCGCCACGGCGCTCGCGTGGGCGGCGCAGTCGATGCCCTGTGCGAGTCCGGACACGATGACCGCTCCGGCCGCAGCCAGGCCCGCCGCGAGCTCGCGAGCGACTCGCTCGCCGTAGGGGCTCATCCGGCGCGTCCCGACGATGGCCACGCAGGTCCGGGCGAGGACGCTTTCGTCGCCATCGATCCACAACGGATCGGGCGCCGCCGGGAGCGCGTGCAGCGCCTGCGGATAGTTGGGATCGCCGGGGTGCAGGGCCTTCATAGCGTGGCGCGCAACAGCAGCGCGGTCGCGAGATGGTCGGCGCCGACGCGCTCGCAGCCGTCGAGGTCCGCGGCGGTGCGGGCGACACGCAGCACGCGGTGATAGCCGCGCGCGGAGAGCTTTCGCGTCCGCATCGCCTCGGCCATCAGCGCCTCGGCTCCGGTATCGAGCCGGCAATGACGCTTGGTGTCCGCGATCGAGAGCTCGGCGTTGGAACGGCGACCCCGCGCCCGCATTCGCTCCCGTGCGGCGCAGACGCGGTCGCGCACCGTGGCGGACGGTTCGCGCGTCTCGTCGTCGCGGAGCTGCTCATACGGGACGCGCGGCACGTGGACCCGCAGATCGATACGGTCCATGACCGGTCCGGAGATCCGGCCGCGGTACCGCTCGACGGCGTCGGGGAGGCACATGCACTCCTGGCCGGCATCGCCGGCGTGGCCGCACGGGCACGGGTTCATCGCGGCGACGAGCACGAACCGCGCGGGATAGGTCGCAGCGCCTCCCGCGCGGGAGATCGTGATCGCGCCTTCCTCGAGCGGCTCGCGGAGCGTGTCCAGGACCTGGCGCTGGTACTCGGCGAACTCGTCGAGGAACAGCGCGCCCGCGTGCGCGAGCGAGACCTCGCCGGGTCGCGGCGGCGTACCGCCGCCGACGAGCGCGAGATGCGATGCGGTGTGGTGCGGCGCACGGAACGGCCGCGCGACGAGCAACGGTCGCTGCGGATCGATGAGCCCGGCCACGCTGTGCACTGCGCTCGCTTCGATGGCCTCGTCCGGATCGAGCGGCGGGAGGATCGAGGGCAGGGCCCGGGCGAGCAGCGTCTTCCCCGTTCCGGGCGGACCCACGAGCAGGAGGTTGTGCGCCCCGGCAGCCGCGATCTCCAACGCGCGCTTCGGGGTCTGCTGCCCGACGATGTCTGCGAGGTCCGCGGCCCATCGCGGCGGGACCGCGGCGGGTGGGACGCCGACCGCGGCGATGCGGGTCAGGCCCTCGAAGTGCGAGACCGCCTCGCGCAGCGTCGCGAACGGGACGGCTTCTGCGCCGAGCGCGGCCGCCTCACCCGCGTTCTCCACCGGGACGTAGGCCCGCACGAGGCCCGACGCGAGGGCGCGCCGCACGCGCGGCATCGCGCCGCGCACCGGGCGCAGGGCGCCGTCGAGCGCGAGCTCGCCAAGGCACATGCCGTCTGGGTCCACGCTGAGCTGACCGGTCGCTCGGAGGATCGCGAGCGCGATCGGGAGATCGAAACCGGTGCCCTCCTTGCGCCGCTCGGCCGGCGCGAGGTTCACGGTGACGCGACGGAGCGGGAACTCGAAGCCGGAGTTCCGGATCGCGGCGCGCACCCGCTCGCGCGCCTCCTGGACCGCCGTGTCGGGCAGCCCGACGATGGCGAAATGCGGCAGCCCGTTCGCGACGTCGACCTCGACCGTGACGAGCGCCGTCTCGAGGCCCCACAGGGCGCAGCCGAATGTCCGCGCAACCGCCCCCACAGGCGGGAGCCTCGGGTCGGTCGTGTGGGCGGGCGATGGGACCCCTGACCATGACTTCCGTACTGGCCATTGACCGGCTTGCCCGGCGGCGCGTAGCGTTCGCCCTCGGCGACCGAATCCGGGTGCACCGGATCAGCGGCCGCAGGGGAGCGACCGGGGTTTGATCGAGCTAACCACCACCGGCGACGAGCTTGCCGCGCTGCTGAGCGGCGCCGCGACGTTGAGTCGCGCCGGCAATCGCGTCGCCGCGATCGCGGCGCTCCTGTCGGCGGTCGGGATCGCGCCGGACGACCTCACCGCGCACCGAAGACTCGCCGCCGCATACGCCGTCGCGGGTGACCGCCGCAGCGCGCGCGGCGAGTACGACCGATTCATCGAGCGGCTCGAGTCCGACGGCTCGCTTGACGCCGCGGGCATCGAGCGCTCATATGCCGCGGCGCTGCTCGCTCCGCGGTCGATCGCGGGGCTCGCGATCGCCGCACCGGCGCGACGCCGGCTCACGACCGACCAGGCGTTCGCGCTGCGCAGGCTCGGGGTGGCGATCGTCGCGATCGCGGCGACCGTCACCGCGATGATCGTCGCGGGCGCGCAGATCTTCGCGAGCGGCGGAGCCCTCTAGCTAGTCCCCGACCTCGATGAGGTCGACCGAGGTCCCCGAGCGATCCACGGTCACCGCCGCGACCACCAACCGGATGCGCCCTCGGACGCGGTGCTCGCTCGACCATGCCAGTGCGAGTCGCCGAAGCCGTGCAAGCTTGCGCGCGTCGACGGCCTCGGCCGCGCGCACGAAGGATCCACGACGCCGCGTCTTGACTTCGACGAACACGTAGCCACGCACGTCCTCCCCGATGAGGTCGAGCTCGCCGTAGCGAGTGCGCGCATTGCGCGCGACGATGCGGACGCCCTGGCGCTGGAGCGCGCGCGCGACCGCGGCTTCACCCAGGTCTCCGAAGAGCCGGCGTGCATCGGGCACGAAAGCAATGTCGGCCAGGCCTTTCGCGGGCGCCGGGGCGCGGCGAGCAGTTGGGAGCGACCCGCCTACTCGACCGACAGGTCCTTGGCGAACGTGATCCACGCCGGCTGCCTCGCGAATCCGAGGGCTTCATTGATCGCGAGCATCGGCCGGTTGATCGACGAGTTCCACGTGCGGATCTCGCGGAAGCCCGCGTCGGTCGCGTACTCGATCGTGCGCAGCTTCAACGCCATCGCGATGCCCTTGCCGCGCTCGTCGCGGACCACGCCGGTGAGGTGCTGGTAGATGACGCCCGGGTCGGTGCCTTCCTTCCCCAGCGCGCTTTCGCCGATATACCGGCCATCGCGAATGGCGATGAAGTGCGCCTCCGGCAGCGCGGCCGGCGAGCGCAGGGTCTCCTCCTCGAATCGCTCGTAGGTACCGCGTGTGATCGGATCAGGACTCGGCACGTCAAGGCGCGCGGACTCATGCACCTCGTACGCCTTCCGGAGGGCGTTCGGATCGTGGGCCATCTCGGCCGCGAGGGTCGTGATCAGCACGCCGGCCGCGGCAACCCGCGCCGGCGCGCCGGCGAAGGGCGCCGGGTCGAAGGATGCCAGGTCCAGGCGCGACTCCCAGTGCGGGTCGAGCTCGACGGCGCCGATCGCCCGAGCGAACGCCACGCCGCCGGCCTCGGTCTCCTTGACCCCGTTCCGGATCCAGCGCGCGCCGCGGGTTCGCAGGACCGCGATGGCGGCGGCGTAGAGCGCGGTACCGATGCGGCGGCGGCGGGCCGCAGGCGCGACGACGAGCTCGAGCGAGTAGTTCTCGGGGACGAACGCCCAGCGTTGGTGGAAGGCCTCGCCGTAGCCGACGATCATCCCGGCCTCTTCGGCCACGACCCGTTGCTTGAAGAACCGGTCGTGTTCCCAGCCGTCGTCCCAGTGCTGCAGCTCGTCCACCGTCCAGCCGTAGTCCGGGTACGCGGCATTCAACACGGCCACGACCGGCTCGTAGTCGGCGTTCGTGAACGGGCGGAGCGTGGCGGCCGGATGCTCGATCGTGCTCATGAGCGATGGACTCTACGGGTGGGCTGAGCCGGGGTCATCGTCAACTCGGCTGCAGTTCAGGCCGATACGACGTCGAGCTCCAGCTGCTCGCCCAGCAGCATGATCTTCACCGTCCCGAAATCCTGGCGGTGGAACGGCGTGACGCCGAGCTCGCGGAGCGCCTTCCGGTGGTCGATGGTCGGGTAGCCGCAGTTGTGCTCCCAGCCATAGCCCGGGTACCGGCTCGCGAGCTTCTCCATGAGCCGATCGCGCGTCACCTTGGCGATGATCGACGCGGCCGCGATGGCGAAGCTCTTCGTGTCGCCCTTCACGATCTCGGTGTGCTTGCCCGGCGCGAACGCGGGGTCGAGGATCCGCCGGCCGTCGACCAGGACGTGGTCGTACTCGCCGATCTGGCGGAGCGCACGCAGCATGGCGACGTGGCTCGCGTGATAGATGTTGAGCCGATGGATCTCCGCCACCGAGGCAGCACCGATGCCGATGCGCGCGACGCGCGCGCGGATCTCCGGCACGAGCTCCTCGCGCTGCAGGCGCGTCAGGAGCTTCGAGTCGCGGACGGCGCGGATGAGGCGGACGTCCGGCGTGACCAAACAGGCCGCGGCGACGACCGGGCCCGCGAGCGTCGCCATGCCGACCTCGTCGACGCCGACGACGCGGGTGAGGCCCTGGTCCCAGAGGATCTTCTCGAAGCGGAGGCTCGGCACGCGCTCGATTATCGCGGCCCGGGTATCGCGGCCTCCTGCGCCCGCTTCGCCACGTACAGAGACCGGTCGGCGGTCTGGAGCAGGTCTTCGGGCGATTGGCCTTCGGTCCACTGCGCGACGCCGCTGCTCACCGTGACCACCGTGTCGGGAGCACCCCATCTCGCCTCCCGCACCGCGGCGCGCAGGCGCTCGGCGACCAGGATCGCCTGCTCGAGCCCTGTCCCTGGCAGCAGGACGAGGAACTCGTCGCCGCCCATCCGTACCGGGACGTCGGCGCCGCGCAGCTCCGCACGCAACAGTCGGGCGAAGTCGACCAGCACGTGGTCGCCGGCGGCATGACCGAGCCTGTCGTTGAGCCGTTTGAATCCGTCGAGGTCGAATGCAGCGACGCTGAAGAGCCGGCCGCGATGGGCCTCGGCGATGAGGCGCACGACGGTGTCGTCGGCGTACCGGCGGTTGTACAGCCCGGTCAGGGTGTCGGTGAGGGACCGGGCCTCGGCCTGCCCGCGGAGGTCGTTCAGCTCGTCGGCCCGCGCCGTGATCGCGGTGCGCGACGCGCGAAGGGTGCGCCCGATCATCGCCGCGAGCAGCGCGAATCCGATGGTCTCGAGGATCCGCGTGCCGAGATCGGCGATGAACGTGGCGGCGTCCGCGGATGGGGCGAGGATCGCGACCACCACGAGGCTCAGCACCGTGGCGGCCGCCACGATGATCGTGTGCCGCACGTTCGGGGAGAAGACGGTCGTTGTCACGAGCAGCACCGCGAACGGGAAGTATTCGGACGGGAGCCCACCGGTGAGGGCGAGGAGCACGATGACGCAGGGCTGGGCGAGGATGCCGAAGACCATCACCCGTGCCTCGCCGAACGCCCGGGCAGGGACGATCCGGAACCACACGACGCACAGCACGAACACGGCAAGGGCGCTGGACAGGACGCCGGCCCGGTCGTCGACGTGGGTCACGGGCAGGGCCGCCGTCACCGCAAGGAACGCGGCGGCCCCGAACGCGAGACGCTCGTTCTGACGGCGGATCCGATCGGCGTAATCCGAGCGCTCGCGCGCGGACTCGACCTGGAGGGTCATCAAGGAAGGCTAGGAGACGCGGGCAGGGCTCGGTCTAGCGCGGGATCAACGCCGCTTTTCGCGAAGCGTGGCGGCCTTGCCGACGCGGTCACGAAGGAAGTACAGCGCCGCGCGGCGGGCGTGCCCGTGGCGGACCACCTCGATCTTCTCGAGCCGCGGGGAGTGGACGAGGAACGTGCGCTCGACGCCGATGCCGCTTGCGATCCGTCGGACCGTGATCTGTTCGTCGAGGCCACCGCCGCGGACGCGGAGCACGGTGCCCTCGTAGTTCTGGAGCCGCTCGCGGTTGCCCTCGACGACGCGCACGGAAAGACGCACGGTGTCTCCGGGCCGGACCTCTGGGAGGTCGGCCTTGAGCTGTTCGGAGGCAAGCGTCTTCAAGACGTCGTTCATCGGCATAACAATCGTGCTCACGGGGTCAGCGAATGATAGCTCACTTTCCGGCCTTTTTCAGTCGATCGAGGATCGTCACGTGCGACACGCCGTAGTGGCGCGCGAGCTCGCGCACGGTGAGGCCAGTCGCCCGCATCCGCACGACCTCGGCCGCGGTCGGGCCACGCTGCGCACTTCGCGCCTCGCGCAGCCGCACCCCCGCGGCGCGCAGGCGCGCGCGCACGGTCGCCGGTGAGATGCCGAAGCGCGCGGCGATGCGGTACGAGCCGACACCCGAGCGATACGCCGCGATGAGATCCGCATCGAGCACCGGCGCTTTCGGCGCGGGCCGCGGCAGTCGCGCTCGTTCGGCCGGGGTGAGGTCGGCGTGCTCGAGGAGATCCGGGCGCCGCTCCGCGGTGCGACGGATCGCCTCCGCCCGGCGCCATTTCGCTATGGATGCGTGATCGCCGGACACGAGTACGGCCGGCACCTTACGACCCTCGAACTCCGGCGGGCGCGTGTACTGCGGCCCCTCGAGGAGCCCGCTCGTGTGCGACTCCTCGTGCAGGGACGCCGCGTCGATGACCCCGGGGAGGAGCCGTGCGACGGCATCGATGACGACCATTGCGGGCAGCTCGCCCCCGGTGAGGACGTAGTCACCGATCGACAGCTCCTCGTCCACGTCGCTCTCGATGACCCGCTCGTCGACACCCTCGTAGTGGCCGGCGATCAGCACCAGGTGCTCGAGCGCAGCGAGCCGCTGCGCCGTGGCCTCGTCGAACGGGCGTCCCTGCGCCGAGAGGAGCACCACGTGGCCGTCGCGGCCCTTCACCTCCCGGATCGCGGGTGCCAGGGGCTCGGGCGTGAAGACCATCCCCGCACCGCCGCCATAGGGGACGTCGTCGACGGTGCGATGACGGTCGGCGGCCCAGGTCCGGAGATCGTGGAACGCGAGCTCGAGCTGCCCGGCGGCACGCGCGCGGGCGACGATGCTCTCCGCGAACGGGCTCTCGAACATCTTGGGGAAGAGCGTGAGCACGTCGATCCGCATCACAGCTCCTCCTGCGGCGCAACGACGACACGTCCGCCGGCAATGTCGACCTCGCGCACCACCGAGGCGATCGCCGGCACGAGCAGATCGCCACCCTGCTCCCGGGTGACCACGAGCACGTCTGTCTCTCCCGCGCGAAGGATGTCGGTCACGTTCCCGATCGGCTCGCCAGCCGGCGTCTCCGCCCGCAGACCGACGAGGTCGGCCCAGAGGTAACGTCCCTCCGTCGCTCGCCGCGCCTCGTCGAGTGCGACGCGGAGAAGGCGGCCGCGCAACGGCTCGGCATCCGGCCGCGACGCGTAGTGCTCGAACCCCACGATCGGCGCCTGTGGCGTCCCCCGGATCGATCGGATCGTCAGCGGTCCGATGCCGTCGCAGTCAAGGACGGCGCCCGCGCGGAACCGGTCGGGGACGTCGCTGCGGGGATCGACGCGGACCTCGCCACGGACACCGTGGGGCGTCTTGATGACGCCGACGACCAGGCCGGCCGGCTCGCTAGTCGATCTCGAGGTTGACCTTGGTCCCGTCACGAGTCGCCATCACCTTCAGGAGGGCGCGGATCGCCTTCGCGATGCGCCCGCCTCTGCCGATGACCTTCCCGACGTCGGCTTCCGCGACCTGCAGATGCAGCTTCAGGAAATCGCCGTCCTGCTCTTCCTTCACGACGACGCCAGCCGGATCGTCCACGAGGGACTTCGCGACGTGCTCGAGGAGATCGGCTTCCTTGCTCACCGCGCGACGGGCGGGACTTCGGCGTCCGGAATCCCGCCGCGGACGAGCAGCGCACGGGCGGTCGACGTCGGCTTCGCTCCGTTCTTGATCCAGTGGCGAACGCGGTCGGTGTCGAGCACGAGCGCACCCTCTTCCGTGCGCGGGTTGTAGTGACCGAGGATCTCGATGAACTTGCCGTCGCGCGGCGACCGCGAATCCGCGACCACGACGCGGTACGTCGGGGCCTTCGTCTTGCCGGTGCGCCGCAGGCGGATGTGCACAGCCAAAGTCAGACGTTCCTCCATGAAAGTTGTGCGCCGGGAGAACAGAAGCATACCGGACCGCGCCTCAGATAGGCATCGTCCGTGGCCGGGCGCTGGCGAGCAGCGCGTCGATCCGCTCGCGATGACGCCCGGCGAGCGGGTCGCTCCGGAACGCCCGGACCTTCTCGAGGTGCGCCCGCGCTTCGTCCGCGCGGCCATGCCGCAAGAGGAACCGGGCGTAATGCTCGCGGGTCTCGGCCAGACCGTCGCCGAGACCGCTCGGCTCCATGATCGCGATCGCCTCCCGGAACAGCGCGTCGGCCGCGGCAACGTCGCCCTCGGCCTCCCGCACTTCCGCGAGCGCAACGGTGGCGATGAACCGGGACTCCACGTCGCTTGGCATCGCGATCGCCTTCGCGGTGTCGGCGTGCGCTCGCGCGGCCGCGACGTCGCCCAGGTGGACGAGCGCCCGGGCGAGCCGGGCCTCCACCTCGGGTATCTGGCCGCGCTGGCCTCGCCGGGTGAACAGGTCCACGGCCTCGGCCAGCACCTCACGGGCTCCAGCGTCGTCGCCGAGCTCGATCATCGCCTCGCCCATCCCCCACGCTGTGGCGGCGACGTCGGACGGCTGCCCCAGCTCGCGGAACAGCGCGTTCGCCATGCGCGCCTCGGCGAGGCTCATGGCGTAGTCGCCTAGTTCGTCGGCGTGGGCCGCTCGGGCGTAGTGCTCGATCGCGCGGAAGAACTTCGACTTGTACGGGAGCGCGGCGATCGCCTCCTCGACGAAGCTCGCGGCCGCGGTGAGATCACCCTGGTAGACGGCGGCCTTGCGGAGCCAGTACAGGACCTTCCACGCTCGCTTCGAGCCCGTCCGCTTCACGTGCTCGTGCGCCTCCCGCAGGTCAGCGCGCATCTCGTCGATCTCGTTCGCGTAGTACCAGTTGAACGCATTTTCGAACAAGACGTCAGTGATGAGATCGGCGTCGCCGTCCGCCCGCGCCGCCGCGAGGGCCTCCAGGAGGATCGGCCGGACCCCCGCCGGGCCCAGCTCGTCGACCAGTCGCCGAGCGCGGAGGACCAGCAGCGCCGGAAGGACCCTGTTCGGTGCGGCGGCCCTCGCGAGGTCGATCGCCCCGTCCACCTCCGCGATCGTCGGACGTGCCGTCGCGAGGTCGTCACGCATGACCATGATCCGTCCGGCGACCTCGGCGTTCTCGGCCGCCATCGCGCCGATCACCTCGGCAACCGCGCGGGCTCGCTCGTACAGATTGAGCGCGGCGTGCGCGTCGAACCGTTCGTACGCGTTCCGCGCGGCCTCGAGCAGCAGATCGAGCGCGCGACGGCCCAGATCCGCGGCTCCCGGGGCGTGTAGCTCGCGCGCCAGGAGGAACGCCTGTTCGGCGTGGAACGCGACGATGTCAGCGATCTCGTGGCGGCGGTCGCCGAGGCTCGTCTCGAGCCAGCGACCGTACCGGTCGTGCAGCCGCGACCGCTCGGCCTTCGGCACGGTCGAGTACGCGACGTCGCGGATGAGGACGTGCTTGAAGCGGAAGACGCGGCCGGAGCCGAGCGCGCGCTCGTCGGCCTCGACGAGGAGGTCTCGGCGGATCCCGTCCCGCAGCAGGCTGGCGTCGGGGGCGGCACCGTCGCCCAGTGCGGCCAGAGCGTCGGTCGAAAAGAGACGCCCGGCGAGGGACGCTCGCTGGAGCAGGGCTTTCACCTCGGGCGCGACGCGATCGAGACGGGCGGCGATGAGGCCCTGCAGCGTCGGCGGTACCTCGACGGTGGTGATGGAGGCGTTCGCGATCCAGCTCCCCTCGCGCTTCTCGATGCGCCCGCTCTCCATCAGCATTCGCAGGAACTCCTCGACGTAGAGCGGGTTGCCCTCGGCGCGCGTGACGACGTCGCTGCGCACCTGCTCCGGCAGGTCGTCGATCACGAGCAGCGCCGCGATGAGCCGGCGCGTGTCCTCCGAGCTCAGCGGCGAGAGGGTGACCGCGGTCGCGTTCGCGGCCGCGCTGCCCCACGTCGGCCGGAGCTCGCGGAAGTCGGGCCGGGCGAGACACAACAAGAGGAGCGGCGCGCGCGACCATTCGGCGAGATCCTCGATGAGATCGAGCAGCCCGGGCTCGGCCCAGTGCACGTCCTCGAAGACAAGGACCAGCGGCGACGAGCCCGCGCGGCGCTCGAAGTACCGGCGAAGGCCGAACGCGAGCTCGTCGCGCAACTGCTCCGGCTGGACCTCGGGCAGGGCCTCCTCGGCCCGCTCGATCCCTGCGAGCACGCTCACTCGCCTCGCCGCTGCGTCGGCATCTTCGACGTCGTCGCCGAAGGCCTCGCGGGCGGCGCGCTGGATCTTCGCGATCGCGAGGTCGCGCGCATCCGCGATGCCGATCGCTGCGTCGGCGCGGATGATGAGCTGGACCGCGTAGTAGGTGATGCCCTCTCCGTACGGGAGGCAGCGGCCGGCGCGAACGCGATCGCCGCCGATCGACGCGAAGAACTCCGTCGTGAGCCGGGACTTCCCCGAGCCTGCCGGGCCATAGACCGTCACGAGGTGCGGCCGGCCGCTCCTCGCCACGCCGTCGTACGCCTGAAGCAGCGTGCGCGACTCGTGGTCACGGCCGATGAGCGGGGCGCGCAGCCCAGGCAACCCCCGGTGCTGCTCCGGCACAGCGCCGACGACGCTGTCGGCGCGCCACGCGGGCATGCGTCCGATCCCTTTCGCGTCGACCTCGCGCGCGGCGCCGTACGTGATACCGCCGGCCGTCAGCCGCTTCGTGAGATCGCCGACGACGATCTCGCCAGGCGCCGCAGCCTGCTGGAGTCGCGCCGCCGCGTTCACGGCGGGACCGGTCACCAGGAATTGCGCCGTGTCGCCGGTGCCCGCCACGGCCTCACCCGTGTTCACGCCGATCCGAACGCGAAGCGCGGGCCCCTCGACGTCGTCGGCGCTCGTGAGCCGGTCGCGCAGCGCGAAGGCAGCGCGCACCGCACGGTCCGGATCGTCGTCGTGCGCGGCGGGGACGCCGAAGACGGCCATGACCGCGTCGCCGATGAACTTCTCGACCGTGCCGCCGTGCGCGCGCAGGATCTCGCTCGCGGACTCGAACGCCTGACCGAGCGACGCGCGTACGACCTCGGGATCGTGGCTGAGGCCCATCTCGGTCGACCCGACGATGTCGGCGAAGAGGACGGTGACGAGCTTCCGCTCTTCGGGCATGCGCGGAGCCTAGGACCGGGTCCGTCCCAGCGCCAGAGAGTTACGTCGGCATTCCAGGTAACCGGGGCAGCGTGCCGCGCTTGGCCATTGCCCCGAACTGCTTCATGAGGGTCTGCATCTCCTTGAACTGCTTGAGCGAGTAGTTCGAGTGGCTACAGACGAACTATCAAGCGCGATCACCCGATCTCGCAGCCAGGAGGTGCCACCGCTGCACGGCCTGGCTAGCTATCGGACCGAACACAGAGCCGCCGGCGCAATAACGCCGGCGTGCTTGCAGCAGACGGATCGCGATTAGCAACACAGCAGCCCGCACTAAGTCCGCCGGGTAGCCGGCTACGCAGCTTCAGCCGGTGGACTTCTGCAGTGATCGCTGCCAACCATTTGAGTTCGTCTGGCTTCGGAGCCACGACGGCTGACGCGAAAGTGGCGTGGGTCCTAGTAAGCCTTGGCAACGTAAGCGATCAACCGATATTCGGGGAAGTCGATGTCAGGCACGCCGCCATCGTCGCGCACCAGACAGCGCACACTAAGGCCGCGCTCAGCCAGCCGCTGCTCTTCAACGGTGCCGACCGCAGCCCACGGAATCTGATGGAAACCAAGACCGTCAATCTCATCGGAAGACTCAGCTACGGTTGTCATAGAACTTTGACGTTCTTCAGCTTGAGCAAGCAGCGACTTCTGTATCTCCGTCAATTGGTCGAGCACCGTTCGCATTAGGCCGTCGGCACCAATTGTCTGTTTGCCGGTTTGGTCGCGCCGGATGATCGTGACGGTCCGGTCTGCAAGCTCCCGTGGCCCAAGTTCGATCCGGCAGGGCACCCCCTTAAGCTCCCAATCGATGACTCTCCGACCGAAGGAGATGTCCAAACGCGAATCCACATCCGCTCTGACGCCACCCTGTATGAGGTCAGAGCACATCGCCTGTGCCGTCGCAAGGACTTCGCGATTAAGGGGGATCAACACGACTTGTATCGGAGCGATTACGGGCGGAAGTCGCAAACCTCGATCGTCGCCGTGAGTCATGATGAGCGCGCCGACAATACGGGTGGATAAGCCAAACGACGTCGTGCTGCAGTCGTGTAGTTGACCATCGATGCCCGCGTAGCGGATATTGAACGCGTGAGCAAAATTCTCGCCCATGTTGTGGCTGGTACCCATTTGAAGGGCCTTGCCGTCGCGCATTAGACCCTCAACGGTGTACGTATATTGAGCGCCAGCGAACTTCTCCCGGTCGGTTTTTCGTCCCAGCAGTGTCGGAATCGACAGTGCGCGATGAACGAAGTCCCCATACACGTCGGTCAAGACGCGTAACGTGTGTCGTTGGGCGTCGTCAAATGAGCTGTGCGCCGTGTGCCCTTCCTGCCACAGGAATTCCGTCGTCCGAAGAAATAGCCGCGGACGCAACTCCCACCGTACTGCGTTACCCCATTGATTCAGCAACATCGGCAGGTCCCGATGACTCTTGATCCATCGCGACATTGCCTCGCCAATGATTGTTTCGGAGGTCGGCCGCACCACCAGGGGCTCGGCGAGCCTCTCGCCTCCTGCGTGCGTTACCAGCGCGAGCTCTGGGTTGAATCCTTCTACGTGATCAGCTTCGCGCAGAAAGAAGGATTGCGGGATGAACAAAGGAAAATACGCATTGACGTGACCCGAAGCCTTTATCCTTGAGTCGAGTTCGGCCTGAATTCGCTCCCAAATCGCGTAACCCCACGGACGGATGATCATCGTTCCGCGCGCGGGCCCATTTTCGGCCAGCTGGGCCTTCTCTATTACGTCCTGGTACCACCGGGGGAAGTCGTCCGCTTGGCTTGCCAGAACTGGGCTCATCCGTCCTCCGAAAGGTGCCCTTCCACGAAGCCCGGTTACAGCCTGATGCTGCGGGCATGAGTCTCTCTAGCTGCAGTGGCACCGCGAGTCACCCGACCAGTCAGAAGACCCTGTTCGGGCGAATCTTACGGGAGAGCCCGGCGGAAGCGAATCGTCGCAAGCCATCGACTGCGCTTCGAAGCCGCTTCGGCCCCAGTGGCCGAGCTGGGAAGCCCGGTGGCCGTGGCGCGGGCGGTGGTGGCCTGGAGGCCGGCCGCTTCGGACCAGGCGTGTTCGCCGGTCGTGGTCGCGGCGTCGACGGGCGGATCAGTGGCGCGTGAGATCCGCGAGCTCGAGGCTCAGGAGGAGCGCCTCGTCGACCTCACCCTCAAGAAGCTCGTCACCCCGAGCCTCCTGGAGAAGAAGGCCAACGCGCTGCGCGCCGAGCGCGACCGGGCCGAGCAACGCCTGCTGGCCGCGCGGAGTCTCCGTACCGCGGCGCTGCGTGCCGGGGCCGAGAGCGCGTCGGTAAAACGGCTCTTGGGGAGCCTCCGGAAGCAGGCCGAGGCTATCGGCACGGATGACTCGGGCCGCGCCCTGATCGTCCGCACGGTCGCGAAGGGGATCGTCACGCATCGCACAGCCGCGAAATCGCGGCTCGAGGTCACATACGCATTCCAGGGATCCGAGGCAGCTTCCCGCCCTGGAGCGACGGAGCCATCTGCTTCATCAGCTTCTTTAGCGACTCAAACTGCTTGAGGAGCGCATTCACCTCGGACACCGTGACCCCGGACCCGTTCGCGATGCGCTTGCGCCGTGACCCGTTCAGGATGGCGGGGTCCTGACGCTCGCCCATGGTCATGGACGAGATGATCGCCTCGATCGTCTTCATCTGACGCTCGGCCTGCTGCGGGTCCGGCAGCTGCTTCGCGAGCCCGCCCATGCCCGGGATCATCTTCATGAGATCGCCGATCGGACCCATCTTCTTGACCTGCTGCAGCTGCTTGTAGAAGTCGTCGAAGGTGAACCGCGCCTCGAGCAGCCGCTTCGCCTGCGCTTCGGCGTCCTTCTCATCGACGTGCTCCTGGGCCCGTTCGACGAGCGTGAGGATGTCGCCCATCCCGAGGATCCGCGTGGCGAGCCGGTCGGGATGGAAAACCTCGAGACCGTCGAGCCGCTCGCTCGTGCCGAGGAACTTGACCGGCACGCCCGTCGCGGCGCGGATCGAGAGCGCCGCGCCGCCGCGCGCGTCGCTGTCGACCTTCGTGAGGACCAGGCCGGTGATCGGCAGCCGCGCCTTGAACGCGGTCGCGGCCTCGACCGCGTCCTGGCCGGTCATCGCGTCGACAGCGAGAAGCACCTCCTGCGGTGCGGCGGAGCGCACGATCGCCTCGACCTCCTGCATCATCACCTCGTCGACGTGCAGCCGGCCGGCGGTGTCGACAATGACCGTGTCGCAACCCTCGGCGGCCGCGCCCGTGATCGCCGTGGCGACGTCTTCCGCCACCCGGTCCGCGCTCACCGTGCGCACCGGCACGCCGAGCGACTTCCCGAGCGATCGCAGCTGATCGACCGCCGCGGGCCGGTGCACGTCGGCCGCGACGAGCAGAGGGTGGCGGCCCTGCTTGCGCAGGACGTTCGCGAGCTTCGCGACGGTGGTCGTCTTGCCAGACCCCTGGAGGCCCACGAGGGCGATCACCGTCGGCGGCTTGTCCGCCTTGGCGAGCGGCGTGGCCTCGCCGCCGAGCATCTCGACGAGCGCGTCGTGGACGATCTTCACGACCATCTGCGCACCCGAGACCGACTCGACGACCTTCTCGCCGATCGCGCGCTCGCGCACGGTCGCGACGAGCTGGCGGACGATCTTGAAGTTCACGTCCGCTTCGAGCAGCGCGACGCGGACGTCGCGCAACGCCGCGTCCAGGTCGGCGTCGGTAACGCGCGCGCGACCCTGGAGCTTCTCGAACGTCGCGGTCAGGCGGTCGGAGAGCTGCTCGAACACTCCGTCAAGGCTAGCGCCGGGCGGGTGCTACCGGCCGAGCGCCTTCTTTGCCTTGCGGACGTCCTTCACGCCGAACCCGATCGTCCTCGAGCGCTTCCCGGTCCCGGTCATGTAGGCCGAATCGACGCTGACGCGACCCTTGCCGAGACGCTTCGCGACGCGTGCGAGGGTGCCGGGCTTGTCCGAGAGGCGGACCTCGAGCAGCTTGCGATCGCCCGCGACGCGGAGCTTCGCGGCCTTGAGGGCGCGACGGGCACGGGCGGCGTCCTTGTCCGCGACGACGACGTGGATGACGCCCTTGCTACCGAGCGTGCTTCCCGCGAGCGCCGAGATGTTCACCCCGGCGTCCCCGAGCGCCGTCGAGATCGCCGCAAGCTGGCCGGCGCGGTTCGGCACCTTGATCGTGAGCTCTGTCGCCATGTCATTCCTCCCTGTGATCGCTCCCGCGCATTCTCCGCTACGCGGCAAGGGTCAGCCGTAACGCAGCCTCGAGCGCTCGTACCGCTCGCCGTCGTGCTCGTGGAGGGTCACCCGTTCCACGTGGACGGGGCCCGCCGGGCGGAGGCTGCCTTCGAAGAGTCGCCGGGCGTCAGGCTCCGCGGTGATGAGCGTCGCGTGGGTCAGGAAGAGCTCGTCGACGAGCCGGAGCGCCAGCAGCTGGCCGGCCAGCGTCGGGCCACCTTCGCAGAGGGCGAAGCGCACGCCGCGATCCTTGAGCGCGCCGAGCAGCCGCGCGAGATCGACCTCGGCGTCGCCGAACGCCTCCACCGTGG
>JALYLX010000033.1 GCA_030773995.1 Chloroflexota bacterium
CGTGAAGCGGCTCGTCGCGGAAGGCGTGGCCGCCGACCAGGTCGACGAGCAGGCCATCGCGGCGCGGCTCTACGCGCCGGAGCACCCAGATCCCGACCTGCTGATCCGCACGGGCGGTGAGCTCCGCGTGTCGAACTTCCTGCTCTGGGAGGTCGCCTACGCGGAGATGTGGGCGACCGACGTCCTCTGGCCCGACTTCGCGGTCGAGCACCTCGACCAGGCGCTCGCGTCGTATGCCCGCCGCGAACGGCGGTACGGGCGCTGACGGACCTCGCCCGCCGCACCGCCACCGGGGTCATCTACGGAGCGGTCGTGCTGGCCGCCGCGTTCGCGCCACCGATCGTCTTCGCGGTGCTGGTCGCGCTCGCTGGTGGCGTCGCCCTGGCCGAGCTCTGGGCGCTGCGTCGTGCCGGCGGCGCAGCGATGGGCGAGCTCGCGGTCCTGATCGTCGGGCTGGGCGCCCTCGTCTACCTGCGCGCGATCGGGGAACGCGGCGCAGCCCACCCGGCGGCCGCGGGGCTGCCGCCGTGGTTGCTCCTTGCGATCGGCGCGACCTGGGCCGCCGACGTCGGCGCGTACGTGGTCGGATCGCTCGGTGGGCGGCGCAGGATCGTCCCGCGCCTCAGCCCCGGTAAGACGTGGGAAGGGACGTTCGGCGGGTTCGCGGCCGCGTCGATCGCGGTCCTCGGTATCGCGGCGCTGTTCGGGCTCGGCCGGCCGGCCGCTGCGGTCGCTGCGGTGACGATCGGGCCGGCCGCGTTCGCTGGCGACCTGCTCGAGAGCTGGCTGAAGCGGCGCGCGGGAGTGAAGGATTCGGGGACGATCCTTCCGGGGCACGGCGGGATGCTCGATCGCATCGATTCGCTGCTGGCGGTCGCGCCCCTCGTCGCCGGGCTGACGCTGGCGACTCTGGGATGATGGGTCAGTGACGGCACCCACCCGCGTCGCGATCCTCGGTGCGACGGGCTCGATCGGCCAGCAGGCGCTCGAGGTCATCGCCGCGCATCCTGACCGGCTGACCGTCACGGGCTTGGCGGCACGCTCGCGCGGCGGCGCGCTCAAAGCGCTCGCCGCGAAACTGGGCGTGCGGCGGATCGCCGTGGGCGACGACGACCTGGTGAGCCTCGCGACCGCCGACGACGTGGATCTCGTGCTCGTCGCGACACCCGGGATCGCGGGGCTGCGGCCGACCCTCGCCGCCCTTGCCGCGGGCAAGGACGTCGCGCTCGCGAACAAGGAAGTGCTCGTCGTCGGTGGCCACCTGGTTCGCGCCGCGAGCGGCGGCGCGGGGATCCGGCTGCGGCCCGTCGACAGCGAGCACTGCGCCCTGTGGCAGTGCCTGAGTGGCGTGGATCCCACACGGGTCCGGCGCGTCGCGATCACCGCGTCGGGCGGTCCGTTCCGGGAGCGGCCGCCGGCAACGTTCAGCTCGATCACCCCCGATGAAGCGCTGCGCCATCCGACCTGGCACATGGGTCCAAAGGTGACGATCGACTCCGCGACGCTCACGAACAAGGGCTACGAGGTCGTGGAAACGCACTGGCTGTACGGTCTGCCATACGACAAGATCGAGGTGGTGCTGCACCCGGAGAGCGTCGTGCACGCCATGGTCGAGCTCGTCGACGGCAGCGTCGTGGCGCAGATCGCGGAGCCGGACATGCGTCTGCCGATCCAGTACGCGCTCCTCTGGGAGCATCGGCCGTCGTCCGCACCGCATTTCGACTGGGCGAGAAAGCGCGAGCTGCACTTCGGCGACGTCGAGCTCGAGCGGTACCCGTGCTTCTCGCACGTCCTCGCGACCGCTCGCGGCGGGGATCGCGGCGCGATGGTCGGCCTCTCCGCGGCGGACGAGGTCGCAGTCGCGCGCTTCCTCGCCGGTGAGATCCGGTTCACCGACATCGCGGGCCTGCTCCGCCGCGGCGCCGAGCTGGGCGCGGGCGGCGGCCCGGCTCCTACGCTCGAGGAGATCGTGCGGATCGACGAACGCGTCCGGCGTGAGCTCGAGCCTGCGGAGGCGCGGGCGTGAGCGGCATCCTGTCGATCTTCACGAACCTCCAGACGCTCGTCCTGTTCATCGCGACATTCACGCTCATCGTCGCGGTCCACGAGTTCGGCCACTTCGCCGCCGCGCGGCTCTGGGGCATGAAGGTGCTCGAGTTCGCGTTCGGCTTCCCGCCGCGTGTCGCCGGGATCCGCCGCGGCGAGACCGAGTACACGCTCAACTGGATCCCCTTCGGCGGCTTCGTGCGGATCCTCGGCCAGGACGACTTCACGATCCGGCAGCAGGGCACCGGCGATCCACGGTCGTTCACCTCGAAGCCGTGGTGGGCCCAGGCGATCGTTCTCGCCGCGGGCGTGTTCATGAACTTCGTGCTCGCGCTCTTCATCCTCACGATCGCCTTCGCGACGGGGACGACCGCACCGACCGGAGACGTGCGCGTCTTCGACGTGCGTCCGAATTCGCCTGCCGCGGCGGCGGGCCTGAAGGTCGGCGACGTCGTCATCGACGTGGACGGGACCCCGATCCACACCGCCCGCGCCATGGTGACGATCACGAGCAAAGCCGCGCAGAAGCAGCAGGAGATCTCGATCGACGTGATCCGGGATGGCCAGCCGCTCCCACCGATCAAGGCGACACCACGCGCCGAGCCTCCCCAAGGGGAAGGGCCACTGGGCGTGCAGCTCGAGGAGGTCCAGGCGCCGATCTCGGTCCCGCCGGTGCAGGCGTTCGGATCAGCGGTCAGCCTCACCGGTGACGTCGTCGGCCAGATCGTCGCGCTGCCCGGCCAGCTCATCGCGCAACGTGCGGCGCCCGCAGGCGGCGCGCCCGTGGTCGGCGGCCCGATCGAGATCTTCCGCGTCACCGGTCAGGTCGCGCAGTTCGGCATCCCCACGTTCCTCAAGCTCGTCGGCGTGCTGTCGGTGAACCTCGGGGTGATCAACATCATCCCGTTCCCGGGTCTCGATGGCGGGCGGCTCTTCTTTGTGCTCCTCGGTGCCCTGCTGCGTCGTCGGTTATCGCCGCAGGTCGAGGCCGTGATCCACGCCGTCGGCTTCGTGCTCCTGCTCGGCCTCCTCGTCATCGTGAGCATCTCCGACATCCGCCGCGCCATCGGCGGCTGAGTCAACGTCGCCCATTTGACGGTCTCGCGCTAGTCGCCGTGGAGTACATTCGCCGCCCGATGAACGACGCCGTCGTGTCCGTGCGCGGGCTCGAGAAGACCTACAAGGTGCACGAGCGCGAGACGGGTGTAGGCGCCACGGTGCGCGGGTTCTTCAACCGCAAGTTCAAGGACGTGCCCGCGGTCGGGGGCATCGACTTCGAGATCGCGCGTGGCGAGGTCGTCGGGTTCCTCGGCCCGAACGGGGCGGGGAAGACCACGACGTTGAAGATGCTCTCGGGACTGCTCTATCCGACCGGCGGCGACGCCAAGGTCCTCGAGTACACGCCGTGGCGGCGCGACTACGCGTTCCTGCGGCGGATCGCGCTCCTCATGGGGAACCGGACCCAGCTCGTGTGGGACATCCCGGCAGCCGACTCGTTCCTCGTGCTGAAGCAGATCTACGGGATCTCCGACGCCGACTTCAAGGGCCGCCTCGACGGGCTCGTGGAGCTCCTCGAGCTGCAGCCGCTCATCCACAAGCCCGTGCGGCAGCTGTCGCTCGGCGAGCGGATGAAGGTCGAGTTCGCCGCGGGGCTGCTGCACGGCCCTGAGGTCGTGTTCCTGGACGAGCCGACGCTCGGGCTGGACGTGTCGATGCAGGCCCGGATCCGGACGTTCGTGTCTGAGCTCAACAAGCGGACCGGCGCGACGATCCTCCTCACGAGCCATTACATGGACGACATCGTCGCGCTCTGCAAGCGCGTCATCGTCATCCACCACGGCAGGCTCCTGTACGACGGCGGTCTCGCCGACCTCGCCGAGCGCATGGCGCCGTACAAGGTCGTCGGCGCGACACTGCGGGAGGGCGCCGCAGCGACCGACCTGTCCCGATACGGCGAGGTCATGTCGAGGGACGACGCGGGCCGCGTGAAGCTGAAAGTGCCGCGAGCGGAGGCGCCGGCTCGGACGGCGCGCCTCGTGGCAGACCTCGGCGACGCCATCGCCGACCTCTCGCTTGAAGACCCGGCGATCGAGGATGTCATCGACCGCGTCTTCTCCGGGGAGCAGCTCGGCGCAACGGCTGAGCCCGTCTCCGCACGATGAGCCTCGTCGCCACCTACCGCGCCTTGTTCCTCGCCTCCTTCCAGACGTTCGCGGCCTACCGGATCCAGTCGCTCCTCTGGATGCTGTTCGCGATCATCCGGCCGGTCATCTTCCTCGCTGCGTGGGTCGCTGTCGCGACCGCGCAGGGCGGCAGCGTCGGCGGGTACACGATCGGCGACTTCGCCTCGTACTACGTGTGCCTCACGTTCGTGAACCAGCTCGTCCTCGCCTGGAACTCACAGGAGTTCGAGTGGGAGGTCAACCAGGGCCGCCTCTCGGCAAAGCTGCTCCGGCCGCTGCACCCGCTCCATTACGCCGTCGTGGACAACGTCGTCTTCAAGATGACGACCCTGCCGGTGCTCGGCGTGATCCTCGTCCTGATCTCGATCTCGTTCAACGCGCGGTACGAGACGCAGCTCTGGCACGTCCTCGTGTTCATTCCGAGCGTCCTGCTGGCGGCCAGTCTGACGTTCGTCTTCAACTGGATCATCGCCTCGCTCGCGTTCTGGGCGACGCGGATGAACACCGCGAACACCCTCTGGAACCGCGCGTCGTTCGTGTTCGCCGGACAGATCGCGCCGATCGCGCTCATGCCGGGGTGGCTGCAGGCGATCTCCTACGCCCTTCCGTTCTGGTACATGCAGGGCGCGCCGACCGAGGTCCTCCGCGGTGGCGTCACGCCGGAGAGGGCCCTGTTCATCCTCGCCGGGCAGACGGCGTGGCTCGTCGCCTGCTACGTCGTGTTCCGCGTCGTGTGGCGGCGCGGCGTCCGGGCGTATTCGGCGGTGGGCGCATGATGCGCTACGGCCGCATCATGCGGACCTTCCTCGGCGCCGAGGTGAAGACCGAGCTCGCGTACCGTCTGAATTTCATCCTCGGTATCTTCGAGATGGTGCTCGTGATCGGGACGAGCATCGGCGCCGTGCTCGTGCTGTTCACGCAGACGACGTCGCTGAACGGCTGGAGCCTCCCGCAGATGATCGCCCTCACCGGTGTGTACTACCTCGTCCAGGGTGGCGTGAACCTCGTGTTCGCGCCGTCGTTCGAGAAGCTCATGGAGCATGTGCGGCTCGGCACGCTGGACTTCACCATCCTGAAGCCGGCTAACACGCAGTTCCTGGTGAGCACCCGGCACTTCCGGATCGTGCGGGTCGTCGACTTCGTCTTCGGCACGAGCGTCGTGATCGTCGGTCTGGTCATGCTCGGCTCGGCGGTCACGGTGTGGTCTGCGGTCACGTTCGTGGTGACCCTCGCGTGCGGGGTCGCGTGCGTCTACGCGCTGCTCCTCACGCTGGTGACCCTCTCTTTCTGGTTCGTGCGCGTCGACAACATCCTCGCGATCTTCTGGGCCTTCACCGACGCCGGCCGCTTTCCGATCGACCTGTACCCCGGCTGGCTGCGGTTCACGCTCGCGACCATCGTGCCCATCGGCATCGCCGTGACCGTGCCGGCCGAGGCGATCTCCGGTCGGCTGTCGCTCGAGACGTTCGCCGGGATGCTCGGCGGTACCGCGTTCTCGGTCGGGTTCGCGTCGTGGTTCTGGCGGCGCGGCCTGCGGTCATACACCGGGGCGAGCGCGTAGCCCTCGCGGTCAGCGTCGCCACGCCGCCACGCTCAAGGTCCTCACCACTGTCGTGCCCGCTTGGCGGGTGAATTGAACGACCACCTCGACGCCGTGGTCTCCCGAAGGATCGCGCACCAGACACATGGCATGCGTCTCGCCCGTGTCGGCCGACGCCGCGACGGGGAACCCACCGGTGCGATTGCCGGTCGTTCCTCTGGTGACGTTCGTGTATCCGCTGAGCTCTACGGGAGCCGTGGCCGGCCCGAAGAGGAACTGCGCGTTCGGAAGGTCGTTACCGGTCCGGCTCCACGTGCAGGTGAGGCCAACACCCTCGAGCCCGCTGACGTGCCCGGGATCTGCCGCCTTCATGCCGTAGGCGCGGTCGAAGAGCAACTGCGCGGTGAAGGCATATCCATCCACATCGTGGGTTTGTGCGGCGGCCAAGTCGGTTCCAGCGCTGATCCGGACGGTGATCCGATCCTGCAGCTGGATCTGATCGGCAGTCACGCTCGAGGGCCCGTTGATCCGCGGCGCGCTCACGAACACGTCGGCCGCGAGCGTCGGCGTGACCTGCACGACCAGGTGACGATTGTCGTAGCTGCCGGCACCCGTCGGTCCGGACCAGGTCGCTGGAGCGTGCACCTCGATCACGTCTCGACTCTGGCCCGCGTCGGTGATCGTCACGGTTCGGCGGTCATTGCCCTGCAGCCGGGTCGCGGCGAAGTGCTCGGCCGTGTCGTCGATGAGCCACGCCGAGACTTGCGCGCTTCCGCTCGCGTCAGTGAAGACGAGCCAGTTCTTCGGAGCGCCTCCCGTCTTCTGCGTATCGATGTCTTCCGGACCGGTCCACGCCGAGGGCACGCTGAACTGCACGCCGAAGGCGTCGCGCCACTGCCAGCCCGCGTAGTCGGAGCTCATTCGGATCGCGACAAGCAGACCGGCGCTGCAGTCCAGCTGCATGTTCCCGTTCTGGGCGCCGCCCACGAACGAGCGGGTAAACGTCGCAGTGGGATTGCCGGTCGCCTGGGTCGCACCCTCGGGCGGATACGTCACGGTGTGGCTGTCGAAGTGATCACCGGCCGCGAAACGGTTCTCCCAGTACGTGAGGAGCTTGCCCACATTTGTGATGTGCGTAGGAACGCCAGGATTGTCGGAGTAGTCGCCGAAGCCACCCCCAGCCGCGGGCACTTGGATGTTGAACAACGTGAGCAGATTCGCAGACCGATGCGCGTTGTAGCGCGCGAAGAACTGCTCGACCAGGTACACAAGGCGATCGTGCGAGCAGGAGGTCGACGGTTGCGTCGCTGTCGGCGGCGTCGGCGAAGGCCGCGCCTCGCGTGCGGCAGGCGCCGCGACGAGCTTCAGCTCGGCGTACTCCGGCAGCGCCCGCTCCGCCTGCAGCTCGAGGGTCCGGGCATCCAAGCGCCGGAGCGCATACGTGGCGTTCGGCGGCTCCTGGCTTCGAACGACGAGGTAGAGCCCAGCTCCATCTGGCGAGATCAGCGTCGAGTAGATGCCTCCGGCGGGGGAAACGTCTGCGGTGATCTCCGCGGTAGCGATCTCGATCCGTCGAATGCCCCGCGTCGTCCGCGTCGGACTATCGGCTCCGTAGTGGATGTCCGTGCTGACCACCACCAGCGCTGTTCCATCGGGCGTGAAGCGCATGTCGATCGACTGCTCGTCGATGAACTCCTTCCCCTCGGCCACGAGGATGCCGAGACCGTCCATCAGGCTCGTCTTACGGTGCACGCTTCGCGTCGTCACGGCCAGGGACGCGGTATCGACGAGATCGAGCGTGGCTCCGTCGTACGAGAGGAGTGCGAGCTGACGCCCGTTCGGACTCAGCGCCACGCTCGTACCGACCCGCTTCAGCGGGGACGCGCCAGGCAGGTTGCCCCAGGTCATGGCAGGGAGGGCGACCGCAGGGGAAAGCGTGCCATCAGCCGTGGACTGCACCACGAGTGAGAGTGGCTGCTGTACCGTCATGTCGAGGCCAGTCTCGGTGAGCGGGACGGCGGTCACGATGTAGTAGATCGCGCTCAGGTCCGGCGCGACGAGCACGCCGTACGTCCACAGCGTCGTGCCGGCGGGGACCGGCCGAATGACCCGTCCGTCTTCGGTCGAGATGATCGCTTTGGGATCGGTGAGGGCATTCGCGTTCGTGCCGAGGCGACCGAGCGCGCTGCGGCCGTCGGCGCTCAAGTAGTCGATCACCATCGGGACCTCGGGGGTCAGATAGCCGCGCAGCTGGCCGGTGCGTCCGTCATAGATGGAGCGATGGGCGCCGGCCGCGGTGAACTCACCAACGATGATCGTCGAGCCGTCGCCCGAGATCGTCGTGTCGTCGGTGTTGGCATTCGTCGGCGGAATATCCATCAGCGGCTTGCCGGTGACGTCGCGCAGCGTGATGGGATCGATCTGGATCCACCCCGACCCGTTGAACGAGGGGCTGAGGTAGATGGCCCTGCCGGCGACGACGCCAGGCGTCGCGGGGGTCTGGTTGCGGAAAGTCGCAAGCTGGCGCCCAGCGATGAGCGCCGCGACGAGGACCACCACCGCGGCCATGATCGCGAGCGGCGTGCGCCATGCGGGGTTCGGGAGAAGGGATCCGCGCCGACGTTGCGGCACCCACGTCTCGGCCGGCCGCAGTGGGATCTGCTCCAGCTCCTTCTTGAAGAGGTCGTGGAGGTCATTGGACATGTCCCTCTCCCTTCCGCATGCGCGTGAGCGCCTGCGAGATCGTCGCGGCCACGGTGCCGCGACGGATCCCCAACAGCTCCGCGATCTGCTCTTGGGTCTGATCCAGGTAGAAATACGCGACGACGATCGACCGTTGACGCGGCGTCAGCAGGCGGAGCAGTTGGCCGATGCTGAGGCGCTCGAGCAGCGCGTCGATCTGCGAGCCTTCGGCCGTCACGTTCGCCGCAGATTCCAGCGGCAGCCAGCGCCAGCGCCGGCGCGCTCGGCCGGCCTTTCGAACGGCGACGCGAAAGAGCCAGCCCGCGATGTTCGCGTCGTGCGTTGGCGGGCGACGCAGGCCGGCGAGGAACGCGTCCTGGAGGGCATCTGAGGCGAGATCGGCGTCCAAGAGCGTCGCGACGAGCGCGCGGTAGACGCTGGGGTACGACTGCCGGTAGCGCCGCTCCCAGTCCGTAGCGTCGTGGTCCTCGATCACGCTACTGGTCTATGTCCCGTGGCCGCCGGAGGTGTTTAGCGTCGCTTCGGTCACATAGCCTGAAGCTGATGCCTGACGAGACGTCGCTCGGCGGGAACCTGAATGCCGCCGTCCGCGTCGGCGATACGGTCCGCCGGCGAGCCGGCCCGTGGACCCCGGCCGTGCACGCGCTCCTTCGCCACCTCGAGCGCGTCGGCTTCGATGCGCCGCGCGTCCTCGGCACAGACGAGCAGGGCCGGGAGATCCTCCGTTTCGTCCCGGGCGAGGTCCACTCAGGCACGCTCGAGCCGGTGCCGGATCGGATCATGGCCGAAGACCGCCTCGTCGAAGCGGCGCGGCTCCTGCGGCAGTATCACGATGTCGTCGCCGGCTTCGAGCCGCCACCGAACGCCCGCTGGCGCTTGACGGCGCCGACGCCACGCGAGCTGATCTGCCACAACGACTGGTCGCCGTGGAATGCGCTCTTCCGCAACGGCAGCCTCGCGGTGATGCTCGACTGGGACCTCGCCGGACCCGGCTCGCGGCTCTGGGATCTCTCGAATGCCGCGTACTGCTGGGTGTCGCTGATCAGTTCGGCGCGGCTGTTCACGATCACTGAGCGCGCTCGCCGCCTGCGGCTGTTCTGCGACGGCTATGGCTTGGAAGATCGCACGGAGGTCGTACCGACGATGCGGCTCCGGATCCTGCACGTCGCGCGATTCGTGAAGGAGCAGGCGCGAGCCGGCGATCCTGGATTCGTGACGTTGATGGGGATGGGCGTGCCGGCTGGCATGGCCGCAGATGCGGCGTACCTCGACGAGCACCGGTCGGCGTTCGAGCGCGCCCTCTGAGCCGCCGCAGCCGAACCGGCGTGAGTGCGGAGCGCGAGCCGAGGTCCGGACAGGGGCACTCATAGACTGACCGGCGATGGCCGGGGACTGGAACAGGAACATCATCGCCGAGTTCCACGCCAAGCACGGCAAGGGCATCGGTCACTTCGGCGATCGGCTGCTGCTCCTCACGACCAAGGGCGCGAAGAGCGGCCGGGCCCGGATCGCGCCGGTCGCGTACCACCGCGACGGCGACCGCCACGTCATCGTGGCCTCGAAAAGCGGCGCCCACACGAACCGGACTGGTACCACAACCTCGTGCAGCACAAGCGCGCGACCGTCGAGGTCGGCGACGAGCATTTCGAGGTCAAGGCCACCCCGATCGCGAAAGGGCCGGAGCGCGATCGCCTGTACGAGGCCCATGCGGCGCTGATGCCGGGCTTCCGGGACTACCTCAAGAAGACCAAGCGTGTGATCCCTGTCGTCGTGCTGGAGCGGATCGCGCCTTCGACTAAGGCGTGATGTGGAACGACGCGACGATCGCGCGCAGGTCCGATTCGGTCGCGGCTGACGGCTTCCAGTCCGGCGCATCGACCTTGTAGCCGACGACGAACATCCGGCCCGCATCCTGGACGTAGTACGCCACCGAGAAGCGCGGGCCGTTCATGACCTTGGCCGCGACGTGCCCGTCGATGACCGCGCTCTCGACCACCTGACCTTGGGCCCAGCCCGCGAGGAGCGGATCGGTGGCCCAGGCCATCGCGCTCCAGCCCGCCGGATCGCGCCACTGCTCGACGACCGCGACGAACGACCAGGCGGCACCCGGACCCGGGTCGTTCAGCACGCCGGCTTCGTCGGTGACTGTGCGGATCGTGAAGACCTCGTGGCCGAGCTTCAGATTGCCGTTGTTCACCAGCGCAGACAGGACGCTGGATCGGCGCCATGCGCCCGGGAGCTGGACCTGGTAGCCGAGCGTCGAGCTGACGTACGCCGTCGCCGGCGCCACCGGGCCGCGCGTCGCGGCGAGCGCGGTCGCGCCGAGCGCGGCGACCGCGATGACCAGGGCGACGAACGTGGCGATCGGCGTGAGGCGCTTCACCGGCGGTCCACCAGCCAGAACACACCTCGATCCTCCATCCAGGTGACCCCGTCGATCACCGGACGCAGGTACACGCGGTAGATGCCGGGCGCGGGTGGTCCGACGAGGTCGAACGGGTAGCTCGCGACCTCGCCGGGCGCGACGACCGTCTGGCTCTGGCCGACCCGGTTCGTGCCGGTGAGCACGCTCGGCTGATCCTGCGCCGGCTCGGGACCGAAGGTGCCAAGACGAGAGCTCGATTGCGACCACGTGTCCCAGCCGGTATTGCGCCAGAGTCCGCTCGTCGGGTGCCGCTCGGCATTGCCGAGCACGACCCACTCGCTGCCACCGACGTACGTCGCGGAGAAGCGCGGCCGGTTCGCCGACACCGGTGCGGTGCCGGCCGCGGGCTCGCCGGCCTCCTCGAACTGGATCTGCACCGACTGCAACACCGACACCCCGTTCGCCGGTGTCGGCTCGACCGCGAAGTGCAGATGATCGCCAGGGTTGCCGCAGACGATGCCCGCCGCACCGGCGTCGGCAATGGGATGAGCCTGCGCCACGTACTCGCCGGGGGAGACCGATGCCGACGCGTAGCTGACGTGCCAGTAGATGGACGAGTAGCCGTCGCCGTGATCGAGGACGATGTAGTTCGCGTCGTTCCGGAACGCCGGATCGCACGATCCGATGCCAAAGCCGGCGACGTAGCGGATCACCGTGCCGGAGTGCGCCGCGACGACCTGGTCGCCGATATGGAGGCCGAAGTCGTAGGCCCAGATGTCGTTGCCGATGCAGTGGCTTCCGTGGGTGAGCGCGCAGTTCTGAAAGGCGCCGGGGGTCTGGGTGACGACGTACGCGCGGCCCGGCGGATAGGGGAGCCGGAGTCCGCTGTACGCGGCCTGGACCGGCGTCGCCACGAACGCCAGCCGAGTGACGATGCAGAGGGCGACGAGGCAGGCGCGGAGTACCCGTGCGGACCGGTTTGGCACGATCGAATAACGCTGGGGCGGCTACCCTTAGTACGTATGCAGTCCCCGATGAGCGTCGATCTGAACCTACCGGAGGACCGCGTCGGTCCCCGCGTTCGACGACCGAGCAAGCGGGTCTGGGTCGGTGGCGTGCCGGTCGGCGACGGCGCACCGATCGCCGTTCAGTCCATGTGCACCACGCTGACGCACGACATCGAGGCGACGATCGGGCAGATCGAGCGGCTACAGGAAGCCGGCTGTGAGATCGTTCGCGTGGCGGTCCCGGACCGCCGGGCCGGCGAGGCGCTCAAAGAGCTCGTCCGCCGCAGCATCCTTCCGGTCGTCGCGGACATCCACTTCGACTACAAGCTCGCGCTCATGGCCCTCGACGCCAAGGTCCACAAGCTCCGCCTCAACCCCGGGAACATCCACAACAAGGATGGCGTGCGTGAGGTCGTGAAGCGCGCGAGAGAGCAGGGGACCCCGATCCGCATCGGCGTGAACTTCGGCTCGATCCCCGACAAGGAGCCCGGCGATCTCCGTGACGACGCGCAACGAATGGTCGACCTCGCGCTCTCCGAGATCCGGATCCTCGAGGAGCTCGACTTCACCGACATCATCGTCAGCGTGAAGGCGTTCGAAGTGCCGAAGATGATCGCCGCCTACCGCAGGCTCGCGAAGGCGATCCCGTATCCGCTGCACCTCGGGGTCACCGAGTCGGGGACGTTGCTCGCTGGTTCGGTCCGCTCGACCGCCGGCATGAGCGTGCTCCTTTATGAGGGCATCGGCGACACGATCCGCGTGTCGCTCTCCGAGGACCCGGTCATGGAAGTCAAGGCGGCCTTCGACATGCTGAAGTCCCTCGAGCTGCGTGATCAGGGCCTCACCCTCGTGGCGTGCCCGTCGTGCGGCCGTGCGGACATCGACCTGATCCCGCTCGCGAAGGTCGCTGAGGAGCGGCTGCGCGCACTGCCCGTCCCGATGAAGATCGCGGTCATGGGCTGCGAGGTCAACGGTCCCGGCGAAGCGAAGGACGCGGACGTTGGGATCGCCGGCGGCGTGGGGAAGGGCGCGATCTTTCGCAAGGGCAAGGTCGTCGGCGTCTACCCGGAGGCCGATCTCATGGACGCGCTCCTGGGCGAGATCGACAAGATCCTCGTCGAGAACGGCAAGGAGCCGTACTCGCAGAAAGCGCCCAAGCTCTCGCACGAGGGCCAGCTCACGCCGGGCCGGTCGGTACCGGCTGGGACCCGGACATAGCCCTCGACCTCGACGCCTCCAGCGGCGTCGTCCACATCCGGCGCGCGACGATCGCTGACGTCGATTTCCGTAAGTCCGCGTTCTCGCGCTTCACGCCGGATGCATGCACGTTCGTGAACTGCGACTTCCGCGGCCTCGTCTTCGACCGCAAGTGGCAGCCGCTCTTCTCGAGCCCCATCCAGAGCGTCTTCCGGAGCTGCACGTTCGACGAAGCCGATCTGTCGAAGGCGGATCCGGGCCAGACGCGGTTCGAGGGCTGCAGCTTCGTGGGCTCGCACCTCGAGAAGTGGCAAGCGACCTGCGCCGAGTTCGTCGATTGCACGTTCGCCGGCCCGATCACGAAGTGCCGCTTCTACGGACGGCCGTGGGGCCTCGCCGCGCAGCATCTCGACCCCCGGCGGTCGACGAACGAGTTCCGCGGCAACGACTTCAGCCAGGCCGACCTCATTGAGACGACGTTCATCCAGGGGATCCATTTCCCCGAGCAGCGGTGGCCCGAGGGGCCGGGGTGGGTCCACCTTGACCGGTTCCACCAGCGATCGCAGCGTGTCCGGGCCGTCGTCATGCGCTGGAAGGACCCCGAGGAGCGTCAAGAGGGCCTGGACATGCTGGTCAGGCTCCACACCCTGTATGGCGAGCAGACGGAGCTGATCTGCCGGCGCGTCGACACCGCCTCACGGATCCCGACCAAGACACAGGCACGCGTCTGGGCCGCCCTCTCGGAGGCCATCTAGCCGTACCATCCGGCTTCGCGGCGCGTTGCCCCGATAACGCCGCGACAAGGGGGCACCTATGTTCCGCACGGGCAACAAGACCGACCCCGCGCCAGAAGAGTCACCTCGCGAGCCGAAACCAGTCTGGAGCCCACAGGAGGCACCGATGCAAGAGCGCACGAAGCCGGCACCGGCCGACGGATCGCTGAACGCGCTCCTCGGTCGCGGTTCACAGTTCGATGGGAAGCTGACGTTCGAAGGGACGGTCCGGATCGACGGCACCTTCACCGGCGAGATCACCACGAACGACATGCTCATCATCGGCGAGGGTGCGAAGGTGACCGCCGACATCACCTGCGGCTCGGTCGTGGTGAACGGCGAGGTCAACGGCAACATCAAGGCGACCGAGATGGTCGAGCTGCACAAGCCCGCTCGAATGAAGGGCGACGTCGCGACGCCGTCGTTCATGGTCGAGAAGGGTGTCATGTTCGACGGCGCCGCCAAGATGGAGTCCGCCGGCTCGAACCTGGTCACGCTCAACCGCCCACACCGCGAGAACCGCGAGACCCGCGAGACCCCACCCACCGCCGAAGCGAAGTCATAGCGCAGAAGGGAGTCGCGGCTTAGCGGTCCGACTCCCTCCGGCTCCCTCCGGCTCGCCTCACCCTCGTGGAGCTCACGCTCCAGCCGGATCTCCTCTTGGACTGACTTGCCGTGATGGGGGCAGTGCTGCCACCGGCAGCTTGTACCTCGGCTGCCACAGGATCGCCAGGCCGAGGGCCCCGATGCCGAGGAGCTCCGCCAGAAGCTGCGCGGTGAGCTGGTCGGGCTGCATGGTCGCCTCCGAGTTCGGCATGGCCGTGCGCAAAGCGTGCCAGCCGGCCTTTCACCGACAATTCGCCAATGCGCATGTCGCGACTGTTCGGCCGCACGCTCCGCGAGGCGCCGTCCGACGCCCAGACGCCGGGCCATCAGCTCATGCTTCGCGCGGCGATCGCGCGGCCGCTGGCCGCTGGGCTGTACACGTGGCTGCCGCTCGGGTTCCGAGTGGCGAAGAAGGTCGAGCAGATCATCCGCGAGGAGCAGGACCGCATCGGTGCCCAGGAGATGGAGATGCCGGTCCTGACCCCGGCTGAATACTGGAAGGAGACCGGGCGGTGGGATGCCCTGGAGCCGATCACCTTCCGCACGAAGGACCACAACGGCCGCGAATACATGGTCAGCTACACCCACGAAGAGATGGTCATGCACCATGCCCGTAACGAGATCCTTTCGTACCGGCAGCTGCCCGTCATCGTCTACCACTTCCAATCGAAGGGCCGGGACGAGGCCCGGCCGCGTGCGGGGCTCCTGCGGGTGCGCGAGTTCGTGATGAAGGACGCCTACTCCATCGACGCGGACCAGGTCGGCCTGGAGCGCGCGTATGCCGCCGAGCACGGCGCGTACGTCCGGACGTTCCAGCGCATGGGACTCGCCGCGATCAGCGTCGAGTCGGATACCGGCGCAATGGGAGGCGACCTCGCCCACGAGTTTCAGGTCCTCACCGAAGTCGGCGAAGACACCATCGCCATCTGCGAGAACTGCGACTACAAGGCCAACATGGAGAAGGCTCAGCGCAAGCTGCCGGACCTGGCTCCCGTCGCCGACGTTCCACAGGCTGCGCCGATCGCGACGCCGGGCGCTGAGTCGATCGAGGCCCTCGAAGCCTCGCTGAAGCGTCCGGCGAGCGCGTTCCTCAAGACGCTGCTGCTTCGGACGCTCAAGGGGGTCGTCGCTGTCGTGCTCCCGGGTGATCGAGGGGCGAACGAGGCGAAGCTGCGAAAGCTTCTCGACGTGCCGCAGATCACGTTCGCCGGCGATGCGGATTTCGCGGCCGCTGGGGGCGTCGCCGGGTTCGTCGGTCCGGTCGGGCTCAAGGCGCGGGTCATCGTCGATTCGAGCGTGGAGCCGCGCGGGTACGTCGCCGGCGCGAACCAGAAGGACACCCACCTGGACAACGTGCTGGCCGGGCGTGATTACCCGGACGCCGAGCGCGCCGACGTGCACGACGTGAAGCCGGGTGACCTCTGCCCGAAGTGCGGCGGCACACTGAAGCTCGCCCGCGGCGTCGAGGTCGGGAACATCTTCTCCTTCGACACGTATTACGCCGAGAAGATGAATGCGACCTACCTCGCCGAGGACGGTACGCGCAAACCCTTCTACTTCGGCTCGTACGGGATCGGGGTGAGCCGCGCGGTGCAGACGATCATCGAGACGAACCACGACGACAAGGGCATCATCTGGCCGTTCGCCGTGGCACCGTACGAGGTGCATGTCGTGGGCCTGCCGATGAATGACGAGACCGTCCGCGCGACGGCCGACGCGCTCGTGTCGACGCTCGAGGAGAAGGGCGTCGAGGTCCTGTTCGACGATCGCGAGGAATCCGCGGGCGTGAAGTTCGCCGACGCCGACCTCATCGGCATCCCATACCGGGTCACCGTGAGCAAACGGTCCCTGCAGTCCAAGAGCGTCGAGCTCAAGGCACGAGCCTCGACCGAGGCGGAGCTGGTCCCGGAGGACATGGCCGTCGACCGGCTCGTCGACATCGTGCGTCGTGCCCGCGAAGCGGCGGCGCGGTGACCTCGGCGCCGCGGCCGGTCGCACCGGTCGCTCGCGAAGAGGAGCACACCCTGGAGACGACGCTCCGTCCGCAGCGACTGTCCGACGACGAGTACATCAACCAAGAGAAGGTCAAGGCGAACCTGCGGATCCTCATCGATGCGGCGAAGGGCCGCAGCGAATCGCTCGAGCACGTCGCCCTGTACGGCCCCCCGGGGGTGGGGAAGACCTCGCTGGCGAACGTGATCGCGCACGAGCTCGGTGTCCAGATCCGTGTGACGAGCGGCCCCGCGATGGAGCGCGCCGGGGACCTGGCGGCGATCCTGACCAACCTCGAGCCGGGGAGCGTCCTATTCGTGGACGAGATCCACCGCCTGCCGCGCATCGTGGAGGAAGTGCTCTATCCCGCGATGGAGGACTTCCACCTCGACATCATCCTCGGCAAGGGACCAGGTGCCCGCACGCTGCGCCTGCCGGTGCCTCGCTTCACGCTCGTCGGCGCGACGACGCGCATCGGCCGCCTCTCCTCTCCGCTGCGCGACCGCTTCGGCGCGACCTACCGGCTCGACCTGTTCACCCCGGCGTCGCTCGAGCTCGTGGTGAAGCGGTCGGCCCGGATCCTCGGCGTCTCGATCGAACCAGCCGCTACGACGGAGATCGCGCGACGCTCACGGGGGACGCCGCGGATCGCGAACCGCTGGCTGAAGCGCGTCCGGGATTACGCGCAGGTCAAGCACGACGGGGTCATCACGCTCGCGGTCGCGAAGGAGGCGCTGCTGTTACTGGAGGTCGACGAGGTCGGCCTCGACGCGGTGGACCGGATGCTCCTTTCGGCGATCGTCGAGAAGTTCTCCGGCGGCCCGGTCGGGCTCGAGACGCTCGCCGCGGCGGTGAGCGAGGATACCGAGACGATCGAGGACGTGTACGAGCCGTACCTGCTGCAAGAGGGGTATCTCCAGCGAACGCCCCGCGGCCGCGTGGCGACCGAGCGCGCCTACAAGCACCTCGGGATCACGCCGCCGCAGCATGCGACGTTGTGGGACGACGCGCCGCCGGCCTGATCGCGCTCGCGCTCCTGGTCGCCGTAGCCGGAGCGGCGCTCGCTCTCACGGCGGATTCGTGGCGGTATCACGATCTCTGGTGCTTCTATCACGGCTGCGCCGCTGCGCTTCGGGGCGTCGATCCCTACGATGGCCCTATCTGGACCGCGCTGACGGCCGATCCCGCGCGCACGGTCGGCCCGCGCGTGGTGAAGACATCGCGGCCGGCGTGTGGGGGCACGCTCCTCGTCGCGGGCATCGCAGGGGGATCGCGCTCGTCATCCGCGCTGCGGCGGCCCCGCCGCTCCTTGTCGTGGCCGTCGCCGGAGGATCGCTCGCCCTCATCCAGGTGCTTGCGTTCGGTCAGCTCACTGGCGTGCTCCTCCCACTACTGAGCCTCTCGCTCGTCGCGCGACCCGCCCGGGCTGGCGTCGCGACGGCGCTGCTGTTCTTGAAACCACAGCTCGCCGGCTTGTACGCGCCCGCGCTGCTCCGGGGCGCGGGTGCGTACTTCGTGGGGGCGGCGGCCGCGACGATCTGCGCGATGGCGGTGGTGTCGATCGCGATGTTCCCGCGTTGGCCGGCAGAGTGGCTTCACGAGCTCACCACGAACCGAGTGGAGATCGCGCGTCCACTTCCCACAGCGGCGGGCCTCGCGACGCTCGCTTTCGGCGATGCGCGGCTCGCGCTCGTGCTCGTCGCAGCACTTGTGATCGCCGTCGCCTGGCTCGCGAGGAGCCGCCATGTCGAGCGCGTCAAGTATGGTGCGATCGCCATCGCGATCTCGCTCTTCGCAGTGCCGTACGCCGCCAGCTACGACCATCTGTTCCTCGTACTGCCATGGGCGGTCGTCGCGGCGGATGCGGCGGGCTCGGCGGCCGGGCGCCGGCGAGTCCTGCTGGCGACGCTCGTCATCGCCGGGATCATCGTCCCATGGACGATCTTCGCGGTGAGCTTCGAGACGGGAAACGACACGCTGAATGCGGTCGTTCCGGCGCTCGCCGCCCTCCTCGCGACCGCCGCCGCGCCACGCCGTGAGACAATGGCTACGTGACACAAGACATGACCCCCATCGTTTCCGACGCCGAGAAGCAGGAGAAGGTCCTCAACGCGCTGCAGGCCGTGCTCGACCCGGAGATCGGTCTCTCGGTCATCGATCTCGACCTCATCCGCGAGGTCGTATTCGCTAACGAGGAAGCCGAGATCAAGATGGTCCTCACCACGCCGTTCTGCCCGTACGGGCCGATGCTGATCAACCAGATCCAGTCGGTGTCCGAGCAGGCAGCGGAGATGCCGGTGAAGGTCACGGTGCTCCCCGACAAGTGGGAAGCGCCGCCCTGGTTGCGCTGAGCTAGGTCTCGCGACCCGCGCGAAAGCGCAGCACCTCGCTGAAGCCCACGTAACCC
>JALYLX010000034.1 GCA_030773995.1 Chloroflexota bacterium
CACCGGGCGCGCCCTGCTGACCCGCGGAACCGACGGCTCCTGGTGCACCGCCCGCGCCGGTTGTGCCTGCGCCGGGAACGCCGCTCGGACCGGGTGGGCCTGGAGGACCAGGAGGACCTTCAGGGCCTGGCGATCCGGCCGGGCCAGCAACGCTGACGCCGCCGCTCGCGGGCGCCGACGGGAAGAGCACCGCAACGGGCGCAGCTGCTGCTTGCGCCTGTGCATCGGTCAGCGCCGTGACCGTTGCGCCCGATAGGACCGCGCCGCCCTTGGCCACACCGGCCAGCACCGGCCGCGTGTCGGTCACCGAGCTCGCGACGGTGCCCGTCGGCAGGACCAGCTGGACCAGTTCGCCGATCGTGGCCGCGGCGTCGGTCGGCGAAACGATCGCACTGAAGCGGCCCGCATCTGTCCCTGGGACCGTCACGACGACGCGACCGTCGCGCTGCTCCACGGTCGAGCCGGGGATGAATCGCAACGCATCGCCATCGCGCGTGCCCGCCGCCCGGCCGGACGCGTCGACGACGACCGCGCCCGCGGAGCGATCGAAGGCGAAGGTGAGCTTCGCGGTGTCGATGGCCTTCGGAGCCGACGGTGCTGCCTGCGCGCTGACCGTCGTCATCAGCCCGGCGGCGACCGAGACCGTCTGACCCGAACCGACGACCGTGACGACGCCGTCCGTCGTCGCGATGTCGCTCCCCTGCGCGGTGACGGTGACCTGGAACGCGGTGCCGTGCACGGTCGCGTCGGCGGTCGGGGTGATGACCTCGTACTTCGCGGTCGCCGGCAACGGATGATCGATCACGTGCCACGTCGTTCCACTCGTCTGCCGCAGCACGACGTTCACGTTCTGGCGATCGGTCGTGTTGAGCGCAACGATGGTCACCTCAGTGTCCGGTTCGAACACGACGATCGAGTGCTCGAAGAACGTCAGTGCCGCGTGGGCGCCGGACGCCGTGCGGATGCTGTCGCCCGGACCGATGAGCGCGCCGCTCTGCGTGGCGGCGTACCCGCCTCCGGCGTCGCGCAGCTGCACGGTCCCGTCGAAGACGGTGAGCTGCCCGCGCGCGTCGACAGCGACCTCGCTGGCCGGCCGCAACACGATCGCGAGACCGGTGACGAACAGTAGGAGCGCCGCGAGCAGCGCTCCGATCGCGATCCGCCGAGGAGTGAGCGCAGGGAGGAAGCGTGGCGCGCCGGCGCGATCGCTCTCGATCGCGGGCGCAACCGCGACATGGCGCATTGGCCAGCCGGGAGCGTCGGCCGCGATGACCGGGTCCGTGAGGTGACCCGCCGCGCGGCGGATCGCGTCGAGCAGCTGTTGGGGCGGAGCGTCCTTGAGCACGACGCTCGTTGCGCCGCTGCGGAGCGCAGCGTCGCGGACGCCGGGGTCCAGGGTGAGGAACACGATCCGCGTGTCGGGGAGCTCGGAGCGGAGGCTGCGTGCGACCTCGAGACCGGTCATCTTCGGCATCGAGTTGTCGAGGACGATCAGGTCCGGACGCAGCTCGAGCGCCCGCGACATCGCCTGGAGGCCATCGGCGGCCTCCCCGACGACCTCGAAGTCGGGCTCGGTCTCGAGCATCGCGCGGACGCCCTCGCGTACAGCGAGATGGTCGTCCGCAATCAAGATCCGCGTTGCCACGTCGGCTCGTGCTCCCTTTCGCGACCGTCCGGCGGGGACGGAGCCGCTCGGCGGGCTCGCCAGCCCGCCTTTACGGCTTCGTTAGAGTCGCGAAAGGCCGAAAACCGGGCATCATACTGCAGGTGGACCTTGGTACGAGAAACCTGTCGTGCGGGGCATCAGCTGTCGGCTTGACCGACAAACGCCGGGTTCAGGAGCCGCTGTCGGCCAAGCCCCGCTTATGCGCGTACAGCGCCACTTGCGTGCGATCGGTCAGCTCGAGCTTGCCGAAGATGTTCGAGACGTGGGTCTTCACGGTGCGCTCGCTGATCTTCAACTCGCCGGCGATCTCTTTGTTGGAGCGTCCCTGGGCGATGAGCAGCAGGACCTCGCGCTCGCGCGCCGTGAGGTCGTGATAGCCCTCGGCCTGCTCGCCCGGGCCGCCGCCGCTCAGTGGCGCGCTCCGCAGCCGCCCGAATTCGTCGAGGACCCGCGACGCGATCGATGGGTAGATGAGCGAGAACCCATCGGCGACAGTGCGGATCGCGTTCGCGAGCTGAGCCGCGGTCACTTCCTTCAATAGGTAGCCCGATGCCCCGGCGCGGATGGCGCTGAAGACGAGCTCGTCCTGATCGTGGTTGGTGAGCACGATCACCCGCGTCGACGGCACCGAGTTGCGGATCCGCCGGGTCGCGGTCACGCCGTCCCAGTCCCCCATCTTGATGTCCATGAGGACGATGTCCGGCAGCATCTCTTGGGCCAGAGCGAGGGCTTGATGCCCATCGGACGCTTCAGCGACGACGGTGAGATCGGCTTCCATCTCGAGGATCGAGTGCAGACCGCTGCGCACGACCGCGTGGTCATCGGCGATGAGGATGCGGATCTGGCGCGCGTCGGTCATCGGCCGAACAGCCGGGCGAGGATGCCGGCCCGCGCCGGCGGCGCCGCGTCCACGGACGGGAGCTCGGCGCGCGCGGCATCCACGGTCACGGGCGCCGGCTCGTATGGGATCGTCGCCTCGACCGTCGTACCGCTGCCTGGCGCGCTTGTCAGAAGGAGCGTGCCACCGACGGCCTCGGCGCGCTCGCGCATGCCGACGAGGCCGAAGTGTCCGTTCGCTTCCGCGGTCGCGGCGATCGTCACCGCATCGAAGCCGGCGCCGTCGTCGGTGACCTGCACCGTGACGTCGCGGCCGCCGTAGCTGAGGGTGACCGTCGCGTGCCGCGCGCCGGCGTGCTGCGCGACATTGCGGAGGGCCTCGCCAACGATGCGGATGACGGCACGCTGCAGGTCGGCCGCGAGCTCATGCTCGCTGCCGCGCTCCTGCATCTCGACGGAGAGCCCGGTCTGCCGCTTCAGGTCGTCGATGAGCCGCGCGACGGTCGTCGGAAGACCGAGGCCCCCGGGCGCGCTCTGGCGCAACGCGCCCATGTACTGGCGGACGTCGGCGAGGGTCGCCCGCGCGTCGCGGGTCGCCTTCGCGAGCTGCTGACCGAGGAGCTGCGGGTTCCGCTCGAAGGCGCGCTGCGCGCCTTCGAGACTAAGCACGACGCCGGTGAGCTCCTGGGCGAGGCCATCGTGCAGCTCCTGGGCGATGCGCTTGCGCTCGCCGGCGGTCGCCTGATCTTCCGGCGAGGCAGCGTCCGCGGCGCCGGCGAGCTCGAACAAATACTCGGCCGCGGTCGCCGCGAAGTCCGCCTCGGCTTCGGTGTACGGCGCGCCACCGCCGCGGCCGAGTACGAGCACGCCGATCGTCTTGCCCTGCGCGCTCACCGGAGCGAGCACGTACTCGGTCGCCGTGGCGGCGACCCAGACCGGTCGTGCGGGATCGTCCGCGGCGCCGTGCGCGCGGACCGGATGTTGCTGGACGAGCGCCTCGCCGAACGGCCCAGCGGTCTCGGCTCCGAGGACGACACCTGGCGCAACCGGGTCGTAGCCGCGGGACGCCCGGCGCTCGGCGACGCCGTCGGCCGTGAGCACCCACAGCCCAACGACGTCGTGGTGCATCACGTCGGCGAGCATCGCGACCGCGGTGTCGAGCTCCTGCAGGGGTTCCGCGCCGAGGCTGCCCAGCCGCGACAGCTCATAGAGGGCGATCGCCTGCTTCCGATCCTCCTCGGCACGAGTGACCGCGCCGACGAACGACAGCGTCGCGGCGATATCCACGCCAATGGCGCAGAGCGCGTCGAGATCGACCGTGTCGTAGCGCTCGGCCGATCCGCGGTGCTTGACGCTGACGACGCCGATGACCTGATCGCCGTGGCGGAGCGGCGCGACGAGCGCGTCGCCGATCGACGGATCGTTGCCGGCGAAGCGGTCATCGCCGACGACCGGTCCACGCAGCAGGAGCGGCTGCCCCGTCTTCGCGACGAAACCCGAGATCCCTTCACCGAGGCGCTTGCGATCGCGGCGTGCATCATCCGAGAGACCGACGGCGCTGCGGACCGAGAGCACGCCGTTGTCGACGAGCATGATCGATACGCCGTCGGCGCCGAATACGCGGGCGAGCCCGATCGTCGCTTGCTCGAGGAGCGTCTCGGGGTCGCGCTCGGCGCGGACGCTCTCCTGCAGCTCGTTCGATGCCTTCGTTCTCGCCTCGAGGTCCGCCGCCGCGCGCTGCATCCGCCAGAACGTGTTCTCCTCGACGAGCTCGAGCGCGACCAGCGACGCGAGGCGATCGAGGACGAGCGATTCCTCGTCGCTGAACGCTCCGGTCACCCGGAGAGCCGTGAGCGCGCCGATGCGATGCTCTCGCCAGGCGACCGGCAGCGCGCGCATCGCCGTGGCGGTGCGACCGTCCAGGAGGGCCACACTCACCGCGCCATCGCCGGGGCCGCTGCCGAGGGCGGACGCGAGCAGCGCTGTCTGGTCAGGTCCGTTCCACGCGGCCTCCGCGCTCACGTTGTGCGCGGCGTACGTCACGAACGACGCATCACGCGGTCGCAGCACGATGGCGAGCGCGTCCGCGTGCGCCAGCTCGGCGAGCATCGTCATACGCGTAGGCCAGAACTCGCCCTCGCGCTCGACGGTCATCACCCGCCATTGAGCATGATTCCGGCGTGCAAAACTACCCGCCCCCGGGGGTGTTCAGCAGGACTATCATCGTGCCAAGCGGGCGACGATGCCGATAATTCGGCGCATCGGCCGACCGAAGGTCCTCATCGTCACGCCGCATCCGGTGATCGGTGCGGGCATCGAGACGGTGCTTCGCCTCGAGGACCTCTACGACCTGCGGCGCGTCGCGAACCTCGCCGACGCTGCGAGCGCCGCGGGATCCTGGCAGGCGGATGCGGCGCTCGTCGACGGTGTGCTGCTCGAAGGGCGGGCCCTCGAGCTCCGGATCCCCTGCTACATCCTCTCCGGCGACGCCGAGAGCGGCGAGCGCCTTGCCGAACGCGTGCCCGGCGCCCGGGGCTGGCTTCCCAAGGACGCCCCGGCGGCGCGGCTGGTCGAGGCCATCGACCGCTCCCTCGGGATCGTGCGGGTGCGCGGCGACGTCCGCGGGACGCTCGGCATGGCCGTCACGGTCCTCATCGTGATCACGTTCGTCGGAGCGGTCGTCCTGTTCGTCTGGCGTTTCTTCTTGAGCTGATCCGGGGCGCCGAGGAGCTCAGCGGCCGAAGAGCTTCGAGATGAGCCCGTTCCGCTCGGCCGGCGCCTCGACATCCTCCACGACAGGCGTCGGCTCCTGCATCCCCCGGACCGGGTCCTCGGCGAACAGGAACGGGAGCGTTGCCGTCACGACCGCACCCTGCCCGGGGTGACTCAACACGGTGAGGGTGCCGCCGATGCTCTCGGCGCGCTCGCGCATCCCGGCCAGACCGAAGTGCCCGCTCTCGGCGGCGGTCGCCATCGTCGACTCGGTCTCGAACCCGACGCCGTCATCCTCGACCACGATGGTGATCTCGCTCTGGCCATAGTTGAGACGGAGCTTCGCTGCGCTCGCGTGCGCGTGCTGCGCAACGTTGCGAAGGGACTCGCCGACGATCCGCATCACCGCGCGCTCGAGCGGCGGCTCGAGCTCACGCTCGGCGCCAAGCTCCTCCATCTCGACGCGGAGGCCTGTCTGGCGACGCACGTCATCGACGAGGCGCGCGACCGTCGACGGCAGGTTGATCGCGCCTCCTTCCTGCGCCCGCAGGGCCGCCATGTACTGCCGCACCTCCGCGAGCGTGGCGCGTGCCTCGCGCGCGGCTTTCGCGAGGCTCGCGCTGAGCGCCGCCGGATCGCGATCCAACGTCCGCTGGCAGGCCTCGAGCGTGAGGACGACACCGGTGAGCTCCTGGGCGATGCCGTCGTGGATCTCCTGCGCGATCTTGCGGCGTTCGTTCGCGGCGACGACATCCTGCGAGTCACCGGCGGCGGTCTTCTGCATCTGTCCGGACAGGTACTCGCCGAGCGTGGTCGCGAAGTCGATCTCGGCATCGGCGAAGGTGCCCGTCGCGCGGCCGAGGACGAGCGCGCCCAGGTAGTTCCCATGCGAGCCGATCGGCGCGAGGACGAACGCGGACGCTTCCAGCGGCGCCCAATCCGGCCGCCGCTCGTCGCCGACGGCGTAGCGCGCGGTCGCGAGCTGCTGCTGGCGGAGGGCCACCGTCATCGCCGGCCCGATGCCGACGAGCGGGATCACCCCGGGACGCGGATCCGGGTAGCCGTGTCCGGCGCGCAGCCGCAGGCCGCCATTCGTCTCGAGGGCCCACACGCCGACGACGTCATTGCCGAGCATGCCGGCGATCATGTCGGCCGCGGTGGTGAGATCCTGCTGCGGATCGTTCCCCATCGTCGCGAGTCGAGAGAGCTCATAGAGCACGAGCGCCTGCTGGCGGTCCTCTTCGGTCCGGCGCATCGCTTCCGCGGCGATGAACGACGCGGCGATGTCGCTCGCGACCTGCTGCAGCGACTCGACCGACGACTGGGTGAACCGGTCCTTCGCCGCGGCGGTGTGCTTGACGTTGACCACCCCGATCGTGCGGTCGCCGGCGCGCAGCGGCGCGACGATGGATTCACCGATCGAGGGGTCATTGCCGGTGAAGCGTTGGTCCGTGATCTGCCCGGTCAGCAGGAGCGGCAGGCCCGTTCTCGCGACGTGCCCCGAGATCCCCTCGCCGACCTTCTTCTTATCCTGCTTCGCCGCGTCGCTGAGACCGAGCGATGAGCGGACGGAAAGCTGCCCCGCGTCATCCGCGAGCATGATCGACACACCGTCGGCGCCGAAGAGCTCCGCGAGCTGCGCGGTCGCGCGCTCGAGCAGTTGATCGGGATCCTGGGTGTTCCGAGCGACGTCGGCGATCTTCGCTTGCGCGCGCATCCGCGTCTCGAGCGCGCTCTGCTGGGATTGCGCCCGCCGCAGCGCGGTGGCCTCCGCGAGCTCAAGGCCGACGAGGTCGGCGAGTCGCGCGATGTCTGCCGCGTCAGCGTCGTCGAAGCCACCATTCGCACGCAACGCGGCGAGCGCGCCGACGAGCTGGTCGTTCCACAGGATCGGCGCAGCGAAGAGGCTCGACGCCGCGCGGCCGTCCGCGAGCGGAAGCACGACGCTCGCCTGCCCGGGCTGTCGGGACTCGAACGCATCCCGGAGGAGCGGACCGGCGGCGCTGTTCCAGCCGGGATCCAACGGAAGGTTGTCGGCGGCGTAGGTGACGAATCCGTCGCTCACCTCGAGGACCACGGCGATCGCGTCCGCGCGGGCGAGCTTCCCGAGGAACGCCATGCGGGCAGACCAGAAGTCCGCGTCCAGGTGCACGGTCATCTACACGTCACCGCCGCGGCCAGAGCTATGCGATCGACGACGCTTCGGAATCGATCCGTAGCTCGAGGACGTACCCGGAGGTCGAGACGATCCGCAACCGTGGGTAGTCGAGCTTGGTCACGGCGCTCGCGAATTCGTCGAGGGTCATCGGATGCCGAAGGCCGATCGCCAGCGTCGCGACGCTGTTGCGGAAATCGCGCGCGTACACGGTGCGGACGACGGGCATGCCCTGGAGCCGGCGCTCGAGCTCCACCAGTCGGGGGAACGATGAGATGGGCGACAGCACGACCTGGATCTCGCCGACCGGGTCGCTCGGCGTCGCCATCCACTCGGGCTCGCGAGCAGGCTCGGCCGCCGGAGGCGCGGGGGCCGCGGCGGGCGCGACATCGACATCTTCGACGACGTCCGCTCGCTCGGGTTCCTGGGGCGGCGGGACAACGGTCGGCCGCTGCATCGGCTGCGCTTCAGCCGGGTTGTAGCTCGATGGCGGCGCGACGTACCGCGGCTCCGGCGCCGGAGCCGGCACCGACCACGAGGGCGGCACGTACGGCGCAGGTGCGGCGGCGGTCATCTCCATCGCCGGCTCCGGAGCCGGCGAGGACGGAGGTTCCGCCGGCGGGGCGTGATCGATCGGCGGCGGCGCGGCTGGAGCCGGCGGCTCGACCGGACGAGCCGGTGCCGCGGCGTGCATCTGCGCGGCCGGCTGGACCGGCGGTTGCGGCGAGGGCGTCGACGAGCGGATCTCGTCGACGAGCTCTTTGAACACGCCGCGCAGCGCCTCGGTCGCCGCGGTGCGCATCTCGGACATCGGGACCGTCGCGGGCGCCGCGGTCGCGCGCAGCGACGGCGTCGACGACGCTTCTTCGATCACATGCCTGAGCGTGTCACGCTCGATGCGCATGGCATCGAGCTCCGCCGGGTCGGGCTGCGGCTGCGTGCGGACTTCCGCCGCCATCGCTTCGGCGCTCAGCCGCGCGCGCTCGCGGATCTGGTTCGCCGCGCGAAGCGCCGCTGATAGCTGGTCCTGGACCTGCGTGTCGAAATCTTCGTAGACCGCGATGCGCCTGCGCGCAGCCTCGAGCTCGCCCTCCAGATGCGCGACGCGGAGCGACAGCTCTCGCACGCGCGTGGCGAGCGACCCGATCACGCCGTCGGCTGTGAGCGGCGCACTGTCCTGCGGTCGACCGGCCTCACTCAACGATCCACTCCTCTACGTCGCGTGTGCGTCGCGTGCCGCGACCGTTCGTGGAAGCAAGCGTACACAACGAGGGCAACAGGACGCGTCAATGACGGATCAACGCCGGGCATCAGTGGGCCTGTGTCACGCTCGCGCCGAGCGCGCCCGAGGTGTTCAGCGCGACGAACGCGTCGACGACTGCTGGGTCGAACGCCCGTCCCCGGGCGGCGAGGAGAAGGCCCATCGCCTCCGCGGGGCGCAGCGCCGCCCGGTACGGACGCTCGCTCGTCATCGCCACGAACGCGTCGGCGACGCTGAGGATGCGGGCGCCGAGCGGGATCACGCCTTCGGCGAGCGCATCGGGATAGCCCGTCCCGTCCCACCGCTCGTGATGCGCGCGCACGATGCGCGAGGCGTTCCCGAGGAAGGCCAGGGCCCCGAGGATCGTTTCGCCCAGGACCGGGTGGCGGCGCACCACGTCGCGCTGCTCGTCGGTGAGCTCGCCCGGCGTTTCGAGGACCTTCCGGTCGATGCCAAGCTCCCCCACATCCCGCAGCAGCGCTGCGATGTAGATGTCGTCGCGTGCTCCGGGCTCGATGCCGAGGCGCTCCGCGATCGCGCCCGCAATGCCGGCCACCCGCTCGCCGGATCCGGCGAGGACGGGCTGATTGCCCTCCACGGCGAGCCGGAACGCATCGACGATCCGCGCGCGCGAGTCGCCTTCATCGGCCCGCGACGCGCCACGCGTGTGCGCCACAACTGCAGCGAGTCGGTGTTCGATCGCCGGTCCACCGCCGCGCGCGTCCGGCGCGGCGGATGCGCTCGCGAGAAGCGTCGCGGCCTGGTCGCACAGCTCGACGAGGAGCTGCAGCACGCCCGACGTCAGCCCTTCGCGCTGTGGCTCGTGCACGAAGAGGTACGTGCCCTGGCCGCGGACCGGGATGAGCGCCGTGGCACCCGCCCGGAGGAACCCGGGCAGCTGGATCCGCCGCTCACGCGCCCCATCGGTCACGACGACTGCGACGCCGCGTCGCCGCGCCTCCTCGACGAGCGGGCCACACCCCTCCTCGACCTCGAGGGCCGCGACGCCGATCGCGTACACGGCGCGGCAGCGTCCGTCCGGCAGATCCTGGAGCACCGCGACGTCGTGCGCGGTCGCGATGTCGCGGGCGCTGCGGGCCAGCCACGTCGCGACCTGCATCTCGGCCCGCTCGGCGCTGTCGGCCTCGAGCACGCCCGCGAGCGCCAGCCGCTGGGCCTCGATCGCCCGACCGCCGCGGATCCGGACGGCCGTGGTCGCGACCTGGCCACCGACGCGCGCGAGCTCGAGCCGGCGCTCCGCTGTGAGCCGGCGGCGGCGCGCCGACGCGAAGACCGCGAAGCCGACCAGCCGCCGCGCGTCACGAAGCGGCAGGAGGAACGGATGGCCGCCGCGCAAGGCCTCGGGGGCGCCCGCCTCCGCCGGTAGCGCCGTGCCGGCGATGAACGCGCCCTCCGCGCCGCCGAGCCCGCGAAGCGTCTCGATCGCTTCGCCGGATACGCGGAATCGCGCTCGCTGCTCTGGGTCGATCCCGTTCGCGTCGATCGCGTTGAAGGTGCCGATAGCGCGATCGTCGAACAGGAGCGCAGCGGTCGCGTCCTGGGGAAGATCGAGGGCGCGCTCGGCGTACGCGAAGAGCATGCGCGCGAGCTCCGGGTACGACGTCGCCGCGGTGATCGTGGCGATCGAGGCGTACGCGGATTCCGTGCGCCGCTGGAACCGCCGGTACTGTGCCCCGACCGACCCCGACAACAGCGCCGCGGCGAAGTACAGCATCCCCCAGGCGAGGCCGCCGACGACGTCCTCGAAGCTCGCGCCCGGCCGGAGGACGCCGATCTCGACGACGATCGCCGTGCCCATCGCCGCGAGATACATGAGGTACGCGCGCTGCAGCGTGACGGCACCGAACCCGATCGGCCAGAGGAGCAGCGCCGGGACGAACGGGCTGTACCGCGTGAAGAGCGCGACGGCCAGCGCGAGCGCGAAGAACTCCGCGACGGTGCCGACGGTTGCACCGATCTGGCGGCGCGCCCGGCGTGCCGCGAGCTCCTCGATAGCGGCGGCGGCCGCCAGCGCGACACCCACGGCGAACGCGCGCGACGCGATGTCCGGACTGGTGAGCCCGGTCTGGTACGCGACACCGACGAAGAGGAGGCTGCCGATCGCCAGGACGACCCGCGCGCGAAGATGCAGCGCCGCGAAGGCGCGTTCGGCTTCGGTCACGATGCCTGCCTGCCTCGATCGCCTCGCATGGCATCTCCCTCGCGCCTTGCGCTCGTCTCCTAATAGAAGGAGTCGGCCCGCCTCGCGCAACGCCCGAGCGGCGGGGCCTATTCAGCCCAGCTCGAGCGGACCGAATGAGTCCCTAGAATGCCTGCTGGATGGCCATTCGAGTGTTACTCGTCGACGACCACGAGCTCGTCCGCCAAGGGATCGCCGCGATGCTCGCCAAAGCCGATGACCTCCAGATCGTGGGAGAGGCTCGGACGGGGCGCGAGGCGGTCGAGTACGCCCGGCGCGAGCTGCCGGACGTGATCCTCATGGATGTGCGGATGCCGGATATGGACGGGCTCGAGGCGACGAAGAAGATCAAGGAAGAGCGGCCGCGGACCGCGGTCGTCATGCTCACGATGCACGAGAACCCAGCGTATCTCCGGGAGGCCGTCCGCGCGGGTGCGGCGGGCTACCTGTTGAAGGACGTCTCGCGCGAGGAGCTCGTCGACGCCATCCGCCAAGTCGCGACCGGGGGAGCGTTCATCGAGTCGCAGATGCTCAAGGGCATGCTGAGCGAGATGAAGCCGCAAGGACCGGTACCTGCGGCCGCCCGCAACCTGACGAAGCGCGAGCGCGAGATCCTCTCCCTCGTCGCGGAGGGCATGAGCAACCGCGAGATCGCGGAGCGACTCGTCCTCTCGCCCGAAACGGTGAAGAGCCACGTCGCCGCCATCTTGGAGAAGCTCGGCGTGTCGGACCGCACGCAGGCCGCGATCTACGCCGTCCGCAACGGGCTCGTCGAGGGCATGACCGCCTAAGCGCGAGCCGCGTGGACACTCGGTCACAATTACGACGATCAGTGTCTGATCAGGATCTGCTGCGGAGCCTGGAGCGCGCAACGTGGCGCGTGGGCGCGACGACGAACGAGAACGATCTGCTTGCGCTCATCCTCGAAGCAGCCGCTGACGTCGGGTACGACTCCGCATCGCTCATGGTCTACGACCGCGCGCACGACGCGCTCGTGGTGCGCGTCTCGAGAGGGGCCGACCTGGTCGGTACGCAGGTGCGGGCCGGGCCGGCGATCTCCTGGCGTGCGATCGAGCGGCGGCAGCCCATCGTCGTGAAGGGCCGGGCCGGCCCGGAGCTACCGCACTCGTACACGAAGGACGTCCCCTACGCGATCGTGCTGCCGTTGCTCGTCGGCGCGAAGGCGCTGGGCGTCCTCAACGTGAACCGGTCCGCGGAGCCGACGGCTTCGCAGGTCGGCTTCCTGCGCATCCTCGCGTACCAAGCCGCATTCGCGATCGAACGCGCGGGCCTGTACGCCGACCTCCAGGACTTCGCCGGCCAGGCCCTTTCGCAGGAAGAGGAGTCGCGCCAGCACGTCGCGCGCGAGCTCCACGACAGCCTCGCGCCGGTCATCGTGTCCGCCTACGGGATCCTGCAGAACCCCGGGAAGACCGAGGTCGACGTGAAGCGCGCGACCGATCTGCTGCGCACGGCGATCCAGGAGACGCGCTCGATCATCGGGAGCGTGCGGCCGGCGACGCTCGAGGACCTTGGGCTCGCCGGCGCGATCTCTTCCGCAGCGACCGAGGTCGCCGCCGACGCCGGCTGGGAGATCGACGAGGACCTGAGCGAGGTCGGCCCACTGCGGCCGGACGCGGAGGCGGCCCTCTACCGCGCGACGGTCGAGGCGCTGCTGAACGCGAAGCGGCACGCCGACGCGCACAAGGTGACGCTCCGGCTGCGTCAGGATGAGGCGTACATCGAGATCGTCGTCGCCGACGACGGCCAGGGCTTTTCGAGCGAGCAGTGGGGCGAGGCGTCGGCCAAGCCGGGGCATTTCGGGCTGCTCCACATGCGCGAGCGCATCGGCCTGCTTGGCGGCGTGTGCAAGATCGCGAGCCGGCCCGGCGAAGGCACCACCGTGCGGATCACCGTGCCGCGCGATCGGGTCAGCTGAGCGGCGCTACGTCGTTGGCGGTTCGGCCTGGTCGACCAGCATGACCGGGATCCCGTCGCGAACGGGGTACCGGCGGCCGCACGAGCTGCACACCAGATGCGTCGTCTCGTCCGAGACGGGGGCGTGGTCGACCGGACAGGCCAGGATCTCGAGGAGCTCCGCGGCGATCGGCACGCCTGGAACGGTAGCGTTTTCCACAATTTGCCTTGACAGCGGTGTCAATATCTCATTGCCATGCTGCGCGACGATCCCGTCAACCCCCGGCAGTCAGCGGCCCTCACCACCCGGCTCATCCTGGAGCCGCCTGAGCCGGTAGGCCGATCGGTCCTTCCCGCCGCTGATCCCGAACGTGCCGCCGCGACCGCGGCCGGCGCGGGCGTGCCGGTCGAGCTCCTCAGGCGGTTCGGCGCGACGGTGCGTCAGACCCATCGGCGCGCAGGCGTCGTGGTCGTCGACGTTCCGGCCGATCAGCAGCACGGCCTCGTCGCCGCACTGCGGGCGGCCGGGATCCCGGCTCGGCCGCCGCTGCCCGTCCAACCGCTACTGAACGACAGCGTGCCGCTGCTCCACGTGCCACCGTTGTGGGACGTCGGACTTCGCGGCGCCGGCGTGCGCATCGCGATCGTCGACACCGGTGTCGATGCCACGCATCCAGATCTCCTCGGGCACATCGTGGCCCACGCTGACTTCAGCGGCTCCGGGGAGCGTGACGATGTCGGGCACGGCACCCATGTCGCGGGGATCGTCGCGGGCGCGGGTGGCGTGTATCGCGGCGTCGCGCCGGCGGCGACGCTCGTCATGGCGAAGGCCCTCTCGGCCGCGGGCGGCACCGAGGACGCGGTGCTCGCCGCGATGTCATGGGCCAGCCGGCAGGACGTCGCGGTCATGAACCTGTCCCTCGGCGGACCCGGCTCCCCCACGTCCCCGTTGTCCCGCGAGGTCGATGCGCTCACGTCCGACGGGATGATCGTCTGCGTCGCCGCCGGGAATGCGGGCCCCGATCGCGGCACCATCAGCTCGCCGGGCGACGCCCGCGGCGCGCTCACCGTGGGGGCCGCCGACAAGACCGGGGCGCTCGCCCTCTACAGCTCGCGCGGACCGGTGCCCGGTGTCCGGTACCGCAAGCCGGACCTCGTCGCGATCGGCGGTGGCGTCACCCGTGGCGCCGCGTGCGCGTACGGCACCGGCATCGCAAGCGCGCGGGCCGCCGTGCTCGCGTCGGACCCGTGCGCCGTGCCGCCGCGCTACGTGCGCATGAGCGGCACGTCGATGGCGACGCCGCACGTCGCTGGGATCTGCGCGCTGCTGCTCGAGGCGACTCGAGACCGGCGACTGAGCGTGGTCGCGCGGGCCAAGCTCGCGCGCACCGCGATCCTCGCGAGCGCACGGCCGATCGATGGAGCGAGCTCCGAGGACGCTGGCGCGGGCCTGATCGACGCCAGCCGGGCACTCGCGCGCGTGGAGGTGAAGCGGCCCTCGGCAGCCTAGGTCCGGCTCGCGACCACGCTGGTACTGCCGTCATGGGCCCCGTGGGGG
>JALYLX010000035.1 GCA_030773995.1 Chloroflexota bacterium
ATCCGTTGGTGATGAACTGCTTCGTCCCGTTGATGACGTAGCCGTTCCCGTCGCGGACCACGCGGCTTTGCACCGCGATCGCGTCCGATCCGGACGACGGCTCGGTGAGCGCCCACGCTCCGAGATACTCGCCTCGCGCCAGCGGCGGGAGCCAGTGCCGCTTCTGCTCGTCGTTCGCGCCGACGAGAAGGTGTCCGATACAGAGGCTGTTGTGCGCGGCGAGCGTGAGCGCGACGGATCCGTCGGCCGCCCCCATCTCCTCCATCACCAGCGCGATCGTCAGCGTGTCGAGACCGGCGCCGCCGAGTTCGGCTGGCGCGGCCAGGCCGAGCAGACCGAGCTGCGCGAGCTCGGGCAGCAGCTCGAGTGGGAACTCGCCGGCCTCGCTCCACTTCTCGGCGTTGGGCACGATGCGGCCGCGCGAGAAGTCGCGCACGGCGTCACGCACCGCGATCTGATCGTCGCGGTAGTCGAACCGCATTACGTCTGCGGGTAGGCCGAGCGCACCGACGGGTCAAGGGTCGGCAGCAGCTCGTCGACCAGTTTCTGGTCCGCCTCCATGACCGCTGGGTCGACTTCGAACGCCTTGCGGCGCGCGGCCGTGATCAGCTGCCGTTGCTCTTGTGGGAGCTTGGTGAATGCGATGAGCCGGGCGCGGGTCAAGCGCTTGCGCTCCTCGAGGTTGTCGATGCGCGTCAGCTCGCGCATCTGCGGCGTGAGCGCCCCCACGCGTGCGATGTCGTTCGGCACCGCCGCCGTCATCTCGAAGCGCTTCTTCCAGAACTCGATCGCGGTGTTTTCGTCGCTGCCGACGAGCGATGCGAGACCGACGTCGATGGGTCGCGTGTCCTTCTTGCTGCCAAATAGACCTGCCATCTTGGTGCCCCCTTTAATGACTTCTCACGCTGTTGCTTGTTTCGCGCTAACTGTCTCGCGTACGTACTTCGCGATGTCGTCGAGCGACGCACCGGGCGGGAAGATGCGCCCCACACCGTGCTTCTGGAGCCCCGGGACGTCCGCCTCCGGGATGATCCCGCCGCCGAACAGCAGCACGTCGTCCATGCCCTTCTCGCGCATGAGCTCGGCGATACGCGGGAAGAGATAGTTGTGCGCGCCCGAGAGCAGTGACAGCCCGATCACATCGGCGTCCTCCTGAAGCGCGGTCTCGACGACCTGCTCGGGCGTCTGATGCACCCCGGTGTAGATCACCTCCATGCCGGCATCGCGCAAGCCGCGGGCCACCACCTTGACCCCGCGGTCGTGCCCGTCGAGACCGGCCTTCGCCATGACGACGCGGATGGGTCGCTTCACTCGAGGCCGACCTCCTTGGCGTGCTCTTCGTAGTGGCCGAAGGTATTCCCGGTCACGATCGCGATGACCCGATCGTCGTTCACGTGGATCTGGTCGTCGCTCAGCGTCGCGAGCTCGGAGCGGAGCGAACGAAACGCCGTGTCGAGCTCGTCGACGAGCGCCTCCGCCCCGACGAGGCGGTGGCTGGCCATGACGCGCGCGTTGAAGTCGTCCGCATCACGGAAGGCCGGCAGGCCCAACGACACTTCATCACCTGGCCCCGGGAAAGTCCCGGTCTCGCGGAACTTCCGCAGCCGGCGTGTCGTGAGATCGTGCCACGCGGCCAGGTGCGCGAGGAGATCGCGGTACGTCCAGCCGGAACCGGTCGGCTCGTTCATGGCGGCCCGCCCGACGCCGCGTATGGCCTCGCGGAACGGCCACCACGCGTCATCGACGCGGGCGAGCAGATCCTTAGAAGTAGCCGGGGTCGTGGTACTCGCCATACGTCTCCTTCAAGACCTGGACCTGCTCGCCGACCGTCGCCATCGCGCGAGCGCACTCGACGAACGCGGGCATGAGCTCCCCGTGCGCTTGCGCCGTGTCGCGCAGGCGGTCCATCGCCTCGCGCCAGCGGCCGGAGTCCCGTTTCGCGCGCGTGTCCAGGGTCCGCGCGATCTGCTTGCGTTCGACGTCCGGATCGATGGCGAGGACCGGGATCTTCGCCCCATCCTCGGTCGCGACGTACTTGTTGATCCCGACGATGACCTTCTCCTTCTCCTCGACCTGCTGCTGGAAGTGGAACGAGGCCTCGACGATCTCGCGCTGCGGGTAGCCGCGCTCGACGGCGGCAACCATGCCGCCCATGCCGTCGATCTCGTCGCGATACCGTTCGAACCCGCGCTCCATCTCGTTCGTGAGGTGCTCGAGGTAGTACGAGCCGGCGAGCGGATCGATCGTCTCGCTCACGCCCGACTCGTGCGCGATGACCTGCTGCGTCCGCAACGCGAGCGTCACAGCCTCCTCAGTGGGGAGCGCGTAGGTCTCGTCGAGCGAGTTCGTGTGGAGCGAGTTGGTGCCGCCAAGTACCGCGGCGAGCGCCTGGAGCGCCACGCGCACGACGTTGTTGTACGGCTGCTGCGCGGTGAGCGACACGCCGGCGGTCTGCGCATGCGTCCGCATGAGCAACGCCTTCGGGTTCGTCGGGTGGTAGCGGCGTTCCATCTCGCGGGCCCAGATGCGCCGCGCGGCGCGGAACTTTGCGATCTCCTCGAAGAAGTCGTTGTGCACGTCGAAGAAGAAGGACAGGTGCGGCGCGAAGTCGTTCACGTCGAGGCCCGCGTCGACGCCCCACTTCACGTACTCGAGCCCATCGAGGAGGGTGAACGCGAGCTCCTGCACCGCGGTCGAGCCGGCCTCGCGGATGTGGTAGCCGCTGATCGACACGGTGTTCCACTTCGGCACCGCGCGGGCGCCGTAGCGGAAGCTGTCGACGACGAGCTCCATCGCCGGCTTCACCGGCACGATCCATTCACGCTGCGCGATGTACTCCTTGAGGCAGTCGTTCTGGATCGTGCCGCCGAGCTTCGCGAACGGGATCCCCCGCTCCTCGGCCGCCGCGAGGTACATGGCCCACACGATCGAGGCGGGGCCGTTGATGGTCATCGACGTGGTGACCTCATCGAGCGGGATCTTGTCAAAGAGGATCCGCATATCGGCCAGCGAACTGACCGCGACGCCCTCGCGCCCGACCTCGCCGCGCGACAGCGGGTCGTCGGCGTCGCGGCCCATGAGCGTCGGCATGTCGAACGCGGTCGAGAGGCCGGTCACCCCGTGGGCCAGCAGATAGTGGAACCGCGCGTTCGTGTCCTCGGCCGAGCCGAAGCCGGCGAACTGACGCATCGTCCAGAGGCGGCCGCGGTACATCGAGGGGTATACGCCCCGCGTGTACGGGAACTCGCCAGGCGGTCCGAGGTCGCGCTCGGGATCGAAGTCCGGCAGGTCGTCGGCGGTGTACAGCGGGTCGATCGGCAGGTCCGAGAGCGTCGAGAACCGCTCCTTCCGCTCAGGGTGCTTCGCGACGGCGGCCCCGTACTTCTCGAGCCACGCCTCCTTGCCCTTTGAATGGGGCTCGGCCGGGGCCGGCGCAGCCGGGCCCGGCCGCACGATGCGGCTCATGCTGCGGCCACGAGTGATCTGGCGATGACCATGCGCTGCACCTCGCTCGTCCCCTCGTAGATCGTCGTCGCGCGGGCGTCGCGGAAGTACCGCTCGATCCCGTACTCGCGCATGTAGCCATAGCCGCCGAAGACCTGCAGGCAGGCGTACGCCGCGCGGTTCGCGGCCTCGCTCGCGTACAGCTTGGCCTCTGCGGCCTCGCGGGAGAACGTCGCGCCGCGATCCTTCAACCAGGCGGCCCGCAGGACGAGGAGGCGCGCGGCCTCCAGCTCGCTCCGCACCGTGCTGAGCGAGAACCGAATTGCCTGGAACGACGCGATCGGCGCGCCGAACTGCCTGCGCTCCTTCGCGTACGCGGTCGCGAGCGCGAGCGCGCCGCGTGCGATACCGACGGACTGCGCACCGATGCCGATGCGGCCGGCATCCAGGCCGGCCATGGCCACCTCGCTGAAGCCCCTGCCCTCACCTCCGAGCACTGCGCTCGCGGGGATCCGCGCGCCCTCGAACGTGATCGTGCTCGTCTCCGACGCCTGCAGTCCGAGCTTGCGCTCGGCCTTCGCGATGATCACGCCCGGCGTCTCCGAAGGCACGAGAAAGGCGGTGATCCCGGCGTGCGGTCGCGCTTGCTCGGCCTGACCGATTCGGGCGAGGACGACGAAGAACGGCGCGTAGCGTGCGCTCGTCACGAACAGCTTCGTGCCGTCGATCACCCAGCAGTCACCGTCGCGCTTGGCGGTCGCCCGAAGCGATGCCGCGTCGGAGCCCGCCGTCGGCTCGGTCAGGCAGAAGCCCGCGAGCCCGCGGCCGTCCGACAGCTGTGGGAAGAACGCCCGCTTCTGCTCGGCTGTGCCGAGGCGCGCGATCGACGTCGCGACGATGCCGCTGTTCACGGACACCCCGACCGCGAGCGACGGCCACGCCGCCGCGAGCTCCTCGAGCACGAGCGCGAAGGCGACGGCCGACGCGCCGAGCCCGCCCTCCGTCTCCGGCACGTTCATGCCGAGCACGCCGAGCTCGCCGAGCGACCGAATGACGTCCGCCGGGATCGTGCCCAGGGTCTCGGCCGCCGGGATGCGGTCGCCCAGATCCGCGACGAACGTCGCAACGCCGGCCGCGAGATCGCGCTCGTCCGGGCCGGCGAACGGGAACATCAGGCGCCCTGTTTCGCCTGCTTCACCGCGTCGGTGAAGGCCGGAAGGAACTCGAACACGTCGCCGACGATGCCGTAATCGGCGACCTTGAAGATGTCGGCGTCGGGGTCCTTGTTCACCGCGACGATGACCTTGCTCGAGGTCATGCCCGCGACGTGTTGGATCGCGCCGGAGATCCCGAGCGCGATGTACAGGTCGGGCGCCACGGTCTTCCCGGTCTGTCCGACCTGCTCTTCGTTCGGCCGCCACCCGGCGTCGGTCACCGCCCGCGACGCGCCAAGCGCTGCGCCGAGGACGTCGGCGAGCGCCTCGACCTGCGTCCAGCCCTCCGGGCCCTTGAGCCCACGGCCGCCGGACACGATCACGCGGGCCTCGCTCAGGGAGACCCGACCACCGCCCGACGCCGTCGGCTCGAAGCGCACGAACGTGAGCCCCGGCGTGTCGCCTGCCGCCACGCTCGTGGCCTGCGGCTCGGCCGCGCCGTCGACGAGCGGGAACGCGTTCGGCCGGACGCTCGCGACGGCCGGCAGCGGCGCCCGCAGCCGCGCGCGCACTTTGCCCGCGTACATGCCGCGGGTCGCCTCGACGGTCCCACCTGCGACCGCGAGGTCGGTGCATTCGGAGAGGTACGCGCAGTTCAGCTTCGCCGCGAGGCGCGCCGCGACATCGCGACCTGAGGGCGTCGCACCGGTGAGGATGAGGTCGGGCGCGTCACTCGTGGCCCGCTCCGCGAGCGCGGACGCCGCCGCGGCGGCGGAGACGTGCTCGCCGGTGACCTCGAGGACCGTCGCGTCACCCAGCGACGCGGCCTTCGCCGCAAGCTCGCGCGAGACGCGGCGCAGCGCCCCGTCCTTTGTTTCCGCGATGACCCAGATCTTCATCACAGCACCTTCGCTTCGTCGCGGAGCAGCGTCGCGAGGGCCGCGGCGTGGGCCTTCGTGTCCCCGTCCTTGAAGATCTTCCCGCCGCCGCGCGCTGGCGGGGGCTCGAGCTTCACGATCTCGAGCTTCGCCGGATCCTCGACGCCGGCCACGGGCCGTTCTGGGATCTCTTTCTTCTTCGCCTTCATGATGCCGGGAAGCGACGGGTAACGCGGATCCTTCGCGCTCTTCTGCACCGTGAGCACGGCCGCGCCGTCGGCCTTCCAGACCTCGTGGCCGCCCTCGACCTCTTTCCAAATCTCGGTGCCGGCGGCCGATGGCGCGAACTTCGTCACCACCGCGACGTGCGGCCACCCGAGAGCCTCGGCGAGCGCCGGACCGACGAAGCCCTGATCGTCGTCGGAGGCCTGCTTCCCGCAGAGCACCAGGTCGGGTTTCAGGTCGTCGACCGCGGACTTCAACGCAGTCGCGATCCCGAGCGGCCCGAGCGCGTCGGCACCGTCGCCGGTCACGAGCGTCGCGTCGTCGCAGCCCATCGCGAGCGCCTGCCGAAGCGCGTCCTTGGTCCGCGGGCCGCCCACGGTGATGACGCTCACGACGGTGTCCGGGGCGGTGTCCTTGTGCTCGAGCGCGAGCTCGATCGCGTACTCGTCGTACGGCGAGATCGACCAGGTGACGCCGTCGGTCACGACGGACTTCCCGTCGGGCGCGACTTTCACCCGCGTCGTCGAGTCGGGAACCTGCTTGATGCAGACGAGGAATCTCATGGCGTCGTATGCCCCCCTTCGACGGCTGCGGTGTTCGCGAGACGCGAGGCGACGAGCTCCAGCACATCCACGGGCTTCAGCTCGTCCTGGATCCCCTTCGCGCCCACGCCCTCATCGAGCATGATGAGACAGAAGGGGCATCCCGACGCGACCTTCGCCGGACGCTCGCCCCTCGCGTCACCCGCGGCGAGGATCTGTTCGACGCGGCGGTGATTCACGCGCTGGCCGACCTTCTCCTCCATCCACATCCGCCCTCCGCCGGCGCCGCAGCAGAAGCCGCGCTCACGGTGATGCGGCTCGATCTCCATCCGGGTCACGCCGTCGATCGCGTCGAGCACCGCGCGCGGATCCTCGTAGATGCCGTTGTGGCGGCCGAGGTAGCAGGGATCGTGGTAGGCGACCGTCTCCGCGACGCCAGGCCCGAGCGCGATCTTCTTCTCGGCGATCAGGTCCTGGACGAGCTGAAGGGCGTGGACCACCTCGTAGCTCCCGCCGAGCTGCGGGTACTCGTTCGCGATCGTGTTGAAGCAGTGCGGACACGACGCGATGATCTTCCGGACCGCGTACCGGCCGAACGTCTCGATATTCTGCTGGGCCTGCAGCTGCCAGAGATACTCGTTCCCCATCCGCCGCGCGGGATCGCCGGTGCAGGTCTCCTCGGTCCCGAGGATCGCGAACGAGGTCCCGGCCGCCTGGAGGATCTTCGCGAGTGCCTTCGCGACGCGCTGGTTGCGCCGGTCGAACGACGCGGCGCAGCCCACGAAGTACAGGTACTCGGCGTCTGGCTTCTCGGCGAACGTGGGCACATTGAGCCCCTCGCTCGATGCCCAATCGCCGCGAGTGCCGGCGGCTTCGCCCCAGGGGTTCCCGGCCCGCTCGATGTTCGTCATCGCGCGCTGTGCCTCGGGCGGCGCCGCGGCCTCCTGCATCGTCAGGTAGCGGCGCATGTCGACGATCTTGTCGATGTGCTCGATGGTCACGGGGCATTGCTCGACGCACGCCGCGCAGGTCGTGCAGGCCCAAAGCTCGTCCGGCTTCGTCGCGAGCTGATGCGCCGGCGGTGTGCCCGTCGCCGTCCGGTCCTTCAGCAGCGCGTCGCCCTCCTTCAACAGCAGGTCGCGGAGGTCGAGGACGATCTTCTGCGGATCGAGCGCCTTGCCCGTGGCGAGCGCCGGGCAGTTGTCGGAGCAGCGCCCGCACTCCGTGCAGGTGTACCCGTCCAGATGCTGCTTCCACGACAGATCGCGGAGCGTTGCCGCGCCGAAGGTCTCCTGCTCCTCGATCTTCTCGACGAAGCGGAGCGCGCCGCGCGGGCGCTGCGAGCGGAAGAACACGTTCGGCAGGGTCGTGACGATATGGAGGTGCTTCGACTGCGGCAGGTAGGCCGCGAAGCCGAGGACCGTGACCACGTGGACCCACCACGCCGCCGCGAAGATCGTCGCCGCGGCCCCGGCCGGGTACGCGAGCCGCAGGAGCTGCGCGAACGGCGGCGGCGTCTGGTGGAGCGCAAGGTAGCCCGCCGCGAGGCCGGCGTTCTCGAACAACAGGAGCGACACCATGAGCGTCGCGATGAGCCCGAGGATGATGTAGCCGTCCAGCGCGATGTGCATGCGCGGCGGCTTGAAGAACGCTCGCCGGCCAAGCGCGAGCGCGATCGAGGCGAGCACGAGCACGGCGAACACGTCGACGGCCCACACGAAGAAGCCGCTCTCGGCGCCCGGCATGCGGAAGCCGAAGAGGCCGCTGACGAGGAGATCGACTGTCCCCATCGTGATGACGATGAAGCCCCAGAAGATGAAGGCGTGCGCGAGGCCGCGGACGAAGTACGGTCGCTTCAGAAGCTTCCGCTGGAGCAGGTAGATGACGAGCTCGTCCTTCAGGCGGCTGCCCAGGTGCGCGCGCCGATCTTCGTTCCAGCCGAGCCGCAGGTAGCGGTACAGCTTCCACGCCCGATACGCGAACGCGCCGAAGCCAACCACGGCCACGACCGCGAGGACGAGCGCGCCGATGCCCTGCGTCGGTGGAATCATCCCAAACTCACCTGACGATCATCCGAGCATGTCCTCCGCGATGACGAGCTTCATGATCTCGCTCGTGCCCTCGTAGATCTCGGTGATCTTCGCGTCGCGGTAGTGGCGCTCCGCCGGGAAGTCCTTGAGGTAGCCGTAGCCGCCGAAGATCTGCACGCAGCTCCGCGCGGCTCTCATTGCGACGTCGGACGCGAACAGCTTCGCCATCGCGGCCTCGGCGGTGTACCGCTCGCCGCGGTCCTTCAGCGTCGCGGCGCGCCAGGCCATGAGCCGCGCGGCATCCACTTCGGTGGCCATGTCGGCGAGCATCCACTGGATCGCCTGGAGCTCGGCGATCGGCTTCCCGAACGCCAGCCGCTGCTTCGCGTACGCGAGCGAGTCCTCGAGGCACGCGCGCGCGATGCCGATGGCCTGCGCGGCGATCCCGATGCGGCCGCCGTCGAGCGCCGACAGGGCGATCTTGAAGCCCGCACCAATGTCGCCGAGCCGCTGATCGTCGCCCACACGCACGTTCTCGAACACGAGCTGCGCCGTGTCGGAGCCCTTGATCCCGAGCTTCTGCTCGACGCGGCCCACGGTGAGGCCCGTCGAGGGCTTGTCGACGACGAACGCGGTGATGCCCTTGTGCCGAGACCCGGGCTCGGTCTGCGCGAACGCGACGACGACGTCAGCGGATACGCCGTTCGTGATGAAGTTCTTCGTGCCGTTGAGCAGCCAGCCGGACCCGTCTCGCGTTGCGGTCATCTGCAGGCCCGCGGCATCGGAGCCTGAGGCCGGCTCGGTCAGCGCGAAGCAGCCGAGCTTGTCGCCACGCGCGAGCGGGCGGAGCCACCGCTCCATCTGGGCCTTCGTTCCCCATTGCAGCAACGGATCGCAGGCGAGCGAGTTGTGCGACTGCATGACAACGCCCGTCGACGCGCACGCCCGGTTGATCTCCTCGGACGCGAGGATGTACGAGACCGCATCCGCGCCGGCCCCGCCGAGCTCCTCGGGAACGTAGACCCCCATGAAGCCGAGCGAGGCGAGCTCGTTGAGGATCGCCGGCGGCACCTTGCCCTGCTCGTCGATGTCGTGCGCGATCGGCAGGAGCTTTTCCGTCGCGAAGTCGCGTGCGGTCCGCTGGATGAGCTCCTGCGAGTCGGTGAGGGCGAGGTCGAACGCCGCGCCGGACTCAGTGCTCGTGGTCGTGGCCATGGCCGTGCTCCTCGTTCACGTGGATGCCGATGTACCGTCCCTCGGGGTCGCGCGCGAAGAAGTAATCGCCGTAGAAGTCGCCGACCACCGCCTTCGCGGCCCGCGCTTTGTCGAACGCCGCCCGCACGTCGTCGACCCCGAACCAGATCACGAATCCGGTCTGCCCACGCACCTCGGGCGGGGTCTCGCGGTCGTCGGGCGAGTGGAACACGACGTCGGCGTTGCCGGCTTTCAGCCAGCTGGCGTTCGGATCACGCTCGGTGCCGGCCGGCAGACCAACGACGTCAGCGTAGAAGCCGGCGGTCGCGGCGTGCTTCGCGGTGAACGCGAACACCGGGCCGACCTCCGGATCGCTCATTTGGCGTACTCGAAGAAGCCGCGGCCGCTCTTGCGACCGACCCAGCCGGCGTGCACGTACTGCCGCAACAGCGGCGCGGGCCGGTACTTCGGATCGCCGAGGTCGCGCTGCATGACCTCCAGGATCGCGAGGCAGACGTCGAGTCCGATGAGGTCGGCGAGGGCCAGGGGCCCCATCGGAAAGTTGAGGCCCTTCATCATCGTGTCGATGGCGTCGGCGGTGCCAACGCCCTCCGACAGCGCGAACACGGCCTCGTTGATCATCGGCATGAGGACGCGGTTCGCGATGAACCCTGGCGTGTCACTCGACTCGACGGCCGTCTTGCCGAGCGTCTTCGCCAGCTCGCGTGCGCGCTCCAGCGTGGCTTCGCTCGTCTGGAGGCCGCGGATGAGCTCGATGTAGCCCATCACCGGGACCGGATTCATGAAGTGCATCCCAACGACCTGGTCCGCGCGCTTCGTCGCCGCGGCGAGGCGCGTGATCGAGATGCTCGACGTGTTCGACGCGAGGATCGCGGCAGGCTTGCACGCGGCGTCGAGCTTGCGGAACAGATCCGATTTGACCGCCGCGTCTTCGAACGCCGCCTCGATCACGAAGTCGACACCGGCAAGGTCGCTCACGGCGGTCGAGGTGCGGATCCGCCCGACGATCTCGGCAGCCGGCCGGGGTAGCTTGCCCTTCGGTTCGAGGCGCCCGAGGGACTCGCTGATCGCAGTCTGCCCACGCTTGAGCTGCTCGAGGCCGATGTCCACGAGCACGACCTGCAGGCCCGCGGTCGCACAGACCTGCGCGATGCCGGCGCCCATCGTCCCGGCGCCGAGGACCCCGATCTGCTGCACCTACACGGTCTCGACCGCGAGCGCGACGGCCTCGCCGCCGCCGAGGCAGAGCGAGACGATGCCCTTCGTCTTGCCGCGGGCGCGGAGCGCGTAGAGGAGGGTGACCAGGAGCCGCGCGCCGGAGGCGCCGATCGGATGTCCGAGCGCGACGGCACCACCGTTCACGTTGAACCGCTCTTCGGGAATGCCGATCTCACGCCGGACGGCCTCGATCCCGGAGAACGCCTCGTTGACCTCGTACAGGTCGACGTCGCCGGCCGCCCAGCCGGCTTTGTCCAGCACTCGAGCGATCGCCCCGGACGGCGCGAGCAGGTACAGATCGGGCTCGCGAGCGTACTGGGCCTGCGCGACGATCCGCGCGAGGGGTTTCGTGTCGAGCTCCATCGCCCGGGACTCCGACGCGACGACGAGCGCTGCCGCGCCGTCATTCAGCTTCGACGCGTTGCCCGCGGTCACGGTGCCGTCGGTCTTGAAGGCCGGCTTCAGCGCGGCGAGCGCCTCGAGCGAGGTTTCGCGGGGGGTCTCGTCCTTCACGATGAGGGTCACCTGACCCTTCCGGCCCTTCACTTCGACCGGGACGATCTCGTCCGTGAACGCGCCACTACGCTGCGCCGCGAGCGCCTTCTCGTAGGAGCGCAGTGCGAACCGGTCCTGATCTTCGCGCGTGAGACCGGTCTTCGCCGCGGCTTTCTCGGCTCCAAGGCCCATGTGCCCGCCGCCGTATGCATCGACCAGGCCATCGATGAGGTTCGCGTCCTCCATCGCGTGCTCGCCGAGCGTCAAGCCCTGCCGGAGCCCGCGCAGCACGTACGGCGCGTTCGACATCGACTCCATCCCACCGGCGACGACGACGCCGTACTCGCCGGCGGCGATCTGCGAGGCCGCGAGCATCACCGCCTTGAGACCCGAGCCGCAGACCTTGTTGATCGTCGTGCACGGCACGCTGCGCGGAAGGCCCGCGCCGAGTGCGGCCTGGCGCGCCGGTGCCTGACCGACGCCGGCCTGCACGACGCTCCCCATGAAGACCTCGCCGATGCGCTCAGGCGCGACGCCGCTCCGCTCGATCGCGCACTTGATCGCGATGGCTCCGAGCTCCGGCGCCCGTAGCGGCGCGAGCCCGCCGAGGAACGCCCCGATGGGCGTACGTGCCGCGCCGAGGATCACGCTGCGTTCCATCAGCGATCGGCCTCCAGGAGTCGCTGGGCCACATGCTCGCGGTAGCTGCGGATCTCGTCACGGAGCGCGTGCAGCTCGGCGATGCGGCCGTCGACGGTCTCGAGGTGCACGTCGAGGAGCTCGATGAGCCGCGGGAGGACGGTCCGGTTGCTGCGCTGGGTCTTGTACATGCCCTCGAGCTCGTGCATCTCCTGCAGCGACAGCCCGAGCACCTTCAGCTTGCGGATGAACTTCAGCCGGCGCACGTCGTCGTCGGTGTACACGCGTGTCCCGCCGTCGAGCCGCTTCACCGAGTCGAGGAGGCCGACCTCCTCGTAGTAGCGGATCGTCCGCTCGGTCATGCCGAGCTTGGCGGCGAGCTCACCGATGCGATAGCTCGCCGTGCCGGTGTTCTGTAGGGTCGCCCGCGCCATCGTCGTTCGCCTCCCCGGTTCGCCAGTTGACGTGAACTGGCAACAAGATAGCGCCTCAGCCGGCACGAGCGCCAGCGACGGTCACCAGGTCGCGGTCTCCACCGATCCGCCAGCGCGTCAGCAGGAACGCCACGGCGTACAGCGCTGCCACCAGGAGCAGGAGGAGGCGATAGCCGGTGACGAGCGCGAGGTACTCGAGACAGCCACCGACGACGGCCCCGAGCACGTTGGAGGCGAACGCGATGTCCGCGCTGCGGGTGTCCCGGAACGATGCGGTGAACACGAGGTTGGCGAAGAACACCGGCAGGAACGCGAGGATCGCCGCGAGGCCGTAGCGCAGGATCGGCGGGTCGAGCAGCAGACTCGGTGGCGGCACCGCGATGTTCGCGAAAAGGCTCGCGCCGAGCAGGATGTACGGGAGCGGCCCGGTCGGACGGAGGCGTGCCGTGACCGCGATCGCCACGAGCACGGACAGCAGGATGCCCGCGAAGACCAGCGCACTGACGAACCACGTGCTCCCGAACAGAAGGCTGAACGTCGCGAGGTTCTTGGTCTCGAGGAGCAGGAACGCGGCGCCGAGCACGAAGAAGCGAGACAGCGAGGAACGCACCGAGGATCAGGACATAGAACGGCGCGACCCCGGGAGCCTCGAGATACAGGAACGGCCAGTCGTCGGTCGCGGGTGGCGGCGCGTCGTCGAGCGCGACCGTGTCGACCGGACCAGTCGGCGCACGCGCCCCCGGACCGGCCGCGAACGCCGCGCCGATCTCGATCGCTCCGCTGTACGTTCGGACGATCGGCGGGGCCCCGAAGACGTTCGCGAGCATGCCGGCGAGCTTCGCGACGAGGAATGGCCGCGAGTAATAGTTGTAGATCGTGATCACGCCGTCAGGCGCGAGTCTGGCTCGCGCGCTGGCGAGCGCCTCGTCCGTGTAGAGGAACGATTCCAGCCGCAGATTCGCGGCGCTGCTGGACAGCGTCAGCGAATCGGTGAGCGCGAAGACGATGAGGTCGTAGGTCCTGTCGCTGCGGCGAAGCTCCGCCCGGCCGTCGTCGACGATCGTCCGCACCCGCGGGTCCGCGTACGGCCGATCGGGATGCAGCATCCGTCCGAGGTCGAGGATGCGCGGATCGATCTCCACCGCGTCGACCGATGTCGCGCCGTGCGCGAGCGCTCCGGCGACGTCCGTCCCATTCCCCGCGCCGATGATCAGGACACGGGCGAAGCGGTGATCGGGAAACCACCGGTACACCTGGTCGTAGAACGCCTCACGCCGTGGCGACGACACCGGGTAAAAGTTCTGGTGCGGGATCCCGTTCACTGCGAGGAATCTGAATCCGCCCGGCGAATCGAACAGGCTGATGCGGTAGTACGGCGACCAGATGTCGCCGCTCACGGACTCGGCGAGCACCGTCAGCGTGACGACCGCGACGAGCGACGCGGTCGCGATGACCGACGCCGGCCCCAGCCGCCCGGCGCCGCGGACGCCGAGCGCGATCCCGAGCAGGGCGAACCACACCGTCGGCGGCGCGCCGAGCGCGGAGACCGCGGTGAACGCGACGATCCCGGCGATGGCGCCCCCGATGTCGATCGCGTACGCCCGCAGCGGTGGGAAGGCTCGAAGCAACGGCCCGAGCGGGAGCGACAGCGTGGCGAGGACGACCGCGACGGCGACGAACAGCATCGTCAGCACCACGAGGTTCGGATCGGCGGCGTGGCTCGCGATCAGCGCCCCGAGGACGTCATCAGTGCCCGGGCGCAGATCGATGCGTGCAACGAGGACGAGCAGCGCGATGAGGACGAGAGCCGGCCCGTAGGGCGCGAGGCCCACGGCCTGCGTCCGGCGGCCGATGAGGATGCCGATCCCGATCCCGAGGAAGCTCGCGATCACCACGAGGTTCGAGAAGAAGAGGACGTACCCAACGTACGCGGGGATCCAGCGAATGAGGAGCAGCTCGGTGTAGAGGACGATCGCGCTCGTGAGGAACGGTCGTGTCCCAGGCCGCTGGAGCGCCGCGATCATTCCGGCCGCCTCAGCCCGCCAGCTCCTTCACCGCGAACGCGAGCGCTTGCGCGCCGAGGATCGCATCGTCCAGGGTGGCGAGCTCGTTCGGATTGTGACTCCCCCCGGTCGAGCGGACGAAGAGCATCCCCGTCGGGACACCCGCGAGCTGAGCGTTCTCGGCATCGTGGCCCGCGCCGGAGAACAGCTCCGGCGCATCGACGCCGACGGCCGTCGCGCTGCGCAGGAAGAGGTCGCGGAGCGCCGCGTCGAGCGGCACCGCGGGCACGCGCGTGAGCACGTCCACCGTCGACCGCACGCGACGCGCGTCCCCGATGCGCCGGATCGCCGCACGCACGTCGCGGCCGAGCTGCTCGACCGTCGCTTCGTCGCGCGCGCGAAGGTCGAGCGAGAACACGCATTCGCCGGGAACGACGTTCTTCGCGCCGGGACGAACGCTGATCTCGCCCACCGTGCCCACCGCGTCCGGGAGCGTCCGCGCCGCCGTCTCGACCGCGAGGACCATCTCCGCGGCGGCGGCGAGGGCGTCCTCGCGCGCGGTCATGATCGTCGCGCCGGCGTGATCCTGACGTCCGTGCACGGTCACGCGCGCATGCAGGATCCCGACGATGTCGCTCACGACGCCAAGAGCGATGCCGCGTTCGGCGAGGCGCGGCCCCTGCTCGATGTGCAGCTCGAGGTACGCCGCGAACTCGTCCGCTTCGCGCTTCGCCGTGGTCGGATCCCCCGACTCGCCGATGGCACGCAACGCATCGTGGATCGTGACGCCGCTCCGGTCCGCGCGCAGCGCGGCACCCTCGGGCAGCCGCCCGAATGCGGCGCACGATCCGAACAGCCCGATGCCGAACCGCGCGCCCTCCTCGTCGCACCAGCCGACGACCTCGACCGGGCGCCTGAAGCGCACTCCGTCGTCGAGCAGCGCATCCACCGCCTCCACCGCGCAGAGCACGCCGAGCGCGCCGTCGAAGCGGCCGCCCTCGGGAACGGAGTCGATGTGGGAGCCGACGAGGATCGCCCGTCCCGCTCCACCGAAGCGGCCGTAGACGTTCGCGGCCGCGTCGCGCCACACCGTCGCATCGCGCGCGCCGAGCCAGCCGCCCACCAGGTCGCGGGCCCCCTGCTCCTCCGGGCTCAGGCCGAGCCGCGTGACGCTCGTGCCGCTGCCGCCGATGGCGGAGAGCTCGGCGATCCGCCGCTCGAGGCGCGCGGGGTCGACGCTCACCCGAAGTCCTCCGGCCGAAGGGCGATGCCACGGAAGACGTCCGCCTCGATACGGTTCGCCATCGCGAGATCCGAGGCGCGCAGATTCGCGAGCTCGGGGAACCGCGCGAGCTGCTCGTCGATGCGCTCCTCCAACGTGACCACGCGCTGGCCGCCGCGACGGTCGGCGTAGTACACGATCTTCTCGGCGAGCGTGCTGGGCGCGGTCGCGGGATCGCGAGGCGCGTAGACCGGATGACGGCGCGAGAGCTCCACGAGCTCGGGCAGCCCTTCGGCGGCGAGGACGAGCGGCCCGAGCACGCCGTGGTCGCGCCCATCTCCGGCGAGCAACGGGCTCTTCCCGATGTCGTGCAAGTAGGCGCCGAGCCGTACCGACCGCACGTCCAGCTCCCCGCCCGCGGCGGCGTGGGCCTCGGCGATCCGCGTCGCCAGCTCGCCGACGACGCGTGAATGCGTGCGCAACCAGTCGGGGTAGCCGTAGCGATCGAAGAAGCCCTCGGCGATTGTGGACAATTCTGTCACTGTGTTATTGACACCGCGTCGGGGCGTGGATACGGTCCCGCCGGGAGCAGAGAGTGGACATTCGGCCTGGCGACGAACGCATCATCGCGCACCTCGGATTCGCGAGGGCGGTCGCGTCGCGCGCGCTGGATCCGCGCTGCCGCGGCGCGGACCGTGAAGATCTCGTCGCGTGGGGGATCGTCGGGCTGGTCCAGGCCGCGCGACGCTTCCGCGACGATGCCGGTGCGCCGTTCGGCGCGTACGCCGCGCGGCGGGTGCGCGGCCAGGTGCTCGACGCGCTCCGCGAGCGCGATCCCCTCACCCGCTCCGCGCGCCGGGCGTACCGCGAGGCCCGCGAGCACGATGTCGACCTTCCGCAGCCGATCGTCGAGGTCTCGCTCGACCGCTGCGTCGCCGCTGGACTCGAGCCGGTCGAATGGGCCTCGGCCGGCACCGCCCGGCCCGGCCGGACCCGCTGCAGCGATCAGCAGTGGCGCAGGGTCGCGGGCGAGCTTCGTCATATCGATCCGATCGAGCGCAAGGTCCTGGTGCTGTCGTTCGCCCGTGGACTCACCTTGAAGGAGATCGGCGCGCAGATCGGGCGCAGCGAGTCGGGGGTCTGCCGGCTCCGGGCTCGCGCCCTCCGTCACGTCCGCGCGCGATGCGCCTGATCGCCCCGCCGCGGTGTCCCGCGCTGCGGTCGCTCCCTAGGTCGCGCCGGGCACGCCGTTGTGCGGACCGAGCGCGGCCTGGACGGCGGACTGCACGGCGGCGAGGCTGAACGGCTTCTCGAGGAACGAGTGCGCGCCGATCTCCCGCGTGCTGCGTGCGGCCGCAACGCGGTCACCGCTGATGATCACGATCGGGACGTCGCGTGTGCCCGCGGCGTCGCGAAGGGCGTGGCCGACCGCACTGCCCGACACGTCCGGAATGTGCAGATCGAGGAGCACGGCGTCCGGCGCGCTGCTGCGC
>JALYLX010000036.1 GCA_030773995.1 Chloroflexota bacterium
ATCGGGATCGACCTCTCCGGCCGCAGCGCGCTCCGCGCGGTTCAGGAGCGGGCGTTCGTCCTACAGCTCGAGCTCGCGGCGTCGCTCGGCCTGCCGGTCGTGGTGCACGTGCGCGACGCCGGACTGATGGTCCGCACGCTGCTCGAGGGCCGCGAGGTGCGCGGCCAGCTCCACTGCTACAGCGAAGGTCCGGCCGAGATCGCGGCCTGGCGCGCGCTCGGCTTCGTCCCGTCCTTCGCCGGTCCTGCCACGTATCGCGCCAATCGCGCGCTGCGCGAAGCGGCTCGCGCGACGGATGTCCTGCTGGTCGAGACGGACGCCCCGTACCTCGCGCCCGAAGGGCATCGGGGCCGGCGCAACGAGCCGGCGTTCGTTGCGGTCACGTATGCCGCGATCGCCGCGGAGCGGGGGTCCGACGTATCGTCTCTCGCGGCGACCACCTCGTCCGTCGCACGGGAGCTGTTCGGATCGCGTTGGGGGTGACCTGATGCTCAAAGAGAGCCGCGCCTTCTCGGGTTTCTCGGTCGATGACATCGCGCCGGCGAAACAGTTCTACGGGCAGACCCTCGGATTGGATGTGACCGAGGAGAGCGGCCAGCTTGCCCTGCACCTCGCCGGTGGGCACACGGTCTTCGTCTACCCGAAGCCCAACCACGCGCCGGCGACCTACACGATGCTGAATTTCCGGGTCGACGACATCGAACGGGCCGTCGACGACCTGACCACGGCCGGGGTGCGCTTCGAGCGGTACGGAGGCGAGATCAAGACCGACAGCAAGGGCATCCACCGCGACGAGGGTCCGGCCATCGCGTGGTTCAAAGATCCCGCCGGGAACATCCTTTCGGTGCTCCAGGAGCAGGCGTAAGCCGAGGGAACCGGGAGCCGCCTGACGACGTCTACCTGCCAGCCGGGGTCGCCCGGAAAAGCATGGTGAAGGTAGGAGAGCGATGAAGCGGCTGTTGTGGGTCCTTCCAGCGGTCCTCTTCTTGGCGGCCTGCGCGGGCGCGACCGGGACGACCTCGTCCGGCTCCGTCGATCAGGCCGGTCGCGGTGCCGGGGACTTCGCGGTCTCGAAGCCGGGGACGGCTGTCGGAGCGCCCGCGCCGGCGCAGGGCAGCGAGGTCGCCAACGGCGTGCCGGTCCCGCAGGCGTTCGACCCCACTCGGGCGATCATCCTCACCGCGAACATCGCCATGAAAGCGACCGATCCGTGGGCCCTCTCGGACAAGGCCCAGATGGTCGCGGCGGGCGTCGGCGGTGACGTGATCGGTCTGAGCCAGAGTGGTGCCGGCGACCAGAAGGTCGCGAACCTCACGATCCGCGTGCCCTCGGATCGCTTCACCGACGCGCTGCGGCAGCTCCGCGCGCTCGACGCCGAGGTCGTTTCCTCGACGGTCGACGGCAAGGACGTCACCGACCAGTTCGTCGACCTCAAGGCGCGCCTCACCGCGAAGCAGGCCGAGGAGCAGCGGTACAACGCGCTCCTCGTTCGCGCGAGCACCATCGACGAGATCCTGAAGATCGACAGCGCCCTGTCGAACGTGCGCACGCAGATCGAGCAGCTGCAGGGACAGGTGAACTCGATCTCGGCGCGGACGCAGTTCTCCACGATCACCATCTCGATCACCCCGGCGGTCGCTGCGGTGGGCTCGACGCCGTCCACGTGGGATCCGGCGAAGACGGTGGCCCAGGCACTCGCCACGTTGGCGGCTGTGCTCCGTGGCTTCGCGGATGTCGCCATCTGGATGCTCGTCTTCGGTTGGATCCCGCTCGTCCTCCTTGCGATCACGCTCATCCTGGCCCGTGGTCGGCGCCCGGTGCGCAACCCGGCCTAGGCACCACCGCGCGATCGGGACGCCCCTCCGCGGGCGTCCCGATTTGCGCACGTTGCGATCGCGCGTACGGTGGCGGCCATGACGAGCTCGCTGGAGCCCATCGTGGTCCTGTCGCTCGTCGTCGGCATCATCGCCGCGGTCATCCTCGCCGGTGTGCTCGTCGCGCTCCTCGTCTTCACCATCCGGTATCGGGACCCGCATCCCGGCAATGCGCCGCAGATCCACGGCCACCGGGCGCTCGAGGTCGCCTGGACCGCGGCACCGCTGGCACTCCTCGCGATCATCTTCGCGTTGAGCCTCGTCACCCTCGGACAGATCGGCCAGGGCGCCACGTTCGGCAGCCTCGAGCCGCCGCTCCGCATCTCCGTCGTCGGGCACCAATGGTGGTTCGAGTTCCGCTATCCCGGTGGTGCCGTGACCGCGAACGAGGTGCACATCCCGGCCGGCGTTCCGATCGAGCTCGACCTCTCCTCCGCCGACGTCATCCACGACCTCTGGGTGCCCGAGCTTGGCGCGAAGTCCGACGTCATCCCGGGCCAGCACAACGTGCTGCGCCTGTTCACCGCGCGCGCGGGCACGTTCTCCGGGGCGTGCGCCGAGTTCTGTGGGCTCGAGCACGCGTGGATGCGCGTCCTCGTCGTGGCCCAGCCCCGCGGGGACTTCGACCGTTGGCTCGCCGCCCAGGCCGCGCCCGCGTCGGGGCAGGCCGGTCGCGGCCTCGACGTCCTTCGATCCGCGGTGTGCTCGGCATGCCATGTCGTGCAGGGCCAGGTCCCCGGAACGTCCATCGGACCGGATCTCACGCACGTGGGCTCGCGCGCGACGCTCGCCGGCGGCGTGCTCGCGAACACCGCTGACGGGATGCGCGCCTGGATCGGCGACCCGCAGCGCTACAAGCCCGGGGCGCTCATGCCGAAGGTACCGCTGTCGGCAGCCGACCTCGACGCCGTCGTGGCGTACCTCGAGAGCCTGAAGTGAGTGCGACCGCGCTGGTGCGCCGGCCAGGCGCGTTCGCGACGGCGGGCGTGCTCCGGACCGTCGACCACAAGGACATCGGGATCCTCTACGTGCTTCTCGGCATCGCCTTCCTCGTGGTCGGCGGGGTCGAGGCGCTCCTCCTGCGCGTGCAGCTCGCGACGGCCAACGAGCGCTTCCTGGATCCGAGCACCTACGACCAGCTCTTCACGATGCACGGGATCACGATGATCTTCCTGGTCGCGATCCCCTTGCTCGTGGGCTTCGCAAATTACGTCGTGCCCCTCCAGATCGGCGCCGACGACGTGGCGTTCCCGCGGCTCAACGCACTGTCGTTCTGGCTCACGCTGTTCGGCGGCGTCCTGCTCTACCTGAGCTTCGTCGCCGGTGGCGCGCCCGACGCCGGGTGGTTCGCCTACGCGCCGCTGACCGAGCCGGCGCATGCGGTCGGCACCGGCATGGACTGGTACATCTTCGGGCTCGCACTCGCCGGGGCGGGCACGATCATCGGCGCGATCAACCTCGCGGTGACGATCCTCCTGGGGCGCTGCCCGGGCATGGTCATGGGGCGCGCGCCGATGTTCACCTGGATGGTGCTCATCACGAGCATCCTGATCCTCGCGGCCTATCCGATCCTCACGTCGGCCCTGGTGATGCTCCTCGTCGACCGGCAGCTCGGCGGCCGATTCTTCGATCCCGCCGGTGGCGGCAACGCGACGCTGTGGCAACACCTCTTCTGGTCGTTCGGCCATCCCGAGGTGTACATCGTCGTGCTGCCGGCGTTCGGCATGATCTCTGAGATCGTGCCGGTGTTCAGCGGGAAGCCGCTGTTCGGCTACCGCTTCGTGGTGGCCTCCGGCGTCGCCATCGGCTTCCTTTCGTTCAGCGTCTGGGCGCACCACATGTTCGCGGTGGGCCTGGGCGACGCGGAGAACGCGTTCTTCTCCCTGACGAGCCTGCTCATCGCGGTCCCCACGGGAGTGAAGGTCTTCACCTGGCTCGCCACCATGTGGCGCGGCAGGATCCGGCTCGCGATGCCGATGGTCTTCGCCGTCGGGTTCATCGCGACCTTCGTCATCGGTGGCCTCACCGGCGTGTCGCTCGCGGTCGTCCCGCTCGACCTCTACACGACCGACTCCTATTACGTGGTCGGCCACCTGCACTACGTCCTCTTCGGCGGGACGGTCATGGCCGTGTTCGCCGGCCTCTACTACTGGTTCCCGAAGGTGACCGGGCGCCTGCTCGGCCATCGCCTCGGGCTCGCGCATTTCTGGCTCACGTTCGGCGGGCTCACGCTCGCGTTCCTGCCGATGCACTGGCTCGGGATCCAGGGCATGCCCCGCCGGGTGTGGACGTACCCGCCGGGTCTCGGCTGGGAATGGTCCAACCTGGTCTCGACGATCGGGGCGTTCGTCATCGCCGCCGGCGCCGTCGCGCTCGCGGTCAACGTGTGGCGCAGCGTGCGGGATGGCGAGCTCGCCGGCGACGATCCCTGGGATGCGTTCACGCTCGAGTGGTCCACGCCTTCGCCGCCCCCCGCGTACAACTTCGAGACCGTCCCGCGCGTCCGAGGCAAGCGGCCGCTGTGGGATCGCAAGCACCCCGACCGGATGGATCCGTCATGAGCGCGCATGCCGGCGCGGTGCCGTTCAGGAGCGATCGCACCCTGGTCGGAATGGCGCTGTTCATCGCCTCCGAGTCGCTGTTCTTCCTTGGGATCGTCGTCGCGTACGTTGTGTTCCGCGAGCAGGCCCTCGCGACCGCGAAGGCGCAGCTCGACGTCGGACGGACGGCCATCTTCAGCGTCCTGTTGTTCGCATCGAGCGGCACGGTGGCGGTCGCGACACGGCGCCGCTCGCGCCGCTGGCTCGCGCTGACGGCGCTCCTCGGCGGGGCGTTCCTCGCCGGTCAGGGCCTCGAGTACGCGCGGCTGCTCGGGGCCGGCCTGCGACCGGGCTCCGAGATGTTCGGGACGACGTTCTTCACGCTCACCGGGCTGCACGCCGTGCACGTGCTCGTCGGGCTCGTGCTGCTCGTGACGCTGTTCGCCGCGTCGGCGGCCCGGCCGCGGCGCGTCGGGAACGCCGCGTGGGAAGGCATCGCGCTGTACTGGCACTTCGTCGACGCGGTCTGGGTCGTGGTGTTCTCGGTCGTGTACCTCGGGACGCTCATCGGATGACCGAGCGCCATCTCCCGCGGCCCTCGATCTGGCCGGTCGCCTTCGCGCTCGGCGTGTCGATCGCCTGCGCCGGCGTGATCACGCACTGGGTCATCCTGGTCGGCGGCGCGCTCCTCTCCGTCTTCGCGCTGGGGGCGTGGGTCGTCGACACGGTGCGCGGCGGCTGATGGATCGCCGCAGGTTCCTCTCACGGGTGACGCTCGGGCTGTCGGGTGCGATCGCCGGTCTCGTCGGCGTTCCGATCGTGGGCTATCTCATCGCGCCGCTGTTCGAGCGCGAGCAGGACGTGTACGTACCGGTCGGCGACGTCTCGCGGTTCCCGGCCGGCACGACGACGCTCGTGCAGTTCGACGATCCGAGCCCGCTCGCCTGGGCCGGCCAGACCGCGAAGACCGCGCTGTGGGTCCGCAGCATCTCGGCCGAGAGCTTCCAGGTCTTCAACGTGAACTGCACCCACCTCGGCTGCCCGGTCGATTGGCGCACCGAGGCGAAGCTGTTCCTCTGCCCGTGCCACGGCGGCGTCTACTACGAAGACGGCACCGTGGCCGGCGGCCCGCCGCCGCGACCACTCTTCGAGCGCGAGTGGCGCGTGAGCGGTGGGAAGCTGCTCGTGAAGACCCAGCGGCTGCCGACCGCCGGCGGGGGCACCCCGTGAACCGTCTCGTACGGGCGATCGGGCGGTGGATCGGCCTGCGCTTCGAGCTCGAGGACTCGGTCGGCGCGGTCCTCACGCATCCGGTCCCGGCGGCGCTCGAAGGCCGCGTCGGCTGGTGGTACGTCTTCGGGAGCGCGACGCTCGCTATGTTCATCGTGCAGGTCGCGACCGGCGTCGGGCTCGCCATGACCTACGTGCCCGCGCCGAACAGCGCCTACGAATCGCTCCAGTTCATCAGCGGTCAGGCGACGCTCGGGAGTGTTGTGCGCGGGATCCATTATTTCGGCGCGGGGGCGATGGTCGTGCTCGTCCTCGTGCACATGACCCAGGTCTTCCTGTTCGGCTCGTACAAATTCCCCCGCGAGGCGAACTGGATGAGCGGCTCGCTCCTGCTGCTCGCGACGCTGGCCATGGCGTTCACGGGCCAGCTGCTCCGCTGGGACCAGGACGCGTTCTGGTCCATCGTCGTCGCTGCGGAGCAGGCCGCGCGAGCGCCCGTCGTCGGAGGCTTCCTCGCGTCGCTCGTCGTCGCCGGCCAGAACGTGGGCGGCGCGACGCTCACGCGGTTCTACGCGACGCACGTGTTCCTGATCCCTGCGGCGATCTTCGGGCTGCTCGGCGTGCACCTGTACCTGGTGGTGAAGCGCGGTATCAGCGAGCCGCCCGTCCCGGGCGAGCGCATCGACACCCGCACGTACCTCGCGCGCTACACGGAGCTCCTGAAGCGCGGGATCCCGTTCTATCCGGACGCCGCGGCCCGCGACGCGGTCGTGTCGTTCATCGCGGTCGTCATTGTGATCGTGCTCGCGGTCGTCGCCGGCGCCCCGATGCTCGGGAAGCCGCCGGACCCGACGATCATCGTGGCCGATCCTCGCCCCGACTGGTACTTCATCGGCTACTTCGCGCTGCTCGCGATCATCCCGAAAGGCCTCGAGTCCGTCGTCATCATCGGCCTGCCGGCGCTGGCGTTCGGCTTCCTGTTCCTGCTGCCGCTCATCCGGCCACGCGGGGAGCGTCATGTCTCGCGCCGGCCGATGGCCGTCGCGGCCGTCGGGCTCGGCGTGCTCGTGTACGGAGCGCTCACCGCCGCAGGCTTCGCGTCGAGCTGGGTCCCGGTGTCGACGGTGGGAGCGTCACTCCCGCCCACGGTGCTCAGCGGGCTCACTGCGTCGCAGGCCGTCGGCGCGCAGCTCTTCGTGCGGAAGGACTGCTTCGCCTGCCACCAGATCGCGGGCGCCGGCGGGAGACGCGGCCCGGACCTGAGCGACGTCGCCGAGCGGCTGTCACGCGATCAGATCGTGACCACCATCCTCACCGGCAAGGGCCAGGCGATGCCGTCCTTCGCGAGCGGGTTCACGCCGCAGGAGCTCGCCGACCTTGTCGCGTTCCTCGAGACCCGACAGGCACGCTGACGGAGCGACTCTCCGGCTAAGTTGGCAAACCTGGGTAAATCGGCCATCCCCGGTTTGTGCGACGTTCCGGCGTCGGTACGGTGGCCCAATGACCGCTGGACCGATGCTCGCGCTGTTCTCGGTCCATCAGCGCGACGCGCCGATCGACGCCCGCGAGCGATTTGTGCGAACGCTGCCGCCGGTCGCGGGATCGGATGTCCTCGCGCTGACCACCTGCCATCGCGTCGAGATCGCGGTCGCGCTCACCCCGACCGTTGACATCCGCGGCGCGATCGCCGACCTCCTCCGGATCGAGCTTCCGTTCGAGGGCACCATTCGCACCGGGCGCGACGCCGTCTTGCACCTTCTTCGTGTCGCGTGCGGGCTCGACTCTGTCGTCAGGGGCGAAGGCCAGATCCTCGGGCAGCTCCGTCGGGCATTCGATGCGGGCCGCACGAATGGCGGCCTCGACCCGTCCCTTGCCCTGGTCGCCCGGCGCGCGATCGAGCTGGCCCGTGAGCTGCGGCGTACGACGGCCCTCGGCACCGTCCACCGTAGCCTCGGCTCGCTCGCGGTCGATACCGCGCTGGACGGAGTCTCCGACCCGGCGCGAGCGGCGGTGCTGGTGATCGGTGCGGGCGAGGTGGGGAAGCTCGCGATGCGGGCGCTCGCGAGCCGCGTGGCGACGATCGTCATCGCGAACCGCGACCCGGCGCGCGCGGCCGAGCTGGCGAGCGTTCATGGCGCTGCGGCCGTCTCGCTCGAGCTGCTCGACGACGCGCTCGTGAGTGTCGCTTCGGTCATCGCGGCGGCGGACACGCGCGGCATGCTCCTGACCGCAGACCGGCTTCGCGCGCGCCTGGCCCGCGGTCCGTTGGCCATCGTCGACCTCGCGGTACCGCGCAGCGTCGCACCGGACGCGCGCGACCTCGAGGGCCTCCGGTACGTGGACGTGGACGGCCTGTCCGACGCTGCCGGGGCGCAGCTCGAGCCGGCTGCCGTCGCGGAGATCGAGGCACGGTGTGCCGCCGCGGCCGGCGCGGTCATGCGGGAGCTCGACGTGCGGCGCGTGGCGCCCACGATCCGCGCCCTCCACGAACGGGCCGACGCGATCCGCCGGAAGCAGCTCGAGCGCGCGTTGTCGCGCCTCGCGCATCTGGGGTCGCGCGACCGCCAGGTGGTCGAGTCGCTGTCCGAGGGGCTGGCCCATGCGCTGCTGCACGAGCCGACGATCCGGCTGCGCGACGCTCCCGAGCGCGAACGAGCGGCCCGGGATCTCTTCGCGCTGTGAGCGGGCCGCTGGCGCTCGGCACACGGGGAAGCGCCCTCGCGCTCGCGCAGGCGCGGCTGGTCGCGGACGCGCTTGGCGGCGCGAGCGAGATCAGAGTCGTCCGTACGGTCGGCGATGCTTCGACGCGGCCCCTGCAGGAGCTCGGCGACGGCGTCTTCGTGTCCGCGCTCGAGGATGCCCTGCGCGGTGGATCGATCGACGCCGCGGTGCATTCGCTCAAGGACCTCCCGACCGGGCCGCGGCTGGCGCTCGTCGTCGCGGCGATCCTGCCGCGCGAGGATCCGCGCGACGTGCTGATCACGAGCGCGCGGCACGGTCTTGCGAGCCTCGTTCCGAACGCCCGTGTCGGCACGTCCAGCCCGCGTCGCGATGCGGCGCTGCGCGCCGTGCGGCCGGACATCGTGACGAGCCCGATCCGCGGCAACGTGGAGACGCGCCTCGAGAAGGTCGCGCGCGGCGAGTACGACGCGACGGTGCTCGCGCTCGCCGGGTTGCGCCGGCTCGGCCTTCCCGTGGGCGACGACGAGCTCGTCGAGCTTGCGGTCATGCTTCCTGCTCCGGGGCAGGGCGCGATCGCGGTGCAGTGCCGCGCCGACGACGCGATGTCATGGGAGCGGCTCGCGCGAATCGACGACCATGCGACGCGCCAGGCGACCGACGCCGAGCGCGAGCTGCTCCGGCTGTTCGGCGGGAGCTGCGACCTCGCGCTCGGGGCGCTCGCGCAGGTCGACGCGCAGGGCATCGTGCTCGACGCGATGCTCGGGGACCGCCGCGCGAGCGCGCGCGGCCGCGAGCCGCTGGCCCTCGCCGCGGCGGTTGCGACAGATCTCGGAGCGGTCCGTGTCGCGTAGGCCGATCGCCGTGCTCACGCGGCCGGACGGCGAGAACGAGCACCTCGCCCAGCTGCTCGCGGCTCGCGGTATCGACAGCCGGATCGTGCCTTGCGTCCGGATCGCGCCGCTCGCGGATCCCGAGCCGCTCCGCGACGCGTTGCGCGCGCTGACCGCCGACGATCTCCTTGTCG
>JALYLX010000037.1 GCA_030773995.1 Chloroflexota bacterium
CTCCGAGGCCGCGCTGAGCGGGTGGGCCGCCGCGCTGCGCGACGACGCGCGGTGGGCCGACACCAAACACGCCGGCACCGCGGCGTTCGCGGATCACGCGATGCGCGTCGTGCTCGCCGACAAGCGCGCAGCCGCGGCCCGGTTCCTGCGCGGCCTGCGGTCGCTCTTCACGACTCCCGGAGGCGACCTGCTGCGCGCGGCCGAGTCGTACGGCTACGTCGTCGATGCGTTGGAGAAGCTCGGCACGAAGCCGTTCGACGCCTCGGTCGCGATGCGGTTCCTCGATGCGGGCCACCGCCGCGGGATCGCGAAGGCCCTCGACACGGTCCTCGGCCATGAGAAGGAAGCCCACGACGCGCTGCGAGCGGCGCGTGCGACCATCCGCTCATGAGCGACCAGGTCGCGGCGATCATCCTCGGCCTGGTGCAGGGCCTGACCGAGTTCCTGCCGGTGAGCTCGACGGCACACCTCATCCTCGTCTCGGACGCCTTCAAGCTCGATCCGGAGAAGTTCGGGCTCAGCTTCGACGTGGCACTGCATCTCGGGACGGCGCTCGCGGTGCTCCTCTACTTCGCGAGCACGTGGGTCGGGCTTGTGGCCGATGTGCTGCGCGGCCGCTGGCGGCTGCCACTCGTCGTCATCGTCGGCACGATCCCTGCGGCCGTCGCCGGCGTGCTGTTCGAGACCGCCGTGTCCACGACGCTGCGGAGCGCGGTGTACATCGCCATCGGCCTGCTCGTCGGATCGGCCATCTTCGTCCTCGCCGAACGACTGGGCGCGCGCCAGCGCCGGCTCGGCAGCCTGACGCTCCTCGACGCGCTCGTCATCGGCGCGGCGCAGGCGATCGCGCTGGTCCCGGGGATCTCGCGCTCCGGCATCACCATCTCCGCCGGCCTGTTTCGGGGTCTCGAGCGCGGCGACGCGACGCGCTTCGCGTTCCTGCTCGCGACACCGGTCATCCTCGGTGCGGGCGCCAAGACGCTGCTCGACGCGCGCAAGCTGTCGGGACTCACCGCTGAGCTCGATGTCGTGGCCATCGGCTTCGCGGTGTCCTTCGTCTCGGGGCTGGCCGCGGTCGCGTTCATGGTCCGGTACCTGCGGACGCACTCGCTGAACGTGTTCGTCGTCTACCGCGTGTTGCTCGCGGTCGTCATCCTCGTCGCGCTCGCGCTGGGGGCGATCTAGATGGACCTCGGCCTGCGCGACAAACGCGTCCTCGTCGCCGCCGCGAGCAAGGGGCTCGGGCGCGCGATCGCCGCCGAGTTCGTGAAAGAAGGCGCGCGCGTCGCGATCTGCTCGCGTGAGCGCGAGCGGATCGAACACGTCGCGAAGGAGATCGGCGCGGCGAGCGGCATCGCGGCCGACGTGAGCAGCGAGGATGGGTGCCGCACGTTCGTCGACGGCGCAACGAAGGTGCTCGGCGGCATCGATGTCCTCATCGTGAACGCCGGCGGACCAAGGCCCGGCACGTTCGTCGACCTCGACGATGCGGCCTGGCAGAAGGCATTCGAGCTCACCCTGCTCTCCGCGGTGCGCCTTGTGCGGCTCGCCCTGCCGGAGCTACGAAAGACGAGGGGCTCGATCGTGTTCTCGACCTCGACGTCCGTCCGGCAGCCGGGCTCGCCTGCGTACGGCACGCTGATCCTCTCGAACGGGCTGCGCGCCGCGGTGCACGGGCTGCTCAAGACGCTCTCGACCGAGCTCGCTGCGGACGGCATCCGGGTGAACGCGGTCCAACCCGGACGTATCTCCACGGAGCGCATCGCGGAGCTCGACGCGGATACCGCGAAGCGCGAGGGCATCCCCATCGAGAAGGTGCAGGAGCGGTTCGAGAAGGGCGTGATCCCGCTCGGCCGCTACGGCCGACCTGACGAGTTCGCCGCCGCCGCGGTGTTCCTTGCGTCGCCGCGCGCGTCGTACATCACCGGCGTCAGCCTGCAGGTCGACGGCGGGATGCTCACGAGCATGTGGTGACCGTCACGGAACGGCTGCGGCCGGAGACGTTCCGGCTACCGGTCGAGAAGATCCGCGCCGGCTACAAGAGCGACATCTACTTCGCGCGGACGAAGCTCATCCTCGAACGGGATCGCCGGCGAGACCGCGTGACGATGCAGGTCTTCCAGAAACATCCGAACGCGGTCATCGTCGGAACGGACCACACCCTCGCCATCCTCCACACCGGCACGGGCCGCTATCGCGACCGGACGCGGAGCGATGCGCTGTTCGCGCGTTACCTGGACGCGGAACGCCGGGCGTACGCGCACTGGGCCGGGCTGCCGGCATCGGGTGGCTGGGACCGGTACGCGCCGCTCGCGCGCGATGCCTTCGAGATCTCGTACGAGCTCGCGACGCTGTGGGAGCCGGGCTGGCGCGACCTGACCGTACGTTCTCTCTTCGACGGCCAGACTGCCGGGCGCGGTGAATCGGTGATGCACATCGAGGGCGAGTACGTCTCGTTCGCGCATCTGGAGACCCTGTACCTCGGCGCGCTCGCGGACGGCTCGCGCGTCGCGACGAACACCCGCGACGTCGTCGCAGCGGCCAACGGCAAGCCAGTCATCATGTTCGGCGCGCGCCATCAGGCCCACGAGGCGCAGGCCGGGGCCGGGTACGCCGCGTACGTCGGCGGGGCGATCGGCGTCTCGACGGACGAGCAGGGCGAGTGGTGGGGGTCGACCGGACTCGGCACGGTGCCGCACGCGCTCATCGCGGTGTACGGCGGCGACACGACCGTGGCCACGCTGAAGTTCGACGAATACATCAACCGCACGTCCGAGGCGATCGGCCACCTCACCGCCCCGGGGACGCCCGAGGGGCACGTGAACGCCACCAGCCTCGTCGACTTCCAGAACGACGTCGTGAACACATCCCTCGGCGTCGCCCACGCGCTTGGGCAGCGGCTCTGGGGCGTGCGCGTGGACACGAGCGAGTCGCTCATCGACAAGTCGATCGTCCGTGAGATCGAGCGGAGTGGCGGCTTGGCCGGCGAAGAGATCCGCGGCGTGACCCCGCGACTCATCGAGATCCTCCGCCGGCTACGGGCACGTGCGCATCGTCGCGTCGGGTGGCTTCGACGCCGAGAAGATCGCCCGCTTCGAGCTGCTCGGCGTGCCGGTGGACGTGTACGGGGTCGGCTCGGCGCTCGTGCATGGCAGCGGCTTCGATCACACGGCGGACATCGTCCGCGTCGACGGCCGCGATGTCGCGAAGGTCGGCCGCGGGTATCGGGATAACCCGCGCATGGAAGCCGTGGACTGGAGGGCGCTCGTCGGCGAGCGCGCATGGGCGCCGGCGACCTCCTGATCCTCATCGTCGGCCTCGGCATAGCGGGATTCGCGAAGGGCACGACCGGGATGGGCCTCCCGCTCGTCGCGACGCCATTGCTCGCCGGGGTCTTCGGCCCCAAGGCGGCCGTCGTCATCGTGACAATACCGATCTTCGCCGCGAACTCGCTGCTCCTGGTCCAGGGCTGGCGGCGGCTCGACGTGGTGCGCGTGATCGCTCCGATCCTCCTGGCGAGCGCGATCGGCACGGCGATCGGCGTGAACCTGCTCGCATTGCTCGATCAGCGGACGTTCGCGGTCCTCATCTCGATCATGGTGGTCGTCTTCCTCATGCGAGGTGATCGCCTCATCGGTGACGACCCAGGTGCGCGCCGAGCCCGGATCCTCGGACCGCTCGTCGGCTTCGTCGGCGGCGTGCTGCAGGGGACCACCTCGATCGCAAGCCCGCTCATCGGGTCGTTCTTCCACGCCCGGAAGATGGACCGACACGAGTACGTCATCGTGCTCGCCGCCATCTTCGAGCTGAACGCGGCGATCCAGCTCGTCGGCTACGCGCTGCTCGGCCTATACACGCCCGACATCGTGGCGATCGGCCTGCTCGGCCTCGTGCCGACGCTCCTCGCGCTCATGGCCGGGATCTTCTTCCGGGCTCGGCTCGATCAGGCGCGGTTCCGTCAGCTCATCGTCGTTCTGCTGGTGCTGAGCGTCGCGAACCTTCTCTGGCGGAGCTTCGGCGTCTAGCATCACCGCGGCCTGCGGCCGCGTCCGCTGAAGGCTCCGAGGTCGGTATTGGAGATCGTTCCGGGCGTCCACGCGCTGCGCGTCATCGGCGCGAAGGCGCACCTCATCGTCGAGGACGAGATCACGCTCATCGACGCGGGCCACCGGGGATCGGGCCGGCTCGTGCAGCGCTACCTCGAGCGGATCGGCCGTTCGCAGCGCGACATCACGCGCATCGTCTGCACCCACGGCCATCCCGACCACATCGGCGGCGTCGCGGAGATCGCGGCCGCGTCCGGCGCCGCGATCTTCATCCATCCGTCCGATGCCGCGCGGCTGCGGATCAGACTGCGCGACGTGCTTGCCAACCCGATGCCGGGCCACGTCCTCGCGTTCCTGACCCGCCCGCTCAACGACCCCACACCGCTGCTCCACGGCGACGTGCTCCCCGCGCTCGGCGGCCTGCACGTCGTCCACACCCCGGGCCACACACCGGGCAGCGTTTGCCTGTACGCGCCTGCCCTGCGGCTCCTGTTCAGCGGCGATGTACTGCAGCTCCGCCAGGGACGGCTCGCCCGTCCGCATCACGTATTCAGCGACGACCTCGACGAGGCACGACGGTCCGTCGCGCGCCTCGCCGAGCTCGACGTCGACACGATCTGCTTCGCGCACTACCCGCCGCTGCGCGGGGGCGCGCAAAATGCGCTGCGCGGTCTCGCGGAGGTGTGGGCCTGAAGACGCTGAACGAGATCCCCGACGCATCCGCCGCGCAGTTCGGAAACAAGCCCGCCCTGATCATCCGCCCCGGCTTCCGCACGCGCGTATGGACGTACCGCGACCTCGCCGATCTGGTGCCGCGTGTCGCGCGCCATCTGGCGGAGTCGGGGATCGGACGCGGCGACCGCGTTGTGATCTGGGGCGTGAACCGGCCCGAATACGGGATCGCGTTCCTGGCCGCGTTGCGCATCGGCGCGGTGCTCGTACCGCTCGACGTGAACTCGCTGCCGGACTTCGCGCAGAAGATCGTTGCGCGGACGCGCGCGACGGCAGCGATCGTGTCCGCGCAGACCAGAGTGCGCGGGCTCACGCTCGGCATCCCGCTGCACGACATGGAGAAGCTTCCCGAGCTCGCGACGGGGCGCGCACCCCTGCCCGCGGCGGACCTCGACAGTGACGATCTCGCCGAGATCGTGTTCACGTCGGGTACGACCGGCGACCCGAAGGGCGCGATGCTCACCCACCGCAACGTCCTCTCGAACGCCGAGGCCGCGCGGGAGATCTTCCCGATCGGCCCGAAACAGCGGCTGCTCTCGTTCATTCCGCTGTCGCACATGTTCGAGCAGCTCGCCGGCTTCTGGACGCTGCTCCTGACCGGTGCGTCCGTCGTGTACCCGACGAGCCGGCAGCCGGCGGTCATCCGCCGGACGTTCAAGGAGCGTCGCGTCTCGATGATCCTCATCACGCCCGCCGCGGTGCGATCGATCCTGCTCGGCATCCAGCGGCAGGCCGAGGCCCAGGGCAAGGCCGAGCTCTTCGCGAAGCTGCGACGGGTCGCGCGGCGTCTGCCGATGGGTCTTCGCCGCGTCCTCTTCGTGCGTGTGCACCGTGAATTCGGCGGGCGGTTCCGCTACATCGTCTCCGGCGGCGCGGCGCTCGATCCCGCGCTCGGGGAGGCGTGGCGCGAGCTCGGGGTCGACGTGTTGCAGGGCTACGGGACGACGGAGTGCTCGCCGGCCGTGACGTTCAACCGGCTTGACAAGAACCGGCTCGGATCCGTCGGCGTCCCGATCCCCGGCGTCGAGGTGCGCATCGCCGAGGACGGTGAGGTCCTCGTGCACGGGCCGAACGTGTTCAAAGGGTACTGGGAGAACGACGAAGCCACGCGGAGCGTGCTCGACGCGGAGGGTTGGTACCACACCGGAGACCTCGGGGAGATCGACGCGGATGGATTCCTGTGGCTGCGCGGCCGAAAGAAGGACATGATCGTGCTCGCCGACGGCCTGAAGGTCTACCCCGAGGACATCGAGGACATGCTCGCGGCGGACCCACGCATCCAGGCTGCGTCGTCACCGCAGCGTCCCGAGATCGCGACGGTGGTGGGCCTCGAGCCGCCCGGCGAGGCGATCCACGTGCACGCCGTGTTCCTGCTGAAGGACGGGGCGGCCGTCGAAGCGATCGTGCGCGACGCCAACACGAAGCTCTCGGGGAGCCAGCAGATCCGCGGTTGGACCATTTGGCCGGACGAGGACTTCCCGACCACGCCGACGCAGAAGGTGAAGAAGCGCTTCGTCGTCGAGCGGCTCCTCGAGCTACAGCGCGGCGATCGCGCGGCGGAGATCGTGGCCGCCGGAGGCGCGGAGCGACAGCTGACCGAGGTCGAGGCGCTCGTCGCACAGGCGGCGAACGTCCCGCCGGCGATCGTGCGGCCGGAAGCGCAGCTCTCGGCCGACCTGGGCATGGACTCGCTTGAGCGCGTCGACCTCCTCGGCGTGATCGAAGAGGAGCTCGGCGCGTACATCGACGACGCGGCTCTCGCGCCGAGCGCGACCATCGCCGATCTCGAGCGGCTGGTCCGCGACGCCAAAGACGCGAAGCGCGAGACCGGCATCTTCGGCTGGCCGCTGAATCCGCTCGTGCGGACGTTCGGGATCCTGCTGCAGGAGACGTTCGTGTGGCCGCTCGTCACGATCTTCTACCGGGTGCGGGTCACCGGACGCGAGAAGCTGCACGGCCTGCGCGGCCCGGTGCTGTTCGCGCCGAACCACTGTCTCCACTGGGACAACGGCATCATCCTCACCTCCATCCCGCTCGGCTGGCGCTGGAAGCTCGCGATCGCCGCGGCGGCCGACGATGTGTTCGGTAACAAGCTCAATGGGTTCTTCTCCGCGGTGCTGGCGGACGCGTTCCCACTCGCGCGCGAGGGCGCGATCCGCCGCAGCCTCGAGCTCCTCGGCGCGCGGCTCGATCGGAACTTCTCGGTGCTCATCTATCCGGAGGGCAAGCTCACCGTCGGCGGGCCGACGCAGCCGTTCAAATCGGGGACCGGGCTCATCGCGGTCCAGGGCGGCACGCCGATCGTGCCGATGAAGCTGAAGATCAAGAAGATGTCGATCCTCGACCGCATGGGGTGGCCGCTCCGCGGAAGCGTCGAGGTCGTGTTCGGGGACCCGATCAGCTTCGCAGGCGACACCGACCCGAACGACGCGACCCACCGCCTCGAGGAAGCGGTGGCCGCGCTCTGAGCTAGCGCGCGGCAGGCGTCCGCGCGGCGGGCGGAGCCAGCAGCGATCGGCCGAGCCACAGGCCCCAGAAGGGCTGGAGCAGGAACCCGGTCTCGAGCAACAGGAAGCCGCTGTCAGTGAGGTCGTTGATCGGACCCTCGATCGTTGGCGATGGCAGGCCGCCCGCGCCGAACAGGACGTTGGCGAAGAACCACAGTCCCCCGATGACCGCGCCAAATGCGATCGGCGCGCGCGGCAGGTCGGTCTCCATGATCGCGATGCCCCCGGCCATGAGGAGCCACACGCCGATCCCGCCCAAAACGGGGTAGTACGCGACCGTCTCCTGATCGAACGTGAGCTGGCCCGTCGCGGTCGCGAGCTCGAGGAAAACGGCCGCACCGAACGCGACGAGCCCGAAGGCGAAGACGGCCGCGCTCACGACGTTCGCGTGCGTGCGCGAGGCGCGATAGAAGACGTATGCGAGCGGGACGAAGCTGGCGGCCCAGAGGACTCCCGAGGCGTTGTTGACAAGCCCCATGACGCCATTCGCCTTTGGATCGCCGCCGGATGTGAGCAGCTGGGCGATCGCCATGAGCGAGTTCGCGTACGCGGCGTACGCTGCCCAGCGCGGCTTCATCGCGACCGGCGCCGGACGATCGCGCGCGGCCGCACCGCGGCGCGGCGCATGCCGACGGTCTGGTACGCGTACCGGACCCCGCGTTTCGTGGTCGCCGCAGCGTGCTCGCCGTTCGCCGCGAGCACGACGATGCTCAGGCGGCTGCCGTGACTGACGAGCGCATTCGCGTCGGCGATGGCCTCCTCCGCGACCAAAGATGCGCTCGCGCCCCGGGCCAGACGATCGACGGCGGTCTTCGTCGTGACATTGCGCATCGCCAACTCGCCGAAGCCGGTGCACGCCGCGCCGCCATACCGCGAATCCGAATAGTGACCCGCGCCGATGATCGGGGAGTCGCCGACGCGACCGGGATACTTGAACCCCCATCCGCTCGTCGTGACGGCGGACGCGATGTCGCCCCGCTTGTCGATCGCGATGAAGTTGACGGTGCCGCGCTCGTCCACCATTTCCACCACCACCGGCGCGAGCGCCCGGGCCGTGGCGATGGATGCCGGGGTGTGCTTCGCTCGGCGGAGCCGCGTGACCCACGCATCGCGCGAGGCGGGCGTGAGCAGGTCACCTTCCTCGCCGCCAATCTCAGAGGCGAACCGCGCCGCGCCCGCACCGACGAGCATCACGTGCGGGAGCCGCTCCATCACCGCGCGCGCGATGGTGATCGGGTGCATGAATCCCGTGAGCGCGGCGACCGAGCCTGCGGCGTGCGTCGTCCCGTCGACGATCGACGCGTCCAGCTCGACGACCCCGAGCACGTTGGGCAGGCCGCCGTATCCGACGGTGTCGTCAGTCGGATCGGCCTCGACGACGCGCGCACACGCTTCGACCGCGTCGAGTGCGCTGCCACCTTTCGAAAGGATGCGGACGCCGGTCGGCAGCGCGCCGCGCCCATTGCCGCTCGAGACGATCGTTGGAGTCACGGTCTGCACGCGGGGGTAACCCTAGGGCGCCGCGCTAGCCTATGGCGCGGGGAAGGAAGATGACCGCACCAGAGACGCGCTACGCAGCCAGCGGCAGCGACAAGATCGCGTACCAGACCGTGGGCCAAGGACCGCGCGACATCGTCTTCATGTCGGCATGGTTCAGCCACGTCGACGGCCGATGGGACGAGCCACACTTCGCGGCGATGCTCCAGCGGCTCGCGACGATGGGGCGGCTGATCGTCTTCGACAAGCGTGGCTCTGGTGCGTCGGATCCGTTGGGCAAGCCCGAGCCGACTTGGGAAGACTGGACCGATGACATCTGCAGCGTCATGGACGCAGCCGGGTCGGAACGAGCATCGATCATCGGCGTGGGCGACAGTGGCCCGTTGGCGATGTTGTTCGCGGCGACGCAGCCGAGCCGGGTCTCGTCACTTGTGCTCGCCAATACCGGGGCCCGATTGATGCGTGGGGACGACTACCCGTGGGGCATGAGTGCCGCGCAGGTCGAGGAGTTCTTGACCCGGACGCGCGATGGCTGGGGCACCAGCCAGGGCGTCGAGACGTTCGGGCCGTCGGTGGCGAACGACGATCGATACCGTCAATGGTGGGCCCGCTATCAACGCATGAGCGCGAGCCCCGGGCGCAGCAGCTCGATGGCCCGGCTTGCGTTCGACATCGATGTCCGACGCGTCCTCCCGACCATCCACGTGCCGACGCTGGTCGTGCATCGCAAGGATTTCGCGTTCTTCCCCGTCGAGTTCGGACGGTACCTCGCGGAGCACATCCCGAACGCGAAGTACGTCGAGCTCCCGGGCGCCGACGGCTTCGTCTACCTCGGCGACACCGAAGCGCTCCTCGGGGAGATCGAGGAGTTCATCACCGGAACGCGGCGCGCACCCGATGTCGACCGCGTCCTCGCGACGGTCCTGCTCACGGACATGGTCGGCTCGACCGACCGAGCGGTGAGGCTCGGGGATCGCAAGTGGCGCGAGGTGCTCGACACGCACGACGAGATCGTCCGCGCGCAGCTCGAGGCGTTCCGCGGGAGGCTCCACCGCGCGACCGGCGACGGCGTGCTCGCGACCTTCGACGGCCCGGCGCGGAGCATCCGCTGCGCGCAGGCCATCCGCGACCGGCTGCGCGACTCGGGCATCGACATCCGCTCGGGGCTGCACGCCGGAGAGATCGAGCTGCGCGGCGATGAGATCGGCGGCATCGCCGTGCACATCGCGGCTCGCATCGAGGCCGAGGCCGGCACCGGCGAGATCCTGTGCTCGAGCACGGTCAGGGACCTCGTCACCGGATCGGATCTCTCATTCGTCGATCGCGGGCGTAGGCAGCTGAAGGGCGTACCGCAGGAGTGGCAGCTCTACGCGGTCGAATAGCGGCGCCCGGCAACGAGCTCCGGCGCGACGCACACGACGGCCGTGACGCAGAGCGCATCGCGCAGCCATCGGGCGACGAGGGTCCGTTCGAGCACGCGATGACCACGCACCGCGTAGTACAGGCGACGCAGCAGCAATAGGAAGATGCGCAGGCCCAGACGCCCTGCCCGGCTCGCGAGGAGCGGCCGGAGCATGCGCGAGCGCCGGCCGGGCCACAGCTCGCGGGGCTCAGCGCGTGCCGTCGTCCCCCACCACATCGCGCGCGCGAGCTGATCCGCGTCACGATGGCCGTTCGCATCGCCCGATGACGCAGCGGCCCGCGACTCGACGATCGTGACGAGCGGCAGATCGTGCTTGAGTGCGATGTGCGCGGCCAGGTGGACATACAAGGAGATGCGCTCCGCCGCGCTCACCGACCCGTCGACGACGAGGCCTTTCGGCCGCCCGCCGGTCATCGGACTGACGAGGATCGCGCGCGCGCCGGGCAGCGATGCGAAGCGGATGTGGATACCGTGCCGCTCCGCGAGCATTCCCCGGAGCCGCTCCTCCTCCGAACGCAGGGTGTTGCTCTCGGCCGGGACCACGACGCTCACTTCGGTAGCCATACGCGCAATCCTTCCTCGAGGTATTCACGAAGGGTTCGCAGGTCGGTCAGCTTCGGCAGCGTTCGGCGCAGGTCGGCGAAGACGAGCGTCGCGAGCGGCTCGCCGACGAATCCCGCGAGCATGGTCCGACCCTCCCCGACGATCTCGCTCAGCGTGAGCTCCTCTTCGCAACCGATGATCATCAGCGCGAAGTAGAGACGCACGCAGTCCTCAGGACTGTCGATCGCCCGCGTCACGCGCGTCTGTCCGGTCGCGACGCGTTGCAGCGTCGCGCGATCGAGCGCGACGGATCCCTCGGTGATCTCGTAGATCCGGTCGACCAGCGAGTCGAGCGAGCGATCGCCCTTGAGTGTCCGGATCGCTTTCGAGACGCGCTCGCGGTCCTGAAGCCGCATCGGCGCGAACGCTACTCCGCGGATGTGGCGATGTCGTCTCACACGTGGGATGACGCGCGACCTCGTCACCGACGAGCATCCGGGCGTGCCCAGGCCTGTCGCAACGCTGTTCGCCGCGGTGTTCTTCGGTGTCGCCGGGCAGCAGCTGTTCTTCGCTCGTGCCGCCGGCGCGAATGTCCTCGTCGCGACCGTGCTGTTCCTCGGGCTCGGCTGGTGGCTGCGCCCGCGGGACCGGAGACCCGACCTCTCGGACGGCTGGCTCCCGATCGCTGCGGTGACGTTCGCGGCACTCTGCGCGGTCCGCGCGGACGCGGTACTCCTGCTCTTCGACGTGGTCGCCGCCGCGGCACTGGCACTCGCGTGGACCGTCTCGCTGGGCGGGACGCCGATCACGCGGCTCGATGTGCGCGCGCTGGCGATCGAGGTGATCGACGCGATCGCCGGCGCGATCGACCGGCCGGTGCGGGTGCTTCGCGGGGCGGTCGGACCCATCGCCCAGCTCGTGCGGGCGCGGACCGGACGCCTGCCCCGGTACGCGGGCGGCGCGGCCCTCGCGTGTCCGTTCCTCGTCGTCTTCTCCGCGCTCTTCGCGTCGGCCGACCCGGTCTACGCCCGACGGTTGAGCGATCTCGCCGACGTCGTGCGTTGGCGCGAAGTCTTCCGTGACGCGGGGCCGCGCGTGCTGCTGTTCGTGGTCATCGCCTGGCTGGCGGCGGCCGCGTTGGCGAAGCTCGGCCGCCCTCCGTCGACACACGCAACCGCGATGTCCCCGGGGATCGTCACCGTCGAGACGGCCGCGGTCCTCCTCGCCTGCGTGGACCTCCTGTTCGCGGCGTTCGTGGCGCTCCAGATCGGATACCTCTTCGGCGGTCGCGACACGATCGATGCCGCTGGTCTCCCGTACAGCGCGTACGCGCGGCGCGGCTTCTTCGAGCTGATCGTGTCCGCGTCCCTGGTCGGCTCGCTGCTCTTCGCCGTCGGGCTGCAACGTCGAGCGCGCTCCCGGGCCACGACCGCGCTCGGGCTGGCGCTCGTCGCGCTCACGCTGGTCGTCCTCGCCTCAGCCTGGTACCGGCTCGACCTGTACCAACAGGCGTACGGCTGGACCGAGCTGCGCTTCTACGCGCTGGCCATGATCGTGTTCCTCGCCCTTGCGCTGCTGATCCTCGGTGTGTGCGTGATCGCGGAACGGATGCGCTACGCGCTGCAGCCGGTCATCGGAGCCGCGCTCTTCGTTGCCTTGGGCGTCAACGCGCTCTCCCCTTCGGCCTTCGTCGCGCGCGCCGATCTGCAGCGGCTCATCGAGCCAACGGTCCTCCCATCCGACGCCGAACGCAGGATGGACCCGGCGTACCTCGTCAGCCTCGGCGATGGCGCATTCCCGGTGCTCGTCGAACTGGTGCCTTCGCTGCCACCGGCGGACCGAGATCTCCTTCGCGCCTGGCTTCGAACGACAGCGAGAGAACGTGCGGGCGGCCAAGACCCGTGGGAAAGCCTCAACGTGGATCGCGCCCGGGCGCGCCACGCGCTGGAGTCCACGCGCTAGACCGGTTCCGCGAGCATCCGTCGCGCATTGCGGCGCGCGAGGGCCATCACGGTGAGCATCGGGTTGACGCCGGACGCGTTCGGGAACGCGCTCGCGTCGGCGACGTGCAGCCCGCGGACGCCGCGGACCGCGCCATCCGGATCGCTCACGCTGTCATGTCCGCTCCCCATCCCCGCCGTGCCCATCTGGTGCGCGCTGAACAGCCCGACGGTATTCGGCGCGACGCCGCGGCCCGCGACCGCGTCGGCGAACACGCGGACGTCACCACCGGGCTCGATCGCGAGCGGCCGCGTGTGGAAGGTGCGGACCTCGCGCGCGCCGGCGGCCAGGTGCACTCGGGCGGTCTCGACGATCGCGCGGACGCACATTGCCGCGTCGGCGCCGGTGACCGTGTACGAGAGGAGCGCCGCGCCGTTGCGATCGACACGGACGCGGCCGGGCTCGCGGTCGCGGACGAGTGGGATGAAGGCCGCGTGGTGGTCGAGCGCGCGCATGATCTCGCGGTGTTGCTCCGCCGATCGCCACGCGATCCCTGCGGCGGCGACGCCCGGGAGGACGGGCGCCACCTCGAGGCGGAAGCCGTAGGCGCCGTCGAGCCGCGCGAACGCATCGGACACCACGCTCTGCGGAACGCCCGACCACATGCGGATCGGGTTGGCGTACCGCGCGAGCACGGCGGGTACCGGGTGGAGGAACAGCCGCCGCCCGGCGAGCGGGCCGCCGAGGCCGGAGCGCAGGAGGAGCGCGGGCGTCCCGATCGCGCCTCCGGCGAGGGCCACGCGCGCGGCGCGCACCGTGATGCGCCGCTCGCCGGCGATCGCGGTCACGCCGGTAACGCTGCCGTTCGTGGTCGTGATGGTGCGGACCTCGCAATCGGTCACGACCCGCGCACCGCGGTCGACCGCGTCGGCCAGGAAGGTGCGCGCGCTCGAGCGCTTCGCGCCGGCGCGGCAACCGTAGCCGCAGTGCCCGCAATCGCCGCAGCCGCGGGCATTCCGCGGGATGACCGACCACGGGATCCCGAGCGCGTCGAGACCGCGCGCGAGGGCGTCGTTCTGGGCGTTGCGGATGCTCTCTTCGGTGTTGACTCCGAGGCGCTCCTCGACCGCCGCGTAGTGCTCGTCGAGCTCGCTGCCCATCCCGTCCGCGCCGAGCGCCTCCCACTCCGCACGAATGTCAGACGGCAGGCGGAGCGAAGTCATCCAGTTCACGACCGTCCCGCCGCCGAGCACGCGCCCGGCGAAGAGCACGACCCCGAGGTCCTCGGTCGCCGCCAAGCCGCGGTCCCAGTACAGCCGCGCGCTGCCCTCAGCCTCGCGTGGGACGAGATCGGCCTCGCTCCACGCAGGCCCGCGCTCGAGGACGATGACCGAGCGTCCGGCATCCGCGGCCTCGAACGCGGCGACCGCGCCCCCCGCGCCGGACCCGACCACGCACACGTCGCAGTCGAGCGC
>JALYLX010000038.1 GCA_030773995.1 Chloroflexota bacterium
CGCGCTGCTGCGGGACGCCGGCGCGTACTCGGCCCAGGGGTACGCGATCGCTCCGCCGCTCGGCGTGAAGGAGCTCTTCGACTGGTCCGAAGGCCACAGAAGGTCCGGGTAGCGGATCGTGGGGCACGTACTGCTGAGCATGGCGATGTCGCTCGACGGGCTCCGTCAATGATGTCACGCACCTCACCGCAGGCGAGGAGCAGCGCGCGAGCTAGCGCTACGCGGTCGCGACCGCCGGCTGCGGAAGCACGAACACGAACTTCGAGCCGCGGCCCGGTTCGCTCACGACGCTGAGCGTTCCGCGGTGCAGCTCGATGAACCGCTTCGCGAGGCTCAGGCCGAGGCCGGTGCCTTCGACCGCGCGTCCGGCGCTGTCCCCGGCCTGACGGAACTCCTCGAAGATGCGCGTCTGGTCCTCGGCCGCGATGCCGATGCCTGTGTCAGTGACCGAGACGGAGACAGCCGCGCTCGTGCGCTCCCCGGCGACGGTGATCGTGCCGCCGCTCGGGGTGAACTTGATCGCGTTCATCACCAGGTTGAACAGCACCTGTTTGATCTTTCGCTCGTCCGCGTGGACCGATCCAAGGGTCTCGTCCGTCGCGACGACGAGCCGGACGCCCTTCTGCGAGGCTCGCTCGCGGAGCAGGGCGGTCGCGTCGGTGATCAACGCCGGTAGCGAGAAGTCGGTCGGCTCAAGCTCCATCCGCCCGGCCTCGACCTTGGACAGGTCAAGGATGTCGTTGACCAGCGCCAGCTGGTGCCTCCCCGCCTCACGGATGTCGCGCACGTACTCCTCCTGGCGCTCGTTGAGCTCGCCGAACATCTTTTGCAGGAGCACGTCGGAGAAGCCGATCACGGCGTTCAACGGCGTCCGGAGCTCGTGCGACATGTTCGCGAGGAACTCTGACTTGTGCCGACTGGCGAGCGCGAGGGCTCTGCCCTGCGTCCGCAGCCGTTGGTCGAACCAGCCGACCAGCGTGGCCCCGATGAGGAGGAAGCCGATCAGCGCGACGCGCAGCCAGCGTTGCTGTGCGCTGCCAGCGCTGAGGTCGAGCTCGGCCGCCGAGATCGGCCGAACGACGACAACGTGCCAACCGGAGGAGGTGACCGTCGCCGTCGCGATGTTCCGGACGTCCGCTGGGCCGTCGCCGAGCCGCATCGCAACGTGGTCCTTACCTCGCACCGCGTCCCGGACCGGGGCGCTCATCGGCTGCGCGGCCGCGTCGCCTTCGCCGGCCGTGGCGATCTGACGGTCGGACTCATCGAGGACGTAGATGCGCTGGCCGGGTCCGCTGATCGGCCGGAGCCAGTCCGTCAGGTGGCTCACGGGGATGTCGGCGAGGACGACGTCCTGTCCGGCCGTGGCCTCCGCGGGAGGGCGCCGCGCGACGGCCACGGCGATCGTCTGCGGTCCTTGCCCGTGGGATGCGACGAAGATGCGCTGGCTGGTCGTCACGATGATCTGCTCGAGCGAGCCGCCAGCGGAGCGCGTGTAGTCGGATGCGGGGCGCAGCTGCCCCAGCCGCTCGTCTGTCGGGACCGAGAGGGACACCGAGGGTGTCAGTCCCGGACAGCCACAGCCGCTGATCACGAACAGCCGGTCGATATCCGAGCTGGTCACGCTCTTGTAGCCCCCGAGCAGCGCGGCGGCCGCGCTGATGTCCGTCGCATCCATCGCTCGCCCAAATTGGTCGTTCTTGACGATGCCCCCGACCTCATCGGCGACCGCCACGAGGCGGCCTCGCACCAGGTCAGCGGCGCGGTCGGCCGTGTCCGCGACGGCCGCGATCTCATCGCCCTCGAGGCGACTACGGGCATCGTTGGAGCTGACTTCACCGAGGATGGCGATCGGTGCCGCGATCACCAGGGCGACGAGAGCGACGAACACCGCGAGACCCGCGAGTCGCGAGCCTCGGAGCCGCTTCACCCGCCTTCGCTCAACACCAGCGGAGGATACAGGCGGTGTTCACTGCCTCTCGGCACGCGAAAGTCACGAGGGGATCGCGACGAACTAGCGGCGCGCGAGCTTCTGCAAGGTCGGCGCGCCACCGGCCGGCACGAGGCCTGGCGCGACACCGAACGTGTGCGTGACCTCGGCGACGTACACGTCGCCGCGTGAATCGACGGCGATACCGTGCGGCGCGGTGAACCCGCCGGCGGTCCCTGGCGCGCTCCCACCCCAGCGGGCGACCACCGTCCCGTCGTCGCGAAGGGCGCTCAGGCGGCCGTAGCGATCGGCGGTGATCTCGCCGAACCGCTCCGAGCGCTGACCCTTCCGCCACCAAAGCTCGGAGACGTAGATCAGGCCATCGGGCCCGACGCAGAGCTGGGTCGGACGTTGGATGTCCCGCCACTCGGTGAGATAACCGCCGTCCGGATCGAACAGCTGGATCCGGTCGTTCTCGCGATCGGCCACGAGGACGCGGCCATCCCCGAGCACACCGATGCCGTGCGGGATCCGGAACTCGCCCGGACCGCCACCGGGCGCCCCCCACGAACGGACCAGCCGTCCGTCCGCGGCGAACTGATGGACCCGCGCGTTGCCGTACCCATCGGTCACGTAGAGGTCGCCGCTCGGTGCGACCGCCAGGTTCGTCGGCCGATTGAACGGTGGACCGGCGCGCGCGATCGTGGCGTACGCCGCGCCGTCGTATCCGGTGTCCGAGGGCCGACCGCGCGTGCCGAGCGTGAGCAGCAGCTCGCCGTCGACGGTGAACTTCCGAACGGAGTGATCGGCGTCGTCCACGCAGTACACCGCATCGTCAGGCCCGACCGTGATCCCATGCGCCCGCTCGCTGAAGGCATCCTCGCCCCACGAGCGGATGAACCGGCCGTCGCGCTCGTACACGAAGACCGCGGCTTCGCCGCGGGTGAAGAGGTACGCGCGATCCTTGGAGTCGACGGCGACCGCGGCGACGTCCTCGTGCCGCCGTCCGGCCGGGAGCTGCTCCCAGCCGTCGACGACCTCGAGGCGAGGCGGGCTAGCCGCGAACGGCCGCCACGCAGTCGACCTCGATCAGCCAGTCCTCGTTCACGAGACGCGAGATCTCGACGGCCGTGCTCGCCGGGCGGTGGCTGCCAAGGAACTTGTCCCGCTCCGCGACGATGGCGGCGCGATCGCTCATGTTCCGGAAATACCAGTTGAGCTTCACGATGTCCCCGATGGCCGCGCCACAGTCGGTCAGGATGCGGTGGATGTTCTTGAACACCTGCTCCGCCTGCTTCGCGGCGTCACCCTTGCCGACAAGCGTCCCGGACTCGTCGATCGCGACCTGCCCCGAGACATAGATGAGACGATCCGTCGCCGGCACGATGGCCACCTGGGAGTACGTCCCTACCGGCGCCGCGACGCCGGGCGGGTTCTTGAACTCGGCCGTGCGAGGGCGCCTAGACCGGAGTGGTGACGTGCGGCTGGATCTGCTGCAGGAGGCGCTCCTTCGGCATGTAGCCGACGAGGCGCTGCGCTTCCTTGCCGCCCTTGAACAGGATCATCGTCGGGATGGCGCGGACGCCGAAGCGTCCTGCGGTGATCGGGTTCGCGTCCACGTCGAGCTTCGCGATCCGGACGTTGTCCTTCTCGCTCGCGATCTCTTCGAGGACTGGGGCCACCATGCGGCACGGGCCGCACCAGGTCGCCCAGAAGTCAACGAGCACCGGAGTGTCCGATTTCAGGACCTCCTGCTCGAATGTCTGATCCGTTACGACGGTGGGCTTTCCCATTTCTTTGTCGCTCCTTGTTCTATCGCAATTATCCAGGTCGCGGGAAAACCCGCTGCTACCACTTGAACGCGAGCTGCTGGCCTGCTTGTTCCACTGCAGGTTCAAGGCCGAGGACCGGCTCCAGGCCATCCAGCCCGGCGCCGGGATCGGCCGCGAAGGCCTTCAGTGGGGCCCACTTTACGAACCTCCAGCCACGCCGTCGAACGGCCGTCCGGAGGGCTGCTGACCGCTCGAGCTTGAACGCGGCAAGCGGGCGGCGTTCGTCGGCCAGGGCGAGGAATCGGAACACACGATCGTCATCCGGGATCTGCTCGCCGATCGCGCTCAGGCTGCGGTGCAGCCGCGCGGTCCAGTCGATCTGCCAGAGGAACACCATCTTGCCGCGGTCGTACCACGCGAGGTCCACGGCATCGAGCACGTCCGCCGGACCGCGCAGCGCGCGCGCGAGCGGGGTCGTCTTCTCCAGGTCGGAGAGCAGATCCGCGAGCACGTTCGCTCTTCCGGCGTAGGACGGGCCGAGCGGGCGGCGGCGCAGGTCTCGCCCGACCTGGACCTTGAAACCGATCCGATGTCCCGTGTCGATGAGACTCGCCGCGAGCAGCGTCTGCTCGAGCTGGCGCTTCACGAGCGTGTCGGCGTCCCGGATCCGCCAGCGTCCATCATCCCCCTGGATGCCATACGCGGCGATGCACCGCTCGACGAGCTCACGGTCCGGTGTCTCGGCCCCACGGAAGAGCCCATAGCTGCGTTTCAGGAGCGAGCGCGTGTCGACCTCGTGTGCCGATGCCAGGACGCCCCACACGCCCCACTCGACTCGGTCGTCGAGCGGCGAATGGTCCTCGCTCCCGTTGATGAGCCCGTAGTGCGGATCCTCCTTATCTGCACCATCGAGGCGCTCGATGCCAGAGCGGCGCGCGTCGCCGAGCGCCGAGCGGAAGTGATCGAGAAACAGCTCGAGCTCGGAGACCCCGCCGGCCCGTGCGAGCGCGAGCGGTGCGAGGAGCCCGCGGGCGGCCAAGGCGTTCAGCGCCTCGACGGCCGCGCGGTCCCCGGCGATGGGCTCGCCGCGCGCCGTGACCGCGGCGTGCACGCCCATCCGCATCGTTTCCTCGAGCGTCAGCGAGTCCGCGCTCCGCTGATCCACCAGGAGCGGGGCGTCGCGCTGGAAGTCGAGCACCGCCACCGCGCCGGAGCTGCCGCCGGTCGCGGTCGGGAGTGTGTCGCGCTGATAGAGGATGCCGCGGAGCCGGAACCCCGATCCCGCGCCCGCGAGCGCGCAGGCCGCCACCGTCGCTCCGTCGGCATGCGGCAGGTACACGACGCACGGCGCCCCCTCCTTGGAGCTGCGATGCGCGTCGAGCAGCGCGGTCCGAAGCGTTCGCAGGAGCCGCTCTCGACCGGCGAGCCGGCCATCCCCGTCCGCGCTCGGGTCGTCCTGCGCGCCCACGAGCATGACGCTCGCGACGTACGCCCATCCGCCGAGCGGATCGTCGACCGGCGCCTGCAGAAGGATGAGATCGGCAGGCGCCTTCAGCGCGGGCACCGAGCGGGCCGGTGGGTTGGCGGTGAGCCAGGCTGCGAGCTCGCGCGCGGTGCGCTCGAACTCGAGCCACACGTTGACCTCGCGCGATTGCGCCGCCTGCCCGCGGCGGGCGCGGCCCTTCTCGATGCGCAGCGGCGCGCCGTGCCCCGCGACCGCGTTCAGCCGGCTGCCCGAGACGATGACCTCGAGCAGGCAGAGCCGGAGGAACGCCTTCGCCGGGCCGTCCGGCAGGGCGGTCTCGACCGCGCGGAGGGTGCCCATGAGGGCCGCGAGGTTCCGCGGCGTGTAGAGCGCGGCGATGCTCTGCGCGAGGACGCGCCGCTCCTCGGCCGCACCGAATCGCTCAACGAACTGCCAGTACGCGAGCCCGTCGCCCTCGACCTTGCGGGCGCGGGCGTCATCCTCGTCGGCCGTCGGCTCGATGAGCAGCGCGCGGCCCTCGCGGGCGCAGATCGCGCAGCGGAACGCCTTCTTTGTCGGCACGGGCGCGTCGCGCTCCCAGAGGAACGCCTCCACGACGACCGGTCCGCGACAGGTCCCGCAATGCGATGCGTACAGGTCGCGCATCGTCACGCGATGCGTCGCGCCGGCGAGCGCGCTGTCGGCGACCGCTTCGAGCGCTGCGGTCAGCTGGGCGAGCGACGGTACGGCCGCGATGACCGCGCGGGCCCACGCGCCGATGGCCTGCGGCGAACGGGCGATGCCGACCCGCTCGCTGCGTTGCGCCGCGTCGGCCGCGGAGAACGGATACGCGAGGGGATCGAGGACGATCGCGCGTTCAGCCGTGTAGGCATTCGCGTACGCGTCCGCGAGCGCCTGGGGGAACGCGGTGCCGAAGCGGTGGAGCGGTCTGGGAAGTGGAGCGGTTTCGACGGGAACGAAGGTGTCGAGCCGTTCCAGCGTCATTGCAGCTCGAAGATTAGGGCCCGCCGGCCATCGAGCACCACGGCCGCGCGTTTGCCGTCCGCCGAGGTCACCACGTCCTGGATCGTGCCGTCGGCACCGAGCGCGTCGATCGTGCCGTCAGAGGCGATCGCCCAGACGGTGTCGGTCCCGTCCCAAACGAGGGTCCGCGCACCGAGCACGAGCTTCCGCCCGTCGGTGAGCGGGACCTGCCAGCGCTGGGAGCCGTCTGCGCCAGTCGCGATCGCCTTGTCCTTGTCAAGCTGATACAGGGTGCCGTCCGCCCCGAGCGTCACGCTGCGCACCGTCGCGCCGACCTTCTGCAGGGTCGCGCCGGGGTTCGCGGCATTCGGCAAGAAGCGGAAGGTGCCCTGGTCGGTCACGACGGCGGCGCGCTCCCCCTTCGCATCGAGCGCGAGATCCACTGCCGCGCCGGGGACCGTGATGACGCCGCGAATGAGGCGGTCGATGCCGAGCCGCAGGACCTCGACGTCCGTGTTGCCGCCGGTCGTCGTGGCGATGAACAGCTCCCCACGATCGCTCACCGCGATGAACCCGCCGACCGCCGGTGTCGTGATCGGGAACGGGTCGCCGAGCAACGCGCCGTCGGGCGCGCGTCCTCCGAGGAGCCCGCTGCCACCGCTCGCGACGCCGGTCGGACCCTTGGACACGGCGACGAATGCCCGCGCGGTCGGGATGCCGATGTAGAGGGCCTCGCTGATCGCCGCCGGGAAGCGCAGCTGCTGCGCTGCGCTCAGCGGCGACGCGCCCGACGGGACGAAGAAGACGCTGCCCGACGCCCCACCGGCGAAGAGCCACGCGCTGTCGCTGCTGAAGAGGAGAGTGGAGATCCCGGACGTCAGCTTCGGCAGCGCGAGGAGCGCGCCGTCGGTCGCGTTGAAGATCGCGACGAACCCGTCGTCCGCGCCGATCGCGATCCACTTCCCGTCCGGTGAAAAGGCGACGCGGCGCGAGCCACCAGGGCCACCGATGCTCTGCGTCGGCTCGCGCCACAGCTCGGCGTCCGGCAGTGCTCCCTCGCGAGCGAACGTGTACGTGCGCGCCTCGAGGACGGCGGTGACGTCGATCCCCTTCGGTCTGAGGGCCGCAGCCGCGGCGTCCGCCTGGGCTTTCGACGGGTAGGTCGCGACGCGCACGACGAATGGCGCGACGCGCGTGACCGAGATCACGGTCCCGATCTTCTTCGTGGCGGCGTCGGCATCGGCAGCCGTCGCGTACGGGCCGGCCTGCACGGCGAACACGGGCTGCGACGCCGTACTGACGGTGAACGACGTGCCTCGGGCCACGGTCTTCTGGAGGTCGGCGTCCGGCGGGAGCTTCGCCGCGAGGGCCCGAAGGCGATCCCACGACATGCTGACGTCACCGATGGTCTTGGCGAAGACGCCGGGATCGCTCCCATCGGCGTACGTGCCCGAGTCCTTCGAAAGATCGGTGAGCGAGTCGGCCAGCGACACGACCGCGTCGCGCAGGGGGCCGGCCGCATTGGCGGTCGCCGACACCGACGCCGACGTCACGTCGCTGATCTTCGGGAGCAGCCCGCGGATCACCGCGGCCCACCGGTCGCTCGACACGATGCGGGCCTTCTCGCCGGCGAGACCGCCGGCGAGGGCGTAGTCGTACGCCGAGATCTGGAGCAACAGGCTGGCGGCCGCGCGGGCGAGCTTCGGGCCGTCGGTGACGTCGCCGCTCGGCACCACCTTTGGTGCCGCTTCGCACGCGCTACTGAGAAGGAGAAGGACGCAGAAGGCGACCCTGATCAGGCCGCTATTCGTCAGCCTCGTCCTCGTCGTCATCGTCGTCGGCCTCGACGGCGAGCGGCTCCTCCGCGACAGCGGGCTCGGACTCGTCCTCGACCACCGACGGCGTCGCCTCGGTCTCGTCGCCTTCGTCCTCGCCGTCCTCTTCCTCTTCGCCACCGGAGCGGAAGAAGTTGCCCTTGATGTACGCCCGCTCCTTCGTCTCGGCCGGACGGTGGTGGCCGGGGAACGAGATGCGCTGCGCGTTCTCGGGACTCTGGAGCGTCTCGCGGATCGCGACACGCGGGTTCTGCTGGTCGTTGCTCACGACCGCGACGACGTACTCGTTGCCGGTGTTGATGAGGTCGAGGAGCCGACGGCCGACCTTGGGCTCGAGGAAGCCGAGGAGCTCGCCGTCTCGGGCGTGCACCGCGATGAGGCCGTCGCGCTCGCGGAGCTCCGCCTCGGCGCCCGGCGAGTATTTCGCCACGACCTGCGGCGGCGCGGGATTGATGAGCCGCAAGATGCCGGTCTTGCCCATGTCCTCGATGAAGAGGCGCGGCTGGGTCTTCGACTTGGTCGGGTTCGTTTTCGTCTTGTGCTCGAGGAGGATCCCGAGGCGGGCGACGTTGCGGAGCGCGATCGGGTTGTTCGGCTCGGCCTTCAGCACGTCGGCGTACGCGGCTTTCGCCAGCTCGAGCTTGCCGGTCTCGAGGAGCGCGCGGCCGAGCCGGTTGCGGGCCTCGAGGTTCTCGGCGTTCGCCTCGAGGATCTTGGTGTTCAGCTCGATAGCCGCCGCCCAGTCCGCTTCGAGGGCGGCCTGCACCGCCTTGTCGGCGAAAGCACGGGTCCGGATGCCTGTTTCGGTCGGGGAGCTCACGGTCAACGCCTCCAACGCAGACGCACACGATGCGTCGCGGCCATTCGGGTGATGAGTGAATTCTAACGGCTCGCGGGCTACGCTCCCACCGTGCCATACCTGTCCGAGATCAAGCGAGCGAAAGTGGTCGATCCGCAGGGTGTGGAGATCGGCAGGCTCGCGGATGTGGCCGTGGTGCCGCGGGAGCAGTTCCCGGCGGTCCAATGGGCCATCGTCCGCGCGCCCGACGGCGAGCGCATCGTCCGCTGGGCCGACCTGGAGGCCACGGATGGTCACTACCGGCTCCGCGACTCGGCGATCCCGCCGGCCGCCGGCGAGCTGCCGCCCGAGGCGCTGCGCCTGGGACGCGATCTCGTCGACAAGCAGATCGTCGACACGCATGGGGCGAAGGTGGTCCGGGTGAATGACCTGCAACTCGAGGACAAGGGCGGCCAGCTCCGGCTGGTCGGCGCCGACGTCGGGCTGCGCGGGATCCTCCGGCAGGTCGGGGGCGAGCGCGTCGCCGAGCGCGTCGCGAGCCTTCTCGGACGCAAGCTCCCGCGCGGGATCATCCCCTGGCACCTCGTCGAGCCGCTCGAATCGCCGCAACAGAACGTGCGGCTCACCCTCCCCCACGCGAAGCTCGCGCTCCTCCATCCCGCGGACATCGCCGACATCGTCGAAGAGATGACCGCGGACGAGCGGCGCGCGGTGTTCGACGAGCTCGATGTCGAGACCGCCGCCGAGACCCTCGGCGAGGTCGAGCCGGAGATGCAGGCCGCGATCATGGGTGACCTCGACGAAGAGCGCGCCGCCGACATCCTCGAGGAGATGGATCCGGACGAGGCGGTCGACCTCCTCCAGGATCTGCCGGAGGAGACACGCGATGGGCTCATCGAGCTCATGGACGAGGAAGAAGGCGCCGACGTCGAGGAGCTCCTCGCCTACCCCGAGGACTCCGCGGGCGGCATCATGACCACCGACTTTCTCGCGCTCCCGCGCGACCTCACGACGGGTCAGGCCATCGACAAGCTGCGCGAGCTGCAGCCCGACCCGGCGCTCGTGTACTACCTGTACGTGGTGGACGCCGAAGGGAAGCTCGACGGCAACGTCTCGCTGCGCGACCTGGTCGTGGCCTCTCCGGACACACCGCTCACCAAAGTGATGAACCCGAACGTGCTGCGGGTCGAGGCCGACACCGACAAGGAGGAGGTCGCCGCGCTCATCGCGAAGTACGACCTGCTCGCGCTGCCGGTGGTCGACGCGCGGCGGAAGCTCCTTGGGACGGTCACGGTCGATGACGTGGTCGAGCTCATGCTCCCGCGCGGCTGGAAGAAGAGGTCGCTCCGGTCCATCGCGCGATGACGGTCGCGAGCCGTCCAGGCCGGACGCTTCGCGCCGTCCGGCGTCGCGTTCCGCGCAAGGCGGCGTTCCTCGCATTCCTCGCGGTCATGGGGCCCGGACTCATCACCGGATTCGCCGGCAACGACGCCGGCGGCGTCACGACGTACACGGCCGTCGGCGCGCACTACGGCTACGCGATGCTGTGGCTCCTGCTCCTGTCGACCGCCGGCCTGGTCGTCATCCAGGAGATGTGCGCCCGGATGGGCGTGGTCACGGGAAAGGGCCTGTCCGATCTCATCCGCGAGCGGTTCGGCGTGCGGTGGACGATCGTCGCGATGCTCGCGCTCCTTGTCGCGAACGGGACGAACGTCGCGGCCGAGTACGCGGGCATCGCCGCGAGCCTTGGGCTGCTCGGTGTGCCGTCAACGATCTCAGTGCCGATCGCGGGTATCGCGATCTGGGTGCTCGTCGTGTTCTTCAGTTACCGGATCGTCGAGCGTGCGCTCTTCGTCGTCATCCTCGCCTTCATCGCGTACCCGATCACCGCGATCATCGTCCACCCGGATTGGGCCGCGGTCGGGAAAGGGCTCGTCGTCCCGACGCTGCCGGTCGAGCAGGCCGCGCTCATCGCGGCGCTTGCGCTCGTCGGCACGACGATCACGCCGTACATGCAGTTCTACATCCAGGCCTCGGTCGTGGACAAAGGGATCGACGCCGAGCAGTACGGCTACGCCCGGATCGACGTCCTTCTCGGCGCGGTGCTCACCGGCGTGAACGCGCTGTTCATGATCGTCGTCGCGGGAGGCGTGCTGTTCCCGGCGCACGTGCTCGTGACCTCCGCAGCCGACGCGGCCGAAGCGCTCCGGCCGCTCGCCGGCGCGCAGACCGGCCTTTTGTTCAGCGTGGGACTCCTCGGGGCGTCGCTCCTCGCGGCGACGGTGATGCCGCTCTCGACTTCGTACGCGATCTGCGAGGCGTTCGGCTGGGAGTCCGGGATCAGCAAGAACTTCCGCGAGGCGCCGGTGTTCATGGGCCTGTTCACCCTGCTGCTCGTCGTCGGCGGCATCGTCGTCGTGCTGTTCCCGCAGGAGCTCCTCATCCAGCTCATCCTGGCGTCGCAAGCGATCAACGGTCTGCTGCTCCCGGTCGTGCTCGCCTTCATCCTGAAGCTCGCGAGCGATCGCTCGCTCATGGGCGGCTCCGCGAACGGCCGCGTCACGACGGCCATCGGCTGGGGCGTCGCGGCGATGGCGTCACTCCTGTCCATCGGCTACGTCGTGGTTACTCTCCTCGGGAAGGACTAGCGCTGATCGAGCCCGCGTTCGCGCTCAAGCTCGTCCTCACGCCACTGTTGATCGCGACAGCGAGCCTTGCCGGCAGGCGCTGGGGTCACACGATCAGCGGCTGGCTCGTCGGCATCCCGTTCACCTCCGGCCCGATCACGTTGTTCCTCTTCTTGGATCAGGGCGCGAGCTTCGCGGCTAACGCCGCGCTCGGATCGATGGTCGGTGTGCTCGCGACGGCCGCGTTCGCCGTCGAGTTCTGTGCCGTCGCGCGGCGCGGTGCCGGGATCGTGCTGTCGTTCGCCGCGGGCCTGATCGCGTTCGCGCTCATCGGCGCGGCGGCGCAGGACCTCGCGATCGCGCCGGTCCCGCTCTACGCCATCTGCGCCATCGTCCTGATCTTCGCGATCCGCCTCGTGCCCGATCCCGGGCCCACCGCGTCCGTGCCGCTGCCGCGCTGGGATCTGCCGGCGCGGATGATCCTCGCGACCGTCCTGGTCGTCGCGATCACGAGCGCCGCAACCGCGCTCGGCCCGCGCTTGTCAGGCCTCCTGGCGACGATCCCGCTCTACGCGAGCATCCTCGCGGGCTTCGGGTTCCAGCTCGTCGGGCGCGGCGCCGCGATCCGGGTCTGGCGCGGGCTGCTGTTCGGCCTCTTCGGGTTCGGCGCGTTCTACCTCGTGCTCGCGGCGTCGCTCGAGTCGCTCGGCCCTGCCGCGTTCGGGCTCGCCCTCATCACGGCGGCCGTCATGCAGGCCGTGACCTTACGGGTGCTGCGACACTCCGCGGCTAGCGGAATCGCACCGACGCCGTGAGGCCGTCCAGGTCCTGGAAGGTCACGCGATCACCGGAGGTCGACTTCGGATCGCTCCCGAGGCGGACCAGCGTGTAGCTCGCCTGGCCGAACGGAGCCGCGGCCGCCACGCCAAGGACCACTGCGGTCCCGTCGGCCCGGAAGGTCCGGAGCGTGCTCGTCGCCGGCGCTCCGCTGAACGCGGTGCAGCAGAGGCCCAGCGCCCCGGCCTTGTCGACGTCACCGAGCCACAGCTGCTCACCCGATAGGAACCCGATCTGGTGTGTGCCCGGCCGCCACAGCGCGCCACGCTGCCCCGCGCCGGCTTGCGACTTGTTCGCCGCAAAGTCGGCGAGCGGCCACCACCTGATGTCACCGGACTCGAAGTCGACGCCGAGCACGAACTTGGCGTCGGTCGATGCCCGGATCGACTGCATCAGGATGCCGAGCTTCCCTCCCCCACCCACGTCCACTCGCTTCGCGGTGAACGTGTTGTCCAGGTTGGTCCGGAACGTGACGTACGACATCATGCTGCCGCCCTCGGCAAGGAGACCCGCCGCCACGAGGTTGGCGGACCGATCCCAAGCGATCGGTCGGTACCAGCCGGTGTTCGTTTGGGTGTCGATGGTGGTGCCGTGACGTCCGCTGGCGGCGAGCTCGTAGATGTTGAGCGTCGCGCCGATCGGGCCGCCGCAGATGCCACAGCCCGTGTCGATCGAATACAGGAGTGCGGCGCCGTCGCTCGACCAAACAACGCCGCCGGCGCGCTGCCCGGCGCCGAGCGTCACGAGCGACTGCTCCGCAATGTTGCCAGTGTTGCCGACCGTGAAGATGTGCAGCTCCGACCCGGACACGAGGAGCGTCCAGTAGGCGATGTGCTTGCCATCGGGCGAGACCGCGAACCCTTGGGTCGCAATGGATGCGAGCCCCTCGTTCTTCGACTCCTTCCGGATGGCGGCGTGCGGCGGGCCGTCGCCGCCGGTGACGAGGAAGCCGAAGTCGTCGTTGAAGATCGCATCGCTCGGCGTCGGGGTCGCGTTCGGGTTCGCGGTCGGACTCGGCGGCACGATGTTCGGCACGCTCGTGATGCCCGGCGTCGGGGATGCGCTGGGATTGGCCACGGCCGCGCTCCGGTCGCGCAGCTGGAAGCCGACGATGAGCGCGATCGCCAGCACGGCGACGATCGCCCCTGCGGTGAAGAGATAGCGGCTGGTCCTCACTGCGATGGGTTCCCTTCCTCGCGGGCGGCGCCAGTCACCACGCGGCGGCAGTGGAATCTCGTCGAGGTCCCGGACGAACAGGTGGGTCAGGTCCTTGTCGCGCTCATCCATCGACGGTCCCTCCCTCACGCATCCGCGCGAGCGATTGCGAGACGGTGGCGCTCACGGTCCCGCGCCGGATGTCGAGCGCGTCCGCGATCTCGTCCTGGGTGAGGCCGAGGTAGTAGTGCGCGACGACGATCGCGCGCTGCCGCTCCGTGAGGAGCCCGAGCAGCCGCCCGACCTCGAGCCGATCGAGCACCGCCGCGACGTCGTCCGTCGCGGTCGCCTCGGCACGTCCCGCCTCCCGCTGCGCGCGGAACAGGCCGCGCCGCGTCTTGCGGAGCGCGACGCGATACAGCCAACCCTCGAGATTGCGGTCGTCCTGCGGCGGATGTCGCAGCCCTTCCTCGAAGGCGTCGTGCAGGCCGTCGAGCGCGCGCTCCCGATCGAACGTCGCCGCCACCAGGGCGCGATACACCTGCGGGAACGCGCGGTCGTAGAGCTCGGCCCAGCGCTCGGCTGTGATGTCGGGCATCTATATGACGGAATGCATTCGGAGAGCCGGAGTGCTTAGTTGCGAGCGCTCGCTTGGCGGGTCAGGTGCAGGACCCGACCGTGCCGCCACGCTTGCAGAAGGCCGTGCCCCCGCCGGTACCGAGCAGGTTCGAGATGTATCCAGTGGAGTCGTCGCCGCCGATGATCGAGAACAGCTTCGTGCCATCGCGCGACCACCATGGTGGCGAGAGGAACGCCGATCCGCCGACCTTCGTCGCGGTGCCGTCGAGGCGGCGTACCCAGATCGCCGTCGGCTCGCTGAGACCGCCGGCGCTGGGCCGCTCCATCGTGGCATAGCGGTCGAGCGACGGATGCCAGACCGCGGGACCCAGGGTCACATCGCCGCTCGGCGCGTATAGCGTGCGGGTCGACCCGCCCACGACGTCGGCGGCGTAGATGTAGGTCCTTCCTCCCATGAAGTCCCGCGTGCTGGTGATGAGCAGGCTGTGCTCCCCGGCCCTCCAGTCGACGGCGTATCCGGACCCGAGGACCCGCGCGCGCCCGCCTTCGAAGATGTTGGTCGTCGCATTGAAGTGCGTCTCCCCCGTCGTCGGATCGACGACCGCGACCTCGACGCCGCCCGGACCGAGCACGGGTGAGATCGCGAGCCACTTCCCGTCATCAGACCATGCCAGTGGCTCCGGCGGGCTGCCGACGCGCTGCGCGGCGTCGCTGACCAGTCGGGTCGGCCCCGCTGCGCCCGTCACTGCGAGGAGCCAGAGTCCATTGACGGCCGCATCATCCGACCTGCGAGCGAACGCGATCCGCTGTCCGTCGGCGCTGATGACCGGTGGGCCGAGCTCGGCGCCGCTCAGTAGGGTCCGAAGCTCACCCGTCTCCGGCCGCAGGACGTAGTACGTCGTCTGCTGCTCGGACAGCCGCCGCATGACGACGATGACCCGCCCATCCGCCGACACGCTGAACGCCTCGGATCGCACGTCGGGTCCCGCGGGTACCGGAGGCCGGCCGCTCGTGAGCACGACGACCGGCGGCTGCGTCTTGTCCTCGTCGAACAACAGGATGCGGAAGCTCTCGCCCTGACCGGTCGAGAAGTAATGGAACGAACGCGGGATCGCGCCCACAGCCGCCGCGACATTGACCGGTCCGGCGCTCGCGCTCGGCGAGACCGTGGCCGACGGTGGCCCGGTCGGCGCCGCGGGCGCCGACGCGGTCGCGCTCCCGCTCGGACTCGCCATGGTCGCGGCCGGCACACAGTCCGCCACGAGCCAGACGCCGAGGGCGAGCGCTAGCCCACGCAATTACCGAATGTCCAGCAGCTGCGTGCGAACGCGGTCGACGAACGGCGGCAGTGGCTGCCCTCTCGTCACGTCTGGCCAGAGGCTGGTCAGCAGATCGAGGCAGGAGATGCTCGCGTCCTGGAGCTTCGTGCGATCCAGGGGCGCGATCGTCCGCTCGATGCCGGCGGGCAGTCGCGGGTTCGAGGTATCGAGCACCGCGGTCAGGCCGTACTGCGGATCCGGCGCATTGATGGCGACCGCCCACAAGCGCCACACATCGCCGCGTGCGGCTTCGAGAGAGGCATGCGCCTCCCACAAGGATCCCCGCGTGAGGTACTTAGCGGCCGCGCTCAGGCGCCCGAGCCCGCCGAACATCCACGTCCGTACTTGATCGCCCGTCGGGTCACGCTGCTCTGGGGCGCCGGAGACGCGGCCATCCGGGTCGTACAGGACGACCCATTCCCGATCCGGCGCGCGATGCGCGAACGCCGGAGACACGACCAGATCGACCTGCACGCCATCCTCGTACTGGATGAACGTGTGGCGATAGTCGGCGCGCTTTGCATCCGACAGGAACTGATGGTGCAGATCGAGGATGGGGCCGATCTTCGGGAGGCCCGCGTCGATCGCCGGCAGCGACGTGCGCCAATCGCCGTCGTCAGCCACGCCGACGTACGCATCGACGTCCGAGAGCGCGTCGGCGTTGCCGCGTCCGATGCTGCAGCCCACCACGACGACACGGATCCGATCGTTCGCCTTCGCCTGCTCGATGAGACCGCGCATGACCGCCCGCTGCAGGGCGAGCTCGTTCGGGAGGCCGAGGAGCCACTCGTCGCTCAACGCGGCTCCGGCAGCACGCCTCCATCGGCGTCGAGGTAGCGATCCGGGTTCTCCTGGAAGATCCGCTTGCAGACCTCCCGATCGAACGCGTAGAGGCGGCTTTCGTAGCGCAGCTTGAATGCGGGCGGATCCGCCAGCGGCGCGCCGCACGTCGGGCAGGTCTTGCTCATCACGCCGGATCGAGCTCGATGAGCGGCGCGTGGGCCCGAACGAGCTGGCCGTTCGTTGCGACGATCTTGCGGACCTTCCCGTTCTTCTTCGAGCGGATCTCGTTGAACAGCTTCATCGCCTCGATGAGGCCGATGACGTCACCCGCCGCGACCGCGCTTCCGACCTGCACGAACGGCGGCGTCTGCGGCGAGGGCGAGAGGTAGAAGACACCGGTGAGCGGCGCGGTGATCGCGTCGGTCGCCGCCGCGGCCGGCTCCGCACTCACGACCCCAGGCCCGGCGGCCCGCGGAGCGGCTTCCGGCTGGGTCGCGGGGACGTTGCCCGGCACGGGCGCGTGCAGCTGTCGCGGCGGACCTTTGGTCACCTTCACCCGAAGCGTGCCGCGCGTCACCTCGAGCTCACGTACGTCCGATGCGTCGAGCCGCGTGAGGAGCTCCTGGACGAGCGCGTTCGCGTCGGCCCGGACTTGCTTCAGATCGGCCACTAGCCGGCACCGTTCCGGCGGCGGATGACGAGCGCGACATTGTGCCCGCCAAAGCCCATCGAGTTCGTGAGGGCGTACTCCACCGTTGCCTTGCGCGCGGTGTTCGGGATGTAGTCCAGGTCGCACGCCGGGTCCGGCACTTCTTGGTTGATCGTCGGTGGCAGGATGCCGTCGCGCATCGCGAGGATGCAGATGACCGCCTCGATCGCGCCGGCCGCGCCGAGGGTGTGCCCGGTCATCGACTTCGTCGACGAGATCGGTAGCCGGTTCGCGTGGTCGCCGAAGGCCGTCTTCAACGCGGCCGTTTCCGCCCCGTCGTTCGCCTGGGTGGAGGTGCCGTGCGCGTTCACGTAGCCGATCTGCGCGGGTTCGATACCCGCGTCGGCCAGCGCCATGCGCATCGCGCGGACGGCGCCCTCCGCGCCCTCCGGCGGCGCGGTCACGTGGTACGCGTCCGCGGTCGCGCCGTAGCCGATGATCTCGGCGATGATGTGCGCGCGCCGCGCCTTCGCGAAGCCCTCCTCCTCCAGGACGAGGCACGCCGCGGCCTCGCTGAACACGAAACCGTCGCGCTCCTTGTCGAACGGCCGCGACGCCTTCTCGGGCGCGTCATTCCGGCGGGAGAGCGCATGCATCGCGTTGAACGCCCCGATCGCGACCTTGATGATCCCGGCCTCGCTCCCGCCGGCGAGCATCGCGTCTGCTTGGCCGCGGCGAATCGTGTCTGCGGCCTCGCCGATCGCGTGCGCGCTCGAGGCGCAGGCCGAAACGGTCGCGAGGTTGGGGCCCTTGGCCCCGTACTTCATCGCGATCTCGCCAGCGGCCATATCCATGATCATCATCGGGATCATGAACGGCGAGACTCGCCGGGGATCCTTCTCGTGAACGAGGATGTTGTCGACGAGCGTCTCGACGCCGCCGATGCCCGATCCGAAGGTCACGCCGATCCGCGGTCCGAGGTCCTTCGTGATCTCGAGCTTCGCGTCCTTGAGGGCCTGACCCGCGGTCGCGACCGCGAACTGAGCGAACCGGTCGGCCCGCTTGGCCTCCTTGCGCTCCATGTATTCGAGCGGATCGAAATCGTGGACCTCGCCCGCGATCTGTGTCTCCAGGTCTTTGGCGTCGAATCGGGTGATCGGACCGATGCCGCTCTTCCCCGCCGTGAGCCCGGCCCACGATTTGTCGACCGTCGCGCCGAGCGGTGTGATCATGCCGAGACCGGTGACCACCACGCGCCGCTGCTCGCCGTTCATCACGTCAAGTCTACCGAGTCACTCCCGCACGATACGGTCGATGATGACTGCTGCGTCATCCAACGCACGAAGCTCCGCGCGGCTCAGCTTTCGCAGGCGGTGCTCGAGCTCGCCGATCCGCAGCTCGCGCCCGCGACGGAGGATCGCGCTTCCCTTCGCGCTCGCGCGGAGCCGCGCGACGCGCGCGTCGCCCTTGTCGGACTCCCGCCGCACAAGGCCGAGGCGCTCGAGCTCGTGAGCCAGGCGCGTGACCGTCGGCGGCCGCACGTGCTCGGCGGCGGCGAGCTCGCCGAGCGTCTTCGGCCCGCTCATGAGCACCGACAGCGCGGAGAGCTGCGCGGGCGTAACGCCGGTCTGGACGTCCGTGCTCCGCACGCGTCTGAGGAGGTGGATCGCTGCGGAGTGGAGGCGGTCCGCGACCTCGCGGGGGGTTGCGCTGCGTGCCATCCGTGGCAGTATATTAGTTAGCCTAACTAACTACCAGTGCGGCGGGGAGGCAACGTGGACGAGCTCTTCGCGGCGATCAAGGAGCGTGATCAGACGGCGGTCGAGCGGATCCTCGCGGCCGATCCGAGCGCCGCGTCGGCGGTCGACGCGAACGGAGTGTCGGCGCTGCTCACGGCCGTGTACCACGGCAACGATGCGGCGGCGGCCGCGCTGCGCGCTACGGGCATCGAGCTGGACGTGTTCGAGGCCGCCGCGGTCGGCGACCTCGCCCGCGTGCGCGTGCTC
>JALYLX010000039.1 GCA_030773995.1 Chloroflexota bacterium
GCGCCGGCGAACGCGAGCAGATACAGCGGCGTGTGGCTGATGAGGCCGAACGTGCGATCGAAGAGCAGCCCGGCCACCCCGACCTGCGGCCCGGCGCTCAGGACGGCCTGCTGGTCGCGGATGAGGAAGTACCCCGCGCTCGGCATGAAGTAGCAGCGGCCGGAGCCGTCGCCGAACGGGAACATCTGGCAGTCGACGTACGAGATGAGCAGCAACAGCAACGCGAACGGCAGCGCGCCCGCGAGGACCCGCCGGACGAGATCCACCCGCGCCGCCACCGCGAACACCGCGATGCAGAGCCCGATGCCGAGCGAGAGGAACCAGCCGCGGGTCGTGAAGATGCCGATGAGACCCGCGCAGGTGCTCGCGATCGCCAGTGCACGAGGCGACGCGCGCGTGCCGTGACGGAGCGCTCGCACCGCCGTGACGAAGAGCAGCGCCGCGAAGAGCTCCGGTTCGATCTCGGCCGACGCGTACGTGAGCAACGGATGCAGGAGCGCGGCGAGCGCCGTCGCGACGAGCGCGATCCGCGGCGCGACGTCGAGGTCGCGGAGGAGCAGGTAGATCTGTGCGACGAGCGCAGCCGCGACGAGCGAGACGAGCACCATGACCCCGAAGCGTCCGCCGAGCGCGAAGAACGGAAGCGCAAGGACCGGCAAGCCGAGATCGCGGATCGGGTAGAAGTGCGAGCCGACACCGATCGCGTGCACGTCCGGCAAGGTGTCCTCATAGAAGGAGCGGTAGCGCTGTCCGGCGTAGTCGTTCGCGAGGTCGAGGTCGCCGTCGAGCTGCAGGCTCTGGGTGATGAGGAGGTAATGCGGCTCGTCCGACTGCGTCGGTTGCACCGCGCGGTGGTATGGGTCGATCGATAGGAATAGGGCCAAGGTCACGCCGAACAGCAGAAGGGCGACGCGGCGGTCGGGTGCGAAGGCCGTGGCCGAACGCAGCAGGAAGAGATCGAACGCGGCCGCTAGGGATACGAACAGAACGAACACGACGCCCAGCCGGAAGTGTCCGGTCCCTGGCGCGGCGAATGCGACGCCGTACGCCACCACCAGAGCCAACATTGAGGCGGTGACCGCGGCGCGTGAACGCCGAGCGTGTTTAGCGTCGCCTGAAGTGATCACGATCGCGATCGTCGCGATGCTGCTGAGGAGGGCGGCAAACGGCAACCAACGTGTGACGATGCTCTGCTGGATCGGATCAGGACCGCTCCAGACGCTGCCAAGCAGAACGCCCAGCCCCGCCGCCGGGGCCGGCAACAGAAGCACTAACGCCGTCGCGAGTCGCGCGCCCAGATGCATGGCGTCCGATTGTCGGTCACGTTGGGATGACGATGTTCGGGTGACCGACGCGAGCCCCCTCTACCATGTGAACGCGATGCCTAGTCAGATGCGATCGGCGCAGGTGCTGCGCCGCCCGACGGCACTCGCGTTGCGGGGCAGACACCTGATTCTCCTGGATGTGGTCTGTGTGGCCCTGGCGTTCGTGCTTGCGCTGGCACTCCGTTTCGACGCCCCGTCACCACTTTTCGACACGTACCTCCGTACGTATGCCTGGGCGGTACCGATCCTCATAGCGGTGCGTATCGCCGCGTTCCTGTGGTTGCGCCTGTATCAACGCGTGTGGCGCTATGCGAGCGTGGATGAGCTGATAGCCGTACTCATCGGCGTGGTCGGTTCATCCATCGTCGCGTACGGTGTCGTGTTTGCGACGTACAAGCTGGTCGGCCCCGAGACCGTCCCATTTCCACGGTCGATCCCGATCATCGACACCGTGCTTCTCGTTGCGTTTGCGGGTACCTGGCGTTTCGCCTTCCGCGTCATTGGGGTAGGACGATTTGGGGCCCGGCGTATCGCCGGTCAGGATCTGGCCTTGATCGTCGGGTCGGGAACTGCCGCGTTATCCGTTATCCGAGACCTTCAGGCGAACCAAGGGCTTGGGCTGCACCCGGTCGGCGTGCTCGCGGACGACCTCACGGAGGGCCAGACGTTGCTGGGGCTGCGAGTCGTCGGATCGGTCGCCGATCTCGGCGAAGCTATCAAGCGCCACCACATTGCGGCGGTGCTCCTCGCGATGCCGTCCGCCGACGGGCCGACCGTCCGGAGGCTGGTGCACGAGGCTGAACGGGCAGGCGCTCGCTGCCTGACGGTGCCCAGTGTCGCTGAAGCCCTGGCCGGTCGGATCAAGGACTCGCTTCGAGAGATCGCGGTGGAGGACCTTCTGCGCCGAGCGCCGGCGCGGATCGACATCGAATCGGTCGCCGCGTCGTTTCACGATCGGCGGATCCTCATCACGGGCGCCGGCGGCTCGATCGGCAGCGAGCTCGCGCGCCAGCTGTTGAGCTTTGGGCCTGCGCAGCTTGTGCTCCTGGGGCGGGGCGAAAACAGCATCTTTGAAGCTCTTCAGAGCCTGCCCGAGTCACCGACCGAGATCACGCCCGTCATCCTCGATATCCGTGACGGCGATCGCCTCCACAGTCTCTTTCGCAGACTCCGTCCGGATGTCGTCTTCCACGCCGCGGCACACAAGCACGTGAGCTTCATGGAGCAGTACCCAGAGGAAGCTGTGACCACCAACATACTCGGGACGGCAGAAGTGATCGACGCTTCCGCAGAGGCGCAGGTCGAGCGCTTCGTCCTGATCTCCTCCGACAAGGCCGTGAACCCCACCAGCGTGATGGGCGTGACGAAACGGATCTCCGAGTTGTTGGTGCTGCGCGCTGCACAGCGGACGGGTCGGCGCTTCGTCACGGTCCGATTCGGAAATGTTCTGAGCAGCCGCGGCAGCGTTCTGCCGATCTTCCGCCGCCAACTCGAGCGAGGCGGTCCGCTGACGATCACGGATCCGGAGGTCGCGCGGTTCTTCATGACGATCCCCGAGGCCGTCCAATTGGTGATGCAGGCGGCGGTGCTCGCGCAGCCGGGCGACATGTTCGTCCTCGACATGGGAGAACGGGTCAAGATCGTTGATCTCGCGGATGATCTTCTGGACCTGCACGGTCTCAAACGGGGTGAAGATATCGAGGTCGTGTTCACCGGCCTCAAAGCAGGCGAGAAGCTCCTCGAGGAGCTCCTCTTCCCGTATGAACGCACGGAATCGACGAGCCACGAAGCGGTTCGACGCATCGTGAATTCCGCCGAACCACCGGCGGACCTGGAGGCCGCGCTGATCGAGCTGCGACAGATCGCGGCCCTCGGCCAACGCCAATCGATCCTGAGCCGCCTGGCCGCGCTCGTGCCGGAGTACGAACCGACACCATCGAAATCAGCGGGTGGCTCCGCCGCGGGCGTGCGAAAGCAGGGCTAATACGCGCCGCGGCCGGAAACGATGGCTCGGGCCGTCTTGAACAGGATCGCGAGATCGAGGCCCAGTGACGCGTGCCGCCGATAGTGCGCCTCGAATCGGACCTTCGTCGCAAGCGACAGGGCCTCGCGGCCGTTGATCTGCGCGAGCCCGGTGATCCCAGGCCTCAGGGCGGTCACATCGTGCGCGCGGCGGAGAGTGAGCAGATCCTCCTGGCTGGGGAGCGCCGGGCGAGGCCCGACAAGGCTCATGCTCCCGATGAGCACGTTGTAGATCTGCGGCAGCTCATCAAGGCTCGCCGCACGAAGGAACCGTCCGCCGGAGATGTACGGCTTATCCGGGAGTCCCGGGCTCGACAGCAGATCGGACTTTGCCACCGTGGGAACGCCCACCCGCATCGTCCGTAGCTTGACGACGCGAATGGGCCGTTCCCCGGCTCCCACCCTCGTTTGGACGATCAGCGGTGGCCAGCCGCTGACGAACGTCACGAACGCGCACAGCACCAAGATGATCGGCGCCGCGGCGACGGCGAAGGGAATACCAAGCGCGAGGTCCAACGGGCGCTTCCAGATCATCCCCATGGCCGCTCGCGATCCGTGCGGCGTGTCCAGAGGCTCACCTTACGAGTTGCCGGAAGATGCGCAGCTGGAGACCGAGCACCTGTCGCTCGTCGTGGTGCGCGAGCGCACGCGCACGTGCGTTGGCTCCGTACTCCGCCCGGACCTCCGGCGCCGAGGCCAGCCTGCGGAGGGCCTCGGTGAGAGCTGGGACGTCACGTGGTGGAACGAGCAACCCGGTCGTGCCGGGCCCCACGAGCTCCCGACACGCCGGGATGTCCGACGCGACGACGGGTAGACCGACCGCCATCGCCTCGATGATGCTGCGCGGCAGGCCTTCCCGATACGTCGGGAGAACGAAGAGATCGGCGGCCTGAAGGAGGCGATCAACGTCGTCGCGGTGGCCAAGACGACGCCAGTGCTCGCCCAACCGAGCGACCACCGGGTGCACGTCCAGCTCGCCCTCGACGCTGGTGCGCTCGCTCGTCAGCGCGGCGCCCACGATCAAGAAGTAGAGCAGCGGATCGGGCTCGATCTGCGAGGCCGCCGCGGCAAGCTCGAGTAGCCCCTTCTCGCGGACAAGCCTCGCAACGGTCAGCGCGACGATGGCCTGGCTCGGGATGCCCAGCTCGGCGCGCACGCTCTCACGCACCGCTCGATCAGGCGCGAAACGCTCGACATCGACGCCGTTGCCGATCACGACGGTGTCATCGCGACGGGCGATCCGCAGAGCGACCGCACGATCGACGTCGCCGGCGGCCTGGCTCAGGAACCGCGTCGTTCGGCGCGCGACGATCCGTTCCCCGATCAAGAACGCGCGCTCCGACGGCGTGCGCGGTTCGCCCTGGAACGGTAGGCCGTGGAATGTGTGAACCAGCGGTCCGCGCCAGGCGACCATGGACGCGGCGCGACCCACAAGTCCACCGACCGGCGTGTGGGTATGCACAAGATCCGGTGGGTCCCTTCGCAGTGACGCCGCGAGGGCAACGATCGCGCGCAGGTGACGCGTGGGCGAGGCGGCTCGGCTCATCGCGACCGGTCGATGGCGGAACCCTTCTTCTTTCAGTATCGCGGCGAACGGACCATCGGCCGACGCGAACTCGACATCCCAGCCGTCCCGCCGGCTGGCACGCAGGAGTGGGCCGAGGAGGTGGTACGCGGTGAAATCGACGGCGCAGACCTGCAGCATGCGCATCAATCGGTCACGCTAGCCGTGGCTGTCGTCTCAGCACTTGACATCGGCCGGGTGATCAGCGGGTCGCGCCAACGCCGCGAGTGACGGTCAAACCGAGAACGTAGACGCCCATACCGACCGTGCCACCGATCGCGACGATCACGGCAGGCGGCCCGCCGCTTACGGCCAGCGTCGCAAGCCAAGCAGCGATCCCTGCCACGACCGCAACGCCACTCGTGATGAGGAACGAACGGATGACCATCCCCCCTCGGGCATCCAGCACGTGCCGTAGGTACACCAGCTGCCAGGTGATCGAACCGAGGAAGTACACCGTGTATCCGAGGGCGATCCCTTCCGCGCCAAGCCGTCGCGCCAGCACGGTCGTGTACGCGATGTAGAGCAGTCCCTCGATGGCGCCGACGACGGCGAGGAGCCGCACTGCCTTCAACGCGTAGATCGCGCGCCCAGTCACGGCCGACAACGCGATTGCGATGACGGAAGGGGCGTAGATCCGTGTGAGGACAGCGACTGCGTCCGAATCGGCCCTGGTGAACGCGCCGTGCTCGAATACCAGCCGGACGGCCGGCTCGGCAAGGACGACAAGCAGCGCGATGCACGGCGCGACCAGCAACCAGAGCGACCGGAGACCGAGCGCGGCGCGGCTCCGCAGTCCGGCGAAGTCAAGTGCGCTGACATCCTCAGCCATGCGAGGGAAGAGCACCGCCGCCGGACCGGCCGACGCGAGCACTCCTAGCACGGCCACGATCCGCGATGCGTAGGTCAACTGCGACAGCTGGCCCGAAGGCAGCTCGGAGCCGAGATAGCGCTCGAGAAGCGTGCTCGCGCGGATGAAGACGGAAGCGAACGCGAGCGGCGCCAACGCGACGAGCACGGCGCGAACACCAGGATGGTCGAGACCGAGCGAGGGGCGCCACGTCCGCGCGACGACGGGCGCGAGCAGACCCGCTTGGAGGATGAGGCTGACAGTCCACGCGATCGCCGCGCCAGACACGCCGATGGTCCGCCCGAGGATCACCATGAGCGCGAGATTCACGACCGCGCCGATCACCGGCACGACCGCCGGCCAGCCGAAGCGCGAATCGATCTGCCAGATCGAGGTGAGCAGGACGACCAGACCCGAGCCGACGACGGACGGCCAGAGGATGACCGCGAGGCCTCGCGCGAGCTCGCGGGCCGCGGGCGGGAGCCCAGGTGCGGTGAGACCGATGATCGGATCGGCGAAGATGGCTCCGGCGGCCGCGATCACCACGAGCCCGATCGCCACCAGGTTGAGCGTGCCGCTCGCGACGCGCGCGGCGTCATTGGTCCCGCCGATCCTGCGTCTTTCGATGAAGATCGGCACGAACACGACCGAGAGCGAAGCGATCAGGACGGTCGTGAGGTACAGCGGCGGCGACAGCGCAGCGAAGAACGCGTCGGTGTCGGCCGACGCGCCGAACATCGCGGCGAAGACGAACTGCGATGCGGCGATGCCGGCCTGCGCGGCGAGGGTGAGGCCGCTGACGAGCACCATGTCCCGCGAGGCCCAGCGCCGCGGCGGTTCGACGACGTCGGGCGGATCCGCCGGACCCATGGCCTACGCGCCCAGCGCGTCGCGGAGGTGGGCGAAGCACCGTTCGATGGAGTTCGTGTCACGGACGGAGCGCAGGCCCGCCTCCGCGAGCCGCGCCCGCAGCGCCGGATCGGCGACGAGGCCGCCGATCTTGGCGGCCCAGTCAGACCGGCCGACCGCGAGCAGCCCGTTGTCGCTGTCGCGGATCAGCCGGGCCACCTCTCCGACGGGCGAGGCGACGACCGCGGCGCCGCCGCCCATGTAGATGAGCGCCTTCGTCACGCCGTGCATCGCCGCCTGTTGGAGGTCGTACTGCGGAAAGAGGCCGACGTCCATGTCGAGCACCTCGCGGATCATCGTCTCGGAGTCGTAGGTTGAGCGGCAGGTCACCCGCACGTGCTCGAAGCGGCCGACGAGCTCGTGCCCGGCCGGCACCCCGAGCAGTCGGAGCTCGACGGCCGGATGCGCGCGGGATACGTCCTCGAGCGCCTCGATGACCTGGTACAGGTTGGACGTGGTCGAAGGTGTACCGATCCAACCGATGACCACCCGGTCGTCACGACCGCGACGCGACGACGCGCGCAGCTCCGCCGATCGCTCGACGTAGGCGAGCGGCGGGAACAGATGGACCGGCTTGCCGAACGAGCGGGCGTACTCGAGCGCGACGGGGTTGTCCACGGTGATCGCGTCCACGTCACGGAGCATCTCCGCCATCGCCGCCGACTCACGCGGATCCCCGACCCGCACGTCGGCCAGGTCGTAGACGAGACGGGCGCGCGTCGTCTCGCGGAGCGCGCGCAGGAGCTCCGGCGAGTCCGCTTTCACCACGAACACGATGTCGGACTCGCGCGCCGCGGCGAGGATCCGCCGGTCGTTCACCGTGTCGAACACGCGCCGCACCCGCGACGTCAGGCGGGACCGCGGCCCCGAGCTCAGCGGCTGGGCCGATCGCGTGAGCGTCTGCGCCCGCCCCATCGCCCACATCGGATAGCGCGCGACGTACCGCACGTCGATGCCCGCCGCGCGGAACGACGGGCCGTACACCTGGCCACGCTGCTGGTCCTGCGGCGAGCCGGGCGGCGCGTACTTGAGGACGACGAGGACCCGGGTCACGACCGGCGCACGCCTCGGAGATGCCGGACCGTGTCCGCGATCGCTCGCCGGAGGTCGCCCGTGACCGCGAAGCCAAGAGAGCGGAATCGCCGATCGTCGACCTCATAGGACAGCTGGTTCATGACCGCCGAGTCCACCTCCGTCACGGCAACGTCGGGGACCACCTCGCGGATCATGTCGACGACGTCTGCGACGCTCGCGTTCGCGGTCAGCACGTTGTACAGCCGGCCGTCGAGCCCGCGGCGCAGCACGAACTCGATCGCGCGCACGCCGTCGACCAGATCGAGGTACGGGCGCCGCTGGTGCAACGCGGTGCGCCAGACGGTGAGGGGCTTGCCGAGCACCGCCTGCCAGCAGAACTTGTTCACAGCGGTGTGAAACCGCATCCCCGGGGAGGGTCCGACGATCGTGCCGAAGCGGAACGTCACCGAACGAAGCCCCTCGGCCCCGAGGCGCCCGATGAGCTGCTCCGCCCGCAGCTTCGACGCCGCATACGGGCTCTGCGGCTTCAGCTCTTCGATCGAGCAGTCTTCGTCGACGACGTCCGCCTGGGTGCCATACACGCTCGTGGTCGACAGGAAGATGAGTCCGGCCCCCGCGCGCATGCACGCGCGCGCGATCAGCTCCGTGCCATGGAAGTTGACCCGCTCCACCTCCTCCTGCTTCTCGAAGCTCGCCTCGGCGTTTGTGATCGCGGCAAGGTGCACGACCGCGTCCGCGCCGGCAAGGAGCGGGTCGAGATCCGTCGCCAGGACGTCCGCCTCGACGAAGCGGTACCGGCCCTCCTCCGGGAGATCGAACAGCGACGGGTAGCGCTGCGTCGACAGGTCGTCGACCAGGACGATCTCGGCACCCGGGAACGAGGTCGGCAGGGCACGGATGAGCCGCGATCCGATATGACCGAGCGCGCCCGTGACGACGACCCGCATCAGCCGACGTACTCCGCGAGGCGCGGCGCGAAGTACGCGCGCGTGGCCGCCAAGCCCTCGCGGAGGCCGGTGAGAGCGGACCAGCCGAGCAGCTCCCTCGCCTTCGCGCCGCTCAGCACCTGGTGCCCTACCTCGATGGCGCGCCGCTCAGCTGGCCACGGCACCGATCGGACCGGGACACCGCCCCACTGGGCTGAGATGCGCTCGGCGAGCTGCAGGACGGAGAGGTGCTCCGCCGAAGCGGCGGAGATCACTTCTCCCACGACGCGGTCGGATCGCGCCGCGAGCAGAAGCGCGTCGACGGCGTCGTCGACATACAGGACATTGCGCAGCTGGTCGCCGGATCCGTACACGGTGAGCTCCTGGCCCTTCAGCGCGCGGCCGATGAAGTAGTTGAGGAAGCCGAAGTCGGGGCTGCTGATGTTGGCGCGCGGGCCGTAGACATTCGCCAGCCTCACGGTGGTGACCGGGATGCCGTAGGCCTGGCCGTGCACGAGCACGACCTTCTCCGCCGCCGTCTTGCTTGCGGAGTACATGTCGAGCGGGAATTCGGGATGCGTCTCGGTGATCGGCTCGACGAGCATCCGCCCGACCTGGGTGCTCGTCCCGACATGCACGAACCGGATCGGCCGGCCGGCGTGCCGGACGGCCTCAAGAAGGACGATCGCCCCGTCGCAGTTCACGCTCATGACGTGATGCGGATCCTTCATCGACTGCGCGTGCGAAGTGAAGGCCGCGCAGTTGAACACGACGTCGCTCTCGGCCACGAGTGGCCCGACGGCACCGGCATCACGGATGTCGACCGGCATTGATCGCACGCGGTCGGCGATGCCCTCGAGATTTCCGCGGTTCCCACCGCAACGCGGATCGAGCGTGTCGACCACCACGACCGATGCGCCCTGGGCCACGCAACGCTGGGCGAGATTGGATCCAATGAATCCGAGACCGCCGGTGACGAGCACGCGCGCACCCGCGAGATCGGCCGCAATCATCCGGCGCGGGCCGGGGCCGCGAACGCGGACACCGCGTCGGCCACACGGCGCACGTCCTGCTCGCTGAGCTCCGGGTACATCGGTAGCGACAGCACCTCGCGCGCGGCGGCCTCGGTCTCGGGCAGCACGTCACGTCCGCGCAGGCGGCCTCGGTACGCCGGCTGGAAGTGGACCGGCACGGGGTAGTGCACGAGCGCGCGCACGCCGAGCCGTTCGAGATGCGCGAGCAGCGCGTCGCGGCGGGTCGACCGTACGACGAAGAGGTGATAGGCGTGCTGCGTCCCATCGCGCTCGACCGGAAGGGTGAGCTCCGAGCCCTCGAGCAGGGTCCGATACAGCGCCGCGACCCGTGATCGCGCCGCGTTGTCCTCGTCGAGATGCCGCAGCTTCACTCGGAGGATGGCGGCCTGGAGCTCGTCAAGTCGCGAGTTCCATCCCGGCACATCGCTGACGTAGCGCTCCGCCCAGCCGTACTCGCGCAGGAGCTGCGCCTGCCTAGCCAGGCCGGCGTCGGCCGTCGCGACCAGCCCCCCGTCGCCGATCGCGCCGAGGTTCTTGGTCGGATAGAAGCTGAACGCCGCGATGTCACCCAACGACCCGACGACCCGCCCGCGGTAGCGCGCGCCGTGCGCCTGGGCGCAGTCCTCGATGAGGCGCAGCCGACGACGTTTCGCGATCTCGGAGATCGGTGCGAGATCCGCGGGCTGCCCGTAAAGGTGGACGGCGATGATCGCCTTCGTCCGAGCGCCGATCGCCGCCTCGAGCCGCCCGGGGTCGAGGGTGTACGTGCGGGCGTCGATGTCGACGAGCACCGGCGTCGCTCCGGCGAGCTCGATGGCCGCGACGGTGGCGACAGCTGTGTGCGCCACCGTGATGACCTCGTCGCCAGGCCCGATGCCGCACGCGCGGAGCGCGAGATGCAGCGCCTCGGTCCCGCTGCCGACACCCACGCCGTGCGCGACGCCGACGTAGGCCGCGAGCTCCTGCTCGAACGCCGTGACTTCCGGACCGAGGATGTAGCGACCGCTCTCAAGGACGCCGCGGATCGCGGCGTCGATCTCCGCCCGGTGCGCGAGGTAGCCGGCATGCGGGTCCGCGCACCGGATCACGAGAGGATCCCGACCTTCGGCACATACACGATGAACCGGCCACCGCCATCCACGAACGGCCGTTCCTTGGTGAGGATCTCCCGCGCGTGATTCCACGCGAACAGCAGCGCGTAGTCGGGCGGCCGGGCCTCGAACTCCGCGTACGGCCTGACGGGGATGTGCGCGCCCGGGCTGAACTTGCCCTGCTTGATCGGAGTTGTGTCGCTGATGAATTCGACGAGCTCGCTCGTGATGCCGCAGTAGTTGGTCACCGTGGTGCTCTTCGACGTCGCGCCGTAACCCACCACCCGCTTCCCTTCGCTTCGGGCCCGGCGCAGCAGGGCCACGAGCTCGTCGCGGGACGCTTCGATGCGACGACGAAGGTCCGCGTACGTCTCGTCTCGATCGAGCCCGGCCCGCTGTTCGCGGTGCAGCTGCGCCGGGACGCGCGGTGACACGGGCCCGGCGCCACGATGCCGGATCGTGTAGCGCATCGAGCCGCCGTGCACGTCCTGCGGCTCGGCATCGACGACCTCGAGCTCGTGCATCGCGAACAGCCGTTGGAGCGACGTCACCGAGAAATAGAAGGCATGCTCGTCGTAGATCTGGTCGTAGGACGCCTTCTCCACGATGTCGCCGAGGTACGGATCCTCGAACACGAGCGCGCCAGTGGGCTTGAGCAGCGTACGGACGCCCGCGATGACGGAGTGCAGGTCCGGGATGTGGCACATGACGTTCGCCGCAGTCACTACGTCGGCCTGTCCATCCTGCGCGACGATCTCCTTCGCCAGGCCGGTATCGAAGAACCGCGAGACGGTGCGGATCCCCTTGGCCCGCGCGACGTCCGCGACATTGCCCGATGGCTCGACGCCGAGATGGCGGATCGGCGCGCCGAGGAAGTTCTGCAGCAGGATGCCGTCGTTGCTCCCGATCTCGACGACGAACGGGTCGGGCCCGTTGAGGTAGCGCTCGCGCAGAGCGCCGGCCATTTCCGCGAAGTGCGCGGTCATGCCCTTCGATGTGCCGGAGAAGAACGCGTACTGCTCGTGGAACATCAGCTCGGGATCGACGTGCTGAGCGAGCTGGACCATCCTGCACGACGGGCACGCCCCCACCTTGAGCTCGTAGAAGAACTCCGAGCCGAACGCGTCGCGCGTCAGGAACGCGTTGGCGATCGGCTGCCTGCCGAAGGACATGAACGGCTCGAATGGCGTTCGGCAGATGAGGCACGTTCGCGAAACGGTCACGCCGCCGGACGACGGCTGCTGCTGGTCGACGGTCATGTGTCAGCCCTCCCGGCGATTGCGTCAGTATGGAACATCATCGTCACGCCAGAGACCGCAGAGCTCGACCGTCCGGTATGCCCGCGCTGCGGCGAGGGGCGTACGCGCCACATCCTGGAGGGGCAGGATCACCTGCACGCGACGGGCCTCCATGCCTCGGTCGTCGAGTGCACCCGCTGCGGACTCTGGTTCCAAAGCCCGCGGTTCCCCCGCGCGCGGCACGGGGAGCTCTATCCGCCTGAGTACGCGCCGCACGGCCAGTCCGCGACGGCAGCGCGACCACCGCATCCAGCGGTCCGTGGATACCTCGCGCGGCACCGCGGCTATGGACATCTCGCCGCGAGCGCGACCCGCTCGCCGCTGCTCGATCCGATCCTCGGCTGGCGCGCGGGCACGCAGCTCATTCCGGCATACGTTCCCGGCGGCCGAGTCATGGACATCGGGTGCGGCAGCGGCGGGATGCTCCGGCTGCTGCAAGCGCTCGGATGGACCGACCTGCACGGCATCGAACCCGATCCGGCGGCGGCGGCGATCGCCCGCTCCACCGGTGCGGACGTGCGGCAAGGCGCCGTCGAGGACGTCCTCCCCGTCTATCCGGACGGGCACTTCGACGCGATCGTCGCGAGCATGGTCATCGAGCATGTTGCCGATCCGTATGCGGTGATGCGCGAGATCGCTCGCACGCTGCGTCCGGGAGGCGAGCTGCTCCTGTCGACCGTGACGCGGGACTCGATGGACGCCGCGTTCTTCGGAGAGTACTGGGCCGGCTTCGATTTCCCGCGACACATGACGTTCTTCCGGAACGAAGACATCGCCGCGCTCTTCGCGGAACGCTTCGATCGGATCCAGCGCTTCCCACAGCTCGGTCCGATCGACTGGGTCCGTAGCGCCAGCTGGCGGAGCCGGCCGATCGACCGGCTCATCACGCGGCTCGGCCGACGAGTCATGCTCGGACCGGCCATCGCAGCCGCACTCGCCGGGCGCTCCACCCGTGTATCGCTGCGCGCCCGGCGCCTGGGTGCCCGTTAGACGACCTCGATGTGCGATGCTGGTCGCCCGTGAAGCTGCTCGTTACCGGCGGATGTGGGTTCATCGGCTCGAACTTCATCCGCTACTGGCTCGAGAAGTACCCGGCTGACGAGATCGTGAACTTCGACCTGCTCACCTACGCCGGCGATGTCGCGGTGCTCGCGGACGTGGAGGAGCGCCACGCCGATCGGTACGCGTTCGTACGGGGCGATATCGCCGATGCGGCGCTTGTGCTGTTCGTCCTCACCGCCCGGCAGCCGAACGTGATCGTGAACTTCGCCGCAGAGTCCCACAACAGCCGCGCCCTGCTCGATCCGGCCGCGTTCACCCGCACGAACGTCGTGGGCACCCAGACCTTGCTCGAGGCGGTGCGCCGAGCGGGCATCGAGCGCTTCCATCACGTGTCGACGTGCGAGGTGTACGGGGACATGGACCTCGACGCCCAGGCTGGCTTCACCGAGGAGTCGCCGTACCGGCCGCGCACGCCGTACAACGCGTCGAAGGCGGCGGCGGACCACGTCGTGCGCGCGTACCACAGCACATTCGGCACGCCAGTCACGATCTCGGTCTCGTGCAACAACTACGGACCGTGGCAGCATCCTGAGAAGGTCATCCCGCTCTTCACGACGAACGCGCTCGACGACAACCCCCTGCCTCTCTACGAGCACACCGAGAACCGGCGCGAGTGGCTCCACGTGCTCGACCACTGCGAGGCGCTCGATGCGATCCTGCGCCGGGGGCGCATCGGCGAGACGTACAACGTCGGCAGCGGCGAGGAACGGAGCGTCGAGCAGCTCGCGGACTCGATCCTCGACGCACTCGGCAAGCCGCGAACGCTGAAGCAGGTCGTCCAGGACCGGCCCGGCCACGACCGCCGCTACCTGCTCGACCATCGCAAGATCGCGGGCGAGCTCGGGTGGCGGCCGCGGGTGACGTTCGCGGACGGTCTACGCACGACTCTCGCGTGGTACGGGGCCCACCGGCCGTGGTGGACGAAGCGGAAGCAGGACGTCGTCGCGGAGCTCGATGAATTCGCATGGCGGTCGGCCGCGCCCCGTTGACCGTCAGGGCCCGCGCGGCTCGCGCCTCCCGATCACCTTCGCCGGATTCCCCGCGACCACGGTCCACGGCTCGACGTCCGCGAGCACCACCGCGCCGGCCCCGACGACGGCGCCTGTCCCGATCCCCAGCCGGGGCAGCACCGCGGCCCCGGTCCCGATCATCGCGAAGTCGCCGACCGTCACGCAGCCCGCGAGATGGGCACCCGGCGCAAGGTGGACGCCATCGCCGAGGCGGCCCTCATGGTCGACGGTGGCGGCGGTGTTCACGATGCACGCGAGCCCGAGCTCGCACTCGACCCCGATGACGGCGTGCGCCAGGATCTGCGAGCCCGCCCCGAGCGACGCGTCCGCGCCAACATGGGCGCTCGCATGCACGGCGGTGACCGGATGCAGTCCATTCGCCTCGAGATAGCGCTGGATCCGTACGCGCGGCGCGCCGTGCTCGCCACCGATCGCCACGAGGCACGCGATGCTCTCGCGATCCCGCACGCCGGCAAGCCAGCGCTCGAACCCGGCGCGACCCTCGTGCAGCGGGACATCCGGGAACGGCGAGCGAAGACCGGGCGTGTCGTCGAAGAGGGCGACCAACCGCAGGCCCATCGATGGAAGGATCTCCCGGAGGACCTTCGCCTGCCCCGTCGCGCCCCAGAAGATGATCTCGCGGGCGCTTCCGGTCATCGCGCGCGCGATCGTAACCCGCGGCGGATGGCCCTGCGAGCGATTACGCTCTGACCCCGTGGACGCCTCGTCCCTCCCACGCATCCGCGTCCTCATCCCACAGGTCGGCCTCGACACGGCCCAGCACGTCGTCGGCGCGCTCGAGATGCGTTGGCTCGGCATGGGTCCGCTGGTCAAGGAGTTCGAAGAGCGCATCGCGGCGTTCCTCGAGCTCGGCGACCGCAAGGTCGTCACGACGAACACCGGCACCGCAGCCTTGCATGTCGGCCTGATCGCGGCCGGCGTCGGTCCCGGCGACGAGGTCATCACCCCGTCGTTCAACTACGTCGCCGACCACCAGGCGGTACGGATGACGGGCGCCGAGGTCGCGATGTGCGACATCACCGAGGACGCGCTCGGCATCGACGTCGCGAAGGCCGAGGCGCTCATCAACGAGCGGACGAAGGCGATCATCCCCCTGCACTTCGCCGGCATCCCCTGCGACCAGCGAGCAGTGTTCGAGCTCGCGAAGCGCCGCAACCTGCGGGTCGTGGAGGACGCCTGTCATGCCTTCGGCACGAAGATCGGTGGCAAGCGGATCGGCTCGTACGGCGACATCGCCTGCTTCAGCTTCGATCCCGTGAAGCTGATCACGTCAGTGGACGGCGGCGCGGTCATCGTGAACAGCAACGCCGAGATGGAGCAGGTCCGACGGGTCAGGCAGCTCGGCGTCGACGCGGACACGCTCGCCCGGTACAACCGCGGTCGCGGCTGGGAGTATGACGTCGTCGAGAAGGGGTTCCGGTACCACCTCACCGACATCGCAGCGAGCGTCGGGATCTCACAGATCATCAAGGTCGAGGAGTTCATGGCCTCTCGCCAGGCCGTCTGCCGCCGCTATCACGAGGCCTTCAGTCGGATCGACGGTCTCCGCGTCCTTGCGACCGACTTCACCGACGTGGGACCGTTCATCTACGTCGTGCGCGTGCTGAACGATCGGCGCAACGAGCTGATCGAGCACCTCAGGGCCCGCAACGTCGAGTCGGGCATCCACTTCATCGGGGTCCACAACCACAGCTGGTTCAAGGACGCGCCACAGGATGACCTCACCGTGACGAAACGCGTCATCAAGGAGGTCATCACGCTCCCGCTCCACTCCAACATGCGCGAGGACTTCGTCGAGCGCGTGATCGAAGGGGTCACCAGCTTCTTCGACTGACCGTACCGGGCCTGGAGTGCGAAGCCCGCGTTACGGTCCGACGACGAACGCGTCGAAGTACAGGTACGTCCCGCTCGAGCCGCCGTTCTTGGTCCCACTCGGCCCGATCGTGATCGTGTGGGTCCCGGCGGCGACCGAGTAACTCTTCTGGCCCTGGAATGCGGTACTAGCGGCGTAGCCGTCGACGGTGTCGACGACCGAGCCGTCGATGGTCACGGTGATGTTCCCGGCGTCGCTGTCCTTGCCGTAGACGAGGGTCACCGCGGTGCTGGTGAAGGTCAGGCTGGCCGTCGCTCCGGTGTACGGGGTGTAGTGGATCGTCCCCCCGGAGTAGCCGGCGTTGCTGTACGGGAGCCAGCTGCCGCTGTACGACACCGCGACGTTGCTGTCCTCATAGGTCCCATCGCCGACCCCGGAACCCAGATAGGTGAACTGATCGGCGACGCTTGTCGCGCTCGTCTGGGCCCCGACGGTCACCCGGACGTCGACCGTGCCGGCGGCGTGGGCCGGACTGGTCGCCGTGCAGCTGGTCGTCGTGGAGCAGGACACCCCGGTCGCGGCCGCCCCGAAGGCCACCGTCGTCGCACCCGGCGTGGTGCTGAATCCGGTGCCGGTGATCGTGACCAATGTGCCTCCGGCGGTCGAACCGCTGGTCGGCGAGAGCGCAGTGATCGTGGGCGCCGCTATGTACGTGAACTGATCGGCGGCGCCGGTCACGCTCGTCTGGCCGCCGACGGTCACGCGCACGTCGACGGTGCCACTTCCCGCGGGGCTGGTCGCGCTGCAGCTCGTCGTCGTGGAACAGGAGACGCTGCTGGCCATGCTGACCCCGAAGGCAACGCTGGTCGTGCCTGGGGCCGTGGCGAAGCCGGTGCCAGCGATCGCAACGGCCGTGCCGCCGTTGGCTGGGCCGGTCGTGGGCGCGATGCTTGTCACCGTTGGCGCGGCAGCGTACGTGAACTGATCCGCCGCACTGGTCGCACTTGTCTGCCCGCCGACGGCGACGCGGACGTCGACCGTGCCGGCGGCGTGGGCCGGACTGGTCGCCGTGCAGCTGGTCGTCGTGGAGCAGGACACCCCGGTCGCGCCCGCCCCGAAGGCCACCGTCGTCGCACCCGGCGTGGTGCTGAATCCGGTGCCGGTGATCGTGATGCTTGTGCCCCCGG
>JALYLX010000040.1 GCA_030773995.1 Chloroflexota bacterium
GCCCTCCCTCGCCTAGTTCGGCCTCGAGTCCCGTTGGCGGTGGCGCTCGATGGTCTGTAGGAGCTCATCGACGTCGAAGGGCTTGGCGATGTAGCCGGTCGCGCCGATCTCTTCGGCCCAGTTGCGCGCGCTCTCGGCGGCGGTCATGACAACGATCGGATACGCGACCTGACGCTCGCGGAGCTGGGCGGCGAAGGCCCAGCCGTCGAGGACCGGCATGCGCATGTCGAGGAGGATGAGCGCCGGCGCCACGTCCTCGAGCGCCTCGAGCGCCTCAGCCCCGTTCGTCGCGGTGCGGATAGCGAAGCCCTCGCCTTCGAGGAAGTCCCGCAGCATCGCGAGGATCTCCGCGTCGTCGTCGACGATGAGGATCGGACGGCGGGCGATCGCGCCCTCATCGACCCGGATGCGCGAGCGAGCGCCGGGATCCGGCGAGCTCGGGTGATCAGGCGAGAACACGATGCGCTCGACCGCGAGCATCAGTTCAGCTTCCCTTCTCCGGCATCAGGCTGCGCGACGTGGAATGTGCTGCCATGGCCAACCGTACTTTCCACCCAGATGCGTCCGCCGTGCTCGCGCGCGATCCCGCGGCAAATGTACAGACCCAGGCCGATGCCGGCATAGTGGCGAGCGTCGACGTTCGCGCCTCGGCGGAAGCGATCGAAGACGTGCGGCAGATCCGTCGCGGGGATGCCGATCCCGTGGTCGCGCACCGAGATGCGGATCTCGCCGTCATCGCGCCATGCCCGGACCTCGACCGGGGTGTCCTCGCCGCTGTACTTGAGCCCGTTCTCGACGAGGTTGTCGAGAAGTTGCTCGATCCGGCGGCGGTCGACGCTGCCGGCGAGCCGCTCGCTCGCGTCGAGAGTGATGCGCTCCTTCCCGGCGCGGTTGCGCTCGGCCACATGACGTACGACCGCGGCCACGTCGACAGGCTCTCGGCGCACCTCGAGCTGTCCCTCCTCCACGCGCGAGGCGTCGAGGAGATCCTCGACGAGCGCCGACAGCCGGCGAGCCTCGCGGGCGATCCGTCCGATGGCGGGCAGGTGCTGCGCGAGCGCCGGATCGCGGCCGAACCGAAGCTCGAGGATCTGGGCCTGCCCGAGCAGCGTCGTGAGCGGCGTCTTGAGGTCGTGGGCCGCGGCGGAGACGAAGTCCTCCTTGAGCTTCGCCGCCGCCTCCTGGGCCTGGACGCGCGCCCCTTCGTCGATGAGCGCGCGGCTCTCGAGGACGACGGCGGCCTGGTCGGCCAGGAGCTGCGCGAGCGCGAGATCGTCGGTCGAGAAGACCGGCTGGTGTGCGGCGAACGCCTCGAGGACCCCGATGCGCCGGGAGCCGGCGGTGATCGGCGCGACGAGGACCGGACCGACCATTGCGGAGCGGTACGCGCTCGCGTGCTCCGGATGTGCCCGAGCGGCGTCGGGGAAGAACTCGGCCCGCTGCGACGCGAATACGCGCGATGCCAGGAACCGGCTGTTCTCAGGCACGCTGGCCGGCAGCGCCCCGTGGCCGTTGTCGAAGCACAGCGACCGGGTGTTCTGGTCGTAGAGCCCGATGGCCGCGCGCGCGCCGAAGGAGTCGCCCGCCCCGCGCTCGAGCTCGCGCAGGATCGCGTCCGTCGTGGGGAGGCGCGGCAGGGTGCTCGCGCGGCCGAGAAAAGCGCGGAGCTCGGGCTCCTGCCAGTAGCGCCGGAGCTGGGAAGGCGGAGCGAACCCGAGGAGCCATGAGATCGCTGCGAAGAGCGCGAGCAGCTGGGTCGCGCCTGACACGAAGCCGGCAAGGCTCGGCGCGACGATGCTGACACCGGCCACGAGGACCGCGAGCCCGAGCAAACCCATTCCCGCCGCGACGGCTTGGGTGCGTCGCTTGGTCACACCCGACGAGCGGCGCGACAGGCGGATGAAGCCGAGGGCCCCGTACAGGGACACAGCGGTGAAGTACGCGATGAGGAACAGTGTCGCGGCAGGATCGAGCGGCATGCCGCTCGTGACCACGATGATCAGGGCGGCGATGAGCCCACCGAGCGTGGCCGCCCGCACCAGGAGCGGCACGCCGGCGAAGTCCGCGAGCAATCGGAGCATGAGGTACGGGAGCGACATGACGAGGATGACCGCGACGGCGGTCGCCACCGCGTTGGCGGAGATCCCGAGGATCTGGAGGACCGGGCCCTCGAGGACGGCGAACGCGAGCGCGCCGAAGAAGAGCGCGGTGTCGACGGCGGTCCGGGTCCGGCTGCGGTACGCGCCGAGGGCGACGAGCGCGAAGATGGCGACGAACAGGACGTTGTTGATGCCCTGAACGAGCTGCAGCGCCGTCACTGGCGCGGATGCTACTGGCCCGACTGCTCCTTGAGCATGGCCCGGATCGCTTCACGTCCTTCGGCAGAGCTCTCTGGCACGGCGGCCTGCGCCGGGGGCACGATGATCGCTTGCTCGCTCGCACCTTCCTGATGGGGGAGCTCGATGTCCTCCGGCCCGCCGGCGGCACGGATGAGCGCCCGCTCCGCGTCCGGCGTGTCGAGGCCGATGAGCTTGTCGACGAGCTTGCGGTTGCGCATCGAGCGCGCGAGGGCGCCGAGCACCGCCGGATTCCGCAACGCAGTCGGGTCCTGCTGCGCGAGCGGCGTGAGCGCGACCTCCTGCGCGAGCTCGGTGGACGAGACCGTCACGTTCTCCTTTTTCGCGAGCGCGTCGAGCACGAGCAAGGACTTGGCGCGACGCTCGGCCGTCGCCCGCCAGTCGGCGCGGATCTCGTCCTCGGTCTTGCGAGCCTGCAGGAGGAACTGCTCCCAGCTGAGGCCCTGTTCCTTCACGCGCGCCTTGAAATCGGCCATGAGGTGGTCGAGCTCGTCGGAGATGAGGATCTCGGGAACCTCGACGGTCGATGTGTCGAGGAGGTGCGCGAGCAGCTTCTCCGCCGCATCGTCACGCGCCTCGTGGAATGCGGCATGCGCGAGCTCGCCGCGCACCGCCTTGTCCAGGTCGGCCACGGTCGCGACGCCGACGGTCTTCGCGAAGTCGTCGTCGAGTGGCGGCAGGATCTTCTCCGCCACCTGCGACACCTTCGCCGTGAACGCGCCGGTCTTGCCACGCAGATCCTCGTCCGGATAGTCGTCGGGGAACGCGAGCTCGAACTGCCTGGTGTCGCCGGCCTTCGAGCCGACGAGGGCGTCAGCAAGCCCCGGGATCGCGTAGTCCCGTCCGAGCTCGAGGTGCGCGTTCCGACCCATCGGGGGCATCTGCTTGTCGTCGAGCGTCACGTCGAGGTCGATCGTGAGCACGTCGTTCTTCTCAGCGGCGCGCTCGACCGGCTTCACCTCCGCGTGGTGCTCGCGCATCCCCGCGATCGTCTGCTCGACCTGCTCGTCGGTGATCGGCGTCGGCTGCACAGTCACGCCCGCTGCGCCCGGGTCGCCGAGCGCGACGTCGGGACGCACCGGCACCGTCGCCGTGTACTTGAGCGTCTTGCCCGGCTCGAGCTGGCTTACCTCCACCTCGGGGCGGTCGAGCCAATCGATGTGCTCGAGATCCGCGATCTCCTTGAACGTCTCGTCGACGATGTCAGCGGCCGCGTCCTCCCACAGATGGTCCGCGCCATACGTGCGCTCGTACAGCGCACGCGGAGCCTTCCCCGGACGGAACCCCGCGATCTTCGCGTGCTGCACGTGCTTTTCGAACGCGCGATCGCTCGCGCGCTCGAGGCGCCCGGCATCGACCTCGACGTTCATCGAGACGATCGAGCCGGGCTTGCGCTCGACGGTGTGGGTGAACGAACGGGCAGGCGCCTCCGTTGACGGGGGCTCGGCCGTGGCCGTGGGCACGATGTTCGGCGGCTGTTCTGTGGTCATGGAGACATCAAGTTTACGGCTCCACGGCCTATGCTGGCGAGCGCCTCGATGTACTTCTACGAGATCCACGAGCCCGACGACGACCTCGGCACCGCCGTGCTCCTGTCGCACGAAGACCAGTTCTCACCGGAGGAGTTCTTCCGGATGGTCAAGAAGGCCCGCGACCTCGTGAAGGACGCCTTCGAGGAGGCCTCCCTGCCCGAAGCGATCGCGAACGAGCTCGAGCGTTCCAGTCACTTCGTCCACGTCACCGACGAGCGGCTGCTCGCGTCGGTGAGCGTCGGCGAGACCGATCAGGACACGTTCCTCGTCGCAAGCGACGAGGGCGTCCGCACCGTGTACGTCGAAGGCGACGAGCCAAAGGGCGACGGTGACCGACCCAACTAGCCGGCCACGCGTCGGCTTCGTCGGGCTCGGGATCATGGGCCAGCCTATGGCCCGCAATGCGCTGAAGGCCGGATACCCGGTGACCGTCACGAACCGCACGCTGGCGAAGGCCGACCCGCTGAAGGCCGAGGGTGCCGTGGTCGTGAAGACGCCGCGTGAGGTCGCGCAACGCTCGGACATCGTCGTGACGATGGTCACCAACGCTCCCGAGGTCGAGACGGTCACGTTCGGCCCGGACGGGATCGCCGACGGCGCGCACGACGGTCTCCTCGTCATCGACATGAGCAGCATCTCCCCGGTGGCGGCACGCAGCTTCGCCGAACGTGCCGAGGAGAAAGGGTTCCGGACCCTCGACGCCCCGGTGTCCGGCGGCGAGATCGGCGCGGTCGAGGCGCGACTCTCGAT
>JALYLX010000041.1 GCA_030773995.1 Chloroflexota bacterium
GGGCCTCGCGCAGCGAGAAGGTCGCCGGCTCGAGGGTCATCCGGCCGGCCTCGACCTTCGAGAGATCCAGGATGTCGTTGATGAGCGCCAACAGATGCCGGCCCGAGCCGAGGATGTCGTCGACGTAGCCGGCCTGCCGCTCGTTGAGTTGACCGAACATCCGTTGACCGAGGACGTCGGCGAAGCCGATGATCGCGTTCAGCGGGGTCCGGAGCTCGTGCGACATGTTCGCGAGGAACTGCGACTTCGCTTCGTTCGCTTGGACGATGCGCACGTTCGCGTCAGCGAGTTCGCCGCGCTGCCCGAGCGTACGGCGGACGCTTCGGGCGAGGACGTAGGTCGCGGCGAGGAGCAAGAGCACCAGCAGAGAACGCACGACACGCTGTCCGGTGAGCGTCGACTCGAGCTCGAGTTTCGCGACCGAAGGCTGCGCGACCGCGATGACCCGCCATCCGAGATCGGGGACGGCGGCGGCTGTGGCGAGACGAGTGCCCGCCCCGAACGGATCATCGGATCGCGCGCCGGCAAGCGGCCCGCGCAACGCCGCAGCGATGAGCGACTGCGCGCTCAGGTCCATGAAGGTCGCCGGATCTGATGCGAAGTTGCGGGTCGCGCGCACGACGAGACGGCCGCTTTCGTCGACGACGTACACGTCGTCAGCGGCGGGCCGGAGCGCCTGGATCGGATCGCTGAGGACCCGAGCCAAAACGGGGACCACGAGCGACCCCAGCGGGCGGCCGCTCCCCGGTTCCAGCATCCGCCCGACGACCCCGACGTACAGAACGCTGCTCGGACCCCCGGCCGACCGGGCGGTGTCGCGAACCTCGAAAAACGGCGGGGTCACGACGATCGCGGCGCCTTGCGCGGCGCCGCCTGCATACGGGCGGCCGGAACGATCTACGCCGATGGACGACGGCACGAACGGATCTATTGCGAGGGTCAGGTTCCGTGAATCGAGGACGTAGAAATCGACCTCGAAGGCGCCTTGCGGCAACTCCGGTTCGATCAACGAACGGAGTTCGGCGAGCTGCGTTTGGACGCTCGTGGAGTCGCCCACCTGGAGCGCCGAGACGAGCGACGTCGCCTTTCCGCTGACCGCCGGTTGGGTCATCACGGCGACCTGTGCCTTCACGATCCCTATCCGGTCTGAGATCGCGGTCGCCGCGCGTTGCGTCGCGAGCGATGTCGCCGCGGTTTCGGCCTGGCCGGAATGCGTGCGCGCATCGTCGGCTGCGGTTTCCCCGAGCGCGATGACCGGGAGCCCGACGCACAGGGCCACGATCAAAACGAGCCACAGCGGCCGCGACACGATCGCCTCGAATCGGCGTTCCACGGTCGCAGCGTAGTCGTGCATACCGACGAAGAAGCGCGGCCTCGCGCGTAACGAGCGAATCCTCGACCGCGCCACGACCGAGCGCGACGTCGACGGCATGTGTGGGTGTCTGGAGCCGATACGACATGGAGCTCGATCGGGTTCGTCTCGCCGACGATCTCTTCAACAACGTGCCTGGCCACAACAGCTAGGGCGGTACCCCATCGCCGAATGGGGACGCTGCCACATGTTGTACGAACCGCGATCTCAAGGGCGACAAGCTGCGCCGCTTGGCCGATCTTCGACTTGAGGAGGGCAGGCCAACGGCTAAGAGCTGCTCAGTGGGACGACGTCGACTCCCGCTCGCTGAGCCACTTCTGGGCGACGAACTGCGCGGCATGCCTTGCCGCTCGCTGGACCGCGCGGATCAGCTCTTCGGATTCCTCATGGGTGATCGCAGCACGTTTCTCGAGGTCATCGAGGATCGTCTCAGCGACCTTCGTCACGTAGGCGATATCCGGGTCGGTCTTGAAGCCTCGGATGATCTTCTTGATCGTCAGCTCCGTCAGCGCGGCGTCGATGCTGTGCCTGCGCGGCTCGTGGTGGGTCAGCCGAGCCACGTGTGTGAGGTTCAGCAGCTTCTTTGCCTGGACTGTCATCGGCCTTCTTCTCCTCCCTGGCATCTATCCACCGTCGAGCCCCGCCCGAGCGACCCGGCGGGCGAGAATCTTCGCGCCACGCGCCGTCACGGCCCACCCCTGAGCAGGCCGACTTTGCGAGCGGTTCGGCGATCCATTCGCCGCGCTCGGCGCCCGGCGGCGCAAACTCCGTCTTGACGGGTATCGGCGAGGGCGTCCAACCGGGCCCCAGGCCCCCCACTCGGGTATCCGCGTCATCGAAGGACCCCGCCGCCTAGTAGAGCTCATCGCTCGCGCGTCGCTTACTCACAGGACGCTGTCGCGGATCAGCGGGCGAGCCTCCGCGCGTACTTCCGCGTTCGTTACGGGGCGAGGAGCTCAGGCAGCGCCGGGCCGTAGGTCCTTGTCCGCGCGGAGGATCCGCTCGATGACCGCGTCCCGCTGGACCGGCGCAAGGCGGCGAAGCTCGCGCAGCGTCCGCTCGGCGAGCGTATCGAGCTGGTCGGTGGTGAGCACCGCGAGGAGAGTGTAAACACCCCGGATACGAGACTCGTTGTGACTAGGTGAGAGCGGGCTCCGGCGCGGGCGTGTCGCTCCACCGCGCTTCGGTGAGAACGAAGTCGTCGGCGATGCCCGCCTCCTCGAACGGACCGACCCCGCGCCCGAGCTCTCGCAGCGTCCGGACGTTCGCGTCATCCTCGACGACGCAGAACTGCGCGGGGTACCCGGTCACTGGTTCGTAGGGCCATCCGACTACAAACGGATCCACGAACCAAGCACGTGCACCGCTCGTACCCAGCTCACGGTCCGAAGTAACGGCCACCTGACGAAACGCTCACGATTCACTACGAGACATGGGCGTACTGCCCAGCCGGACAGGCCAACGGCCGCCCGGTGAGGGGCGGCCGTCGATGGAAGTCCGTCGCGAAGGACTTACTCGACACGTGACCCGCGCCCTGCTTCCGGACGTCGCGGTCACCGACGAAGAGATCGCCGAGCGGTATAGCGTCGGTAGGTGCGGCGCGAGTTCGGTACCGAAGCCGTCGAGCGGATCGCACCTCCTGTAGCTGGCGCGGGGGGTAAGTTGACCCCCAAGTTGACCCCCACGGGGTTGCAGAAGGGCGCATGAGCCTGCACCCCGGTGCCCTGTTTCCTGAGCAAATGCAGGGCAACGCAGGCCATTGCAGCGGTCCTGTTGCCATGTCAAGGCAACGCTCTAACCAACTGAGCTAAGAGCCCGCGGACCGTCAGTTTATCGCCCGGAGGAACCGGGTGTGGTCACCGGGCGCGTCGTCACGCCGACGGTGAGGTCCTCGTCCGCGATGCCGCGGAACGTCCCGCGCGTCGGCGGTACGTCGTGGTAATCGCGGCCGACTGCCATCTTCACGTGATGCTCGCTGGCCATGAGGTCGTTGGTCGGGTCGAAGCCCCTCCAGCCGTGCGTCGGTGTGAACGCCTCCGCCCACGCATGCGAGGCGGCGGCACCCCGCGTCGGGGCGCCGGCGTCGGCGCCCGCCACGATGTAGCCGCTCACGTAGCGCGCGGGGATCCCGATCGCGCGGCACAGCCCGATCAGCACATGCGCGAAGTCCTGACAGACGCCGGAGGCATGGGTCAGCACCTCTGGGACGCTCGTCTCGACAGTGGTCACGTCGGGTCGGTACTCGAAGCGCTCGTGCACGAGATGCATGAGGTTCTGCGCGGCATCCAGTGCCGGCTGGTCCCGGAACGGCCCCGCGGCCGTCGCGAGGTCGAGGACGCGCGGCACGAGCGGCGACGGAGCGAGGAAATCGGCGATGTCGCCGCGCGCGAGCGCCGGGGGCTTCCCGGGAGGCGATTGGAAGGGGTCCGCGAGCGTCGTCTCGATCTCGCCGCGCATCACCACGTCGATCTCGCGATGGGGCCGGGCCACCGTGATGAGATGCGCGGCGTTGCCGAAGCCGTCGTTGTACCGCCGAACGGAGGCAGCAGGCTCGACACGCAGGTCGAACGAGATCCACCGCTGGTGCTCGTCGGTGCGCGGCCCGACGCGTAGGTCCATGACGCTCTCGACGACGTCGAGGCTGTACGCGAGCCGGGTGCGATGCTCGACGGCGATCCTCACTGCTGCTGCGCGGCCATGATCATCGCGGCGCGCTCGACACCGACCAGACGGCCGGGCACCGGCTCGTCGCGGAGGTAGGTGGCCGACAGCTCATCGGACGCTTGCGCGATGAGCAGCTGGATGTCGCCAAGGAAGCCTTCGAGGCCACGCTCGAAGACCTCGTCGATGCCGGTGAGCTCGACCTGCGCGCGCGCCCGGCCGAGGGTCCGCACCGCCGGGCCGGGATCGTTGCCGGCAGCGGCACGAAGGCCCGCCACGGCGTCGAGCGCTTCGCAGGCGCTCGTGAGCGAGAACCGCACGGACTGCGGGAAGATCGGGTTCAGCAGGAGGAATTCGAGAAGGCGCGCCGGCTCGACGCGGAGAGAGTAGTAGCGGGCGTACGCCTCAGCCGATCCGCACGTCCGCAGCACCGCAAGCCACCGGACGACGTCCGGGCCGGTCGGATCCTCCGCGCCGGTGCCCGCGGCGAGCAGGTGGGATTGGCGGTTCAGCACACGCGCGACATCGTCGGCACGTTCGACGAACTTGCCGAGCTCGAGAAAGTGCCACGGCTCGTCCCGCGCGAGCGTCGATTCGGCGAGTCCCTGGAAGGACTGCAGACGCTCGCGCACGAGGCGCGCGAATGACACCGCCTCGCCTCGGACCTGTCTGGAGATCGTGGGCGTCGCGAGCGAGCCGAAGAGCGTGTTCAGCTCTTCCCACATCTCGCTCGAGATCGATTCGCGGACCCCGCGAGCGAGGCCGCGGGCCAGGCGGACGCACGACACGAGCGAGTCCGGGTTCATCGTGTCGCTCGTCAGGTAGAAGCGAACGTCGTCACCCGCGAGGTCGATCGCCCCTACGAGCGGCGCCCAGAAATCCTCGGTGCCCGCATCGAGCTCCAGGTGACGCGTGACGTCCACGAGCCGCGATACCGCGATCCCCCGCTCGACATTTCGGCTCAACCAGTAGAGGTCATCAGCGACGCGGCTCAGCATCCCATTACTCCAGCACCCAGGTGTCCTTGGCGCCCCCGCCCTGCGAGCTGTTCACCACGAGCGATCCGCTTCGCAGTGCGACCCGCGTGAGGCCGCCAGGCGTCACCTTGATGTCCCGGCCGGAGAGGATGAACGGCCGCAGATCGACGTGGCGACCCTCGAGGTGATCGACGCTCCAGGTCGGATGTCGTGACAGGGCGAGGGTGGGCTGGGCGACGTAGCCACGGGGATCCTGCTCGACGCGCGCCCGGTACTCGTCCAGATCGGCTTTCGGGGCGTGCGGACCGATGAGCATCCCGTAGCCACCGCTCTCGTTCACCGACTTGACCACGAGCTCGGCGATGTGCTCGAGGATGTAGGCGCGCTCGCTCGGGTCATCCGCGATGTAGGTCTTCACGTTCGGCAGCACCTCGTCCTCGCCGAGGTAGTACTTGATGATCGTCGGCACGTAGGCATAGATCGCCTTGTCGTCGGCGACGCCGGTGCCGATGGCGTTGGCGAGCGTCACGCGGCCCATCCGGCAGGTGGCCAGGAGTCCCGGGATGCCCAGCAGCGAGTCCGCGCGGAACGCAAGCGGATCAAGGAACTCGTCGTCCACGCGGCGGTAGATGACATCGACCCGGCGTCGGCCCCGTGTCGTGCGCATGTACACGGCAGCGTCGTCGACGAAGAGGTCCGAGCCCTGGACCAGGTCGATGCCCATCGACTTCGCGAGGAACGCATGCTCGAAGAATGCGGAGTTGTGAACGCCGGGCGTCAGGAGCACGACGGTCGGATCGTCGGAGCGTTGCGCGACGGACCGGAGCACCTCGAGGAGGTCCTGCGGATAGCCCTCGACGGGCCGCACGCGGTAGTCGGCGAAGAGCTGCGGCCAGACACGCTTGAGCACTCGGCGGTTCTCGACGACGTAGGAGACGCCGGATGGCACGCGGAGGTTGTCCTCCAGTACGTACCACGTCCCCTGCCCGTCACGCACCAGGTCACTGCCGACGACGTGCGTGTAGACGCCGAGTGGGACGTCGACGTCGCGGAACTCCCGACGGTAGCCCCGTGCACCGAGCACGAGCTCGGCGGGAATGAGGTCGTTGCGGAGGATCTTCTGGTCGTGGTAGATGTCGTGCAGGAACAGATTGAGCGCGCGCACGCGCTGCTCGAGGCCTCGTTCGATCCGAGACCATTCCTCCGCGAGCACGATCCGCGGGACGAGGTCGAACGGCATGGTCTTCTCCGGACCGCTCGCATCCTGATTCACGGCGAACGTGATCCCCTGGGCCTGGAACGAGAGGTCGGCGGCTCGCTGGCGTTTCGCCACGTCTGGCGCCGCGAGTGTGGCGAGACGGCGGGCGAGCAGCACGTAATGCGGCCGTACCTGGCCCGGGCCCTCGAACATCTCGTCCCAGAATCCGTCCGGCGAGTAGGCCGGCACCGCGTTCACGCGCGGATCGGCGGTCATGCGACGGCCGCCCCAGCCTCGGTCTCGAGCTCGATGACCTCTGCCTGTTTCGTGGCCGCGAGCCGACCTTGCGCCGGCCCACTGTAGGTTCCCGAGGTCGGCGAGACGTCGGCGAAGTCCCGGCCCACGGCGACGGTCAGGTAGTCGAGCCGCGTGCGCCGCGCGTGGGTCGGGTCGAAGCCGACGACCTCGACGCCCCCGTCCCCGCCGCGCTCGATGAACGCCTCCACCCACGCGTGCGGCGCGCCTTCGCCGATGAGATGGCCGGAGACGTACCGGGCCGGAACGTTGAGCAGACGGAGGACGCTCAGCAGGATGTGGGCGTAGTCCTGGCAGACCCCCATCCCGAGGTGCAGGGCCATCGCCGCCGGCGTGCTGTAGCCGGTGACGCCGAACCGATAGGTGATCGACGTCGCCGTCCAGCGGTGCGCGAGCTCGGCGCGGTCCTCCGCGTCGGCCGACTCGTGCGCGATCCCGAGCGCGGCATCGATGAGTCGCTTGTCCGGTGCGGTCAGTGCCGTCGGCCGGAGATATGCCAGGCGCCCGGCGTCGTTGCGCCACGGCGGCGCCTCGGACAGCGCCGACGCCGACCGGCGCTCGAGCCGGAAGACCGCCTCAAAGTCGATGGCCTGCGGCACGCGGTTCGCGAGGACGCGCGCGACACGATTACCGAACTCATCGCGCTCCCATGTCAGGCGGTGGTCGCCCTCCGTGCCGCGGACCGAGAGGTCGTGCTGGAGCAGGCGCTGGTCGCGGTGCACGTCTCGCGGGATCATCACGAGACGTTGATGCAGGTCCCACACCGGTCCTGTGTACGTGTACCGGTAGTGCTGGCGCACCCGAAAGACAGCGCGGCGCACTCGCGGCCAGTCTGGCCGGCCGCTCAGGGTCTGGCCCGTGCGGCCGCCTCCGCGCTGTCCGCGTCCTCTTCCTGCGGCGGGCCACCGGGTCGTTCCGCGGTGATCTCGTCCGACCAGACCGTGAACTTCGCCAAACGCGCGTTTCCGTATGCGGTCGACAGCGCGCAGTCCACGGCGTCGCGGCCGCGGCCGATCACGACACGTCCGACACGTGGGGTGTTGTGCCGTGCATCGAACGTGTACCAGCGCCCGCCAACGTATGCCTCGAACCAGGTGTGGAAGTCCATTGGCACATCCGGCGGCTCGATCGCGATGTCCGGTAGATAGCCGAACGTGTAGCGCGCCGGGATGTTCAGGGCGCGGCACAACGCGACGGCGAGAAGCGCGAAATCACGGCACACGCCCGCGCGCTGCTGGTAGATGTCCCACGCGGTCGTCGACGGCGTCGAGGACCCGTTCTTGAACTCGATGTGCGTATGCACCCAGTCGCAGACGGCCTGGATCCGTTCCCACGTCGGTGCGGTGTTGCCGAACAGATCCCATGCGACGTCGAGCAGCTTGTCCGACTCGATGTACCGGCTGGGCAACGTGAACACGATCGCGTCGTCGGGAAGATCCTCGACGGGGTGGAGGGCCGCGTGAGGCACGACCGGATCGGGGGTCGACGGGATCTCGACGACCGCGTCGTATCGGATCGCCGACGTACCAGTTGGCGCGACGAATCGCCAGCAATTGTTCCCATGGAGATCGGTGTACTCATGGATCGGGAGGTCCGGCTCGCTCCAGGTGGACTCGTAGACCGTGAGGTGGTCGGCGTCCGCGCGCGGCCGGACGAGCATGAGCATCGGGACGGGCGCAGTAGTCTCCCAAACGAACTCACAGCCGACGCGGATGCGCATGGCAGAAGTCTACCGAGCCAAGATGCGCAACCCGTCGGACGTCGCGTCCTTGGCGAAGCAGAGCACGGTGTACGCGCCCAGGCCGTTGGGATCGAGCAGCACATCGATCGCGGAACGTTTGCTCGCGGCCCGCAGCCGGTCGAGCGGATCGGTCGGACGCCCGTACGCCTCGCGGATGCCGAGCCCGATGAGTGCGTCGCGCTGGGTGGTCATCCCGGCCAGTGCCAGGCCGGCGCCCTCGGCGGCGCGTCGGATCGCGGTCACGTTCACGCTCGCCGTGAGGTCGTGGGCCCCCGGGTCCGCGAGCGCGTCGGCGATCAGCCGATGCCGCGAGAAGCCGCGGACGGTCCCGGCCCCGCCCCGCGTGAGGAGATCCGCTTCCTCTCCGCCGTAGTCGAAGACCAGGATGTATCCCTGGGCAAGCGCCGCTGCGAGCTGCGCGATCCATCCCTCGGCCCCCAGGCTCACTTCCCACCGGCCTCCGATCGGCAGGCTGTCCGGGACGCGATAGCGCAGGTCCGGGTGGCTCGGAGCCCGCAGGGTCTCGGTAAGGGCGCCGTCCTTCGCGTCGACGTACACCTCGCGTACGCCGTCCTCGGCTCGGACGAGCACGTGCACCGGGAACGCATCGAGCACTTCGTTCAAGAACACCACGCCGCGGATCGGGGCGAGGGCGTGGGCTACGGACGCCCACCGGAGCTCGCGGCCTTCGAGCGCGAGGGCCTGCTGCTCGCGGAGCCGCGGCGATACTTCGACGATCGCCGGCCGCGCTGTGCGCGCGGCCTCGGCGCGCTCCTTGCCGAGTGCGTCGAGGAGGTCGCGCATGAGGATCCCCCGTCCGGCGCCGGCCTCCACGATGTCCCACTGCGCAGGCTTGCCGATCCCGCTCCAGCAGTCGATGGCCGCGCGCGCAAGGGCCCGCCCGAACGCCGGGCCGAGCTCCGGCGAGGTCAGAAAGTCCGCGCCGTCGAAGCCGATCGCGGCCTTCGTCGTGTAGTAGCCGTCCTGGGCGTCGTAGAGCGCGGCGTCCATGAAGTCGGCGAACGTGATCGGCCCACGCGCACGGATGCGCTCGACGAGCCGGTCCCGAAGGGTCACGCCGTGAGCTTCGTGCGGATCGCATCCAGCTGCGCGGGTCGCACGCCAGCCAGCCCGAGGTAGGCGACCCCTCCGCCGAAGGCCTCGCGCAACGTGGCGAGGACCTGTCCCATGACCCAGGCCCGCTTCGCGATGCCCTCGTCCACATCGGCGGCGCGATCGGGGTTCGCGGCCTTGAACCGCGCGTACTCCTCGAGGAGGTCGTCGTCGCTCGCGACGTAGTCGGCGACGATCTCCTCGTCCGGCACACCGATCGCGGCGAGAACGGTCGCGATGACGATGCCCGTCCGATCGCGCCCGGCGGTGCAGTGCAGCACGATGCCAGGCTCGGCCTCGGCGAGCGCGCCGACGGCCTCGGCCAGCCCACCGCCGGGGACCGCGATCCGTCGGAGCTCCTCCGGAAGCGTGCCGGCGTGTGCCGCGTTGTGCAGGGCCATGATCCGCGCGGATGTGAACGGCATGCGCCGGTAGGTCGTTCCACCGCGGTACGGGCTCGGCATTTCGGCGACCTCCTCGTCGCCCCGAAGGTCGATCACCGTGCGGATGCCGTGCGCGCGCATCGCATCGCGGCCCGCCGCACTGAGCGTCCCGATGGTCGACGCTCGCACGAGCCGTCCGCGCAAGATCGTGGTCTCACCGCACGAGAGGCCGCCGAGATCGCGGACGTTCAGGGAGGCGTCCCAGTCGAGGCGCCGGTCGGCCGCGGCTATGCGTTCCAGCGCGGGGGTCCGGGCGGCCGGATCTCCGGCGGCCGGATCGAGTCGCGCGTCGACTCGTCGGCGAGCGGGATGTGCTCGGAGGGCTTCCACGTCCGCGCCGCCGCCAGCTCTTCCTTCGCGAGCACGGTCACGCCGAAGCGCTGGTACGTCGAGAGCTCGAAGTTCGGGGTCTCACCGAGCGCGCCATGCGGGCACACCTCCACGCAGTCGCCGCAGTAGATGCAGCGGACGACGTCGAGCTCGTACGTTTGGAGATCGCGCTCGCGCATCATGAGCGCGCCGGTCGGGCACGTTTCGGCACAGGCCCCACACGAGACGCAATCGGTGTAGCTCAGCGACACGTTCCACGGCGTCGTGACGATCGAGTCGTAACCGCCGCCCATGAGCCCGTAGCAGTTCGCGCCGATGACGTCGCGGCAGATCCGGACGCACTGGGTGCAGTTGATGCACTTGTTCAGGTCGCGAAGGATGAAGTCGTGGCTGAAGTCGTACTCGTAGTCGTGATAGTCGAGCGGCTCGGCGCGATGGAACTTGTTCTCGGTCAGGCCGTGCTCGAGCGACAGCCGCTGCAGGTGGCACCGCCCGACGTCCGGGCACACGCACTGGAGGCAGCGCGCGGCCTCCTTCTCGGCGCCGGCCTTGTCGTAGCCCTTCTCGATGAGCTCGAAGCTCTTCACCCGATCGGCGAACGGCAGGAAGGGCATCCGCACCTGCGGTTCCTCGGGCTTGTACGGGACGATGTCGATGAGCTCCGGGACCTTCTCTTCCTCGCGGATCTCCTCCGCCACCATGGCCATGTCGTCACCCGCGAGGTAACGGTCCATCGCCTTGGCCGCGAGCTTGCCTTGAGCGACGCACTGGATGACCGTGACCGGGCCCATCTGGCAATCACCGCCGGTGAAGACGCCGGGCCGGTCGGTCATGAGCGCGCCGTTCGCGACGATCGTCTCGCGGCGGGTCTTGCGGATCCCCGGGGTCGTCTCGAGCCAGTCGAGGACCGGCGACTGCCCGATCGCAGGGATCACCGTGTCGCACTCGATGACGAACTCGGAGCCCTCGATCGGCACAGGCCGGCGGCGGCCGCTCGCGTCCGGCTCGCCGAGGGCCATCCGCTGGAACTCGACGCCCGCCGCGCGGCCGTTCTTCTCGACGATGCGGACCGGCGCGGCGAAGAACTCGAGCTTGATGCCCTCGTGCTCGGCATCGTCGACCTCCGTGTAGTGGGCGCCCATCTCCTTGCGCGATCGGCGGTACACGACGGTGACGTCCGCGCCGAGACGGCGTGACGTGCGGGCGCAGTCGAACGTGGTGAAGCCGCCGCCCAGGACGACGACGCGGTTGCCCTGCCCGACCGGCACCGGATCGCCCGAGGCGTTCTGGCGCAGGTAGTTGATCGCCTCGATGACGCCCGGCAGAACCTCCCCCGGGATCCGCAGCTCGTTGCTCGTCCACGCGCCGATGCCGAGGAAGATCGCGTCATAGCCCTGGGCGAAGAGATCGTCGATGGTGAAGTCGCGCCCGAGCTTCATCCCGCCGCGGAACTCCGTGTCGCGCAGCTGCCAGACGGAGTTGAGCTCCTTGTCCAGCTTGACCTTCGGGAGGCGGTACTCGGGGATGCCGTAGCGGAGCATGCCGCCCTGCTTCTCCTCCATCTCGAACACGGTCACGGCGTGGCCCTTGAGCGCCGCGTAGTACGCGCAGGTGAGCCCCGCCGGGCCCGCTCCGATGACCGCGACCCGCTTGCCGGTCGCGGTCTCCTGCGGGAACGGCGTCGGCGCCTCCTCCATCTCGAGCGATAGCTCCCCGCCGTACCCGTGGCACTGGCGGATCGCGATCTCCTCCTCGACGAGGCCGCGGCGGCACACCTCCTGGCAGGGCGCGGGACACACGAGGCCGAGGGCGTATGGGAACGGAAGGACCTCCTTCACCAGCCGCGCGGCCTCGACGTGCTGACCCTTTGCCATGAGCTCGAGGTATCCGGGGATGTCGATATGCGTCGGGCAGCCCACCTGACATGGCGGCATGCAGTACGCGTTGTGGTCCGAGAGGATGTACTCGAGGTTCTGCTTGCGCATCGTGAAGAGGCCGTCGCTCGTCGCGGTGACCTTCATCCCCGGCTCGACGGGCAGGTGGCAGCTCGGCATCGGGCGGTCGTAGCCCTCGACATCGACGAGGCACATCCGGCAGGCGGCCGCGGGCGCGAGCTTCTCGTCGTCGCACAGCGTCGGGACGTTGAATCCGGCGCGCTGCGCGGCGCGGAGGATCGATTCGCCGACGACGGCGGTGACCTCCCGGCCGTCGATCGTGATCTCGCACACCGGCTGGCCCGACGGGATCTCGCCGTGGTGCGAGACCGTCGGGATCTGGGACTCGGACGGCCCGGTCTGCTCGATGAGGCTCACGGCTGGGCCATGGTTTCATACCGACGCGCGCGCGCCGGCACGCACGTGCCGGTCGGGCACACCTTGTCTTCGATATGCCGGCGGTAGTCGTCGGCGAACTCGCTCAGCGTCGTCTTCAGGATCGACGCGCTCGTGATGCCGAACCCGCAGAGCGAGAACTCCCGCAAGTGATCGGCGAGCTGGTCGAGCCACGGCAGGTCATCGGCGCGGCCCAGGTCGGAGTAGATGCCTTCCAGAATGCCTTCCACCCGCTTCGTGCCGACGCGGCACGGCACGCAGATCCCGCAGCTCTCCTTCGCCAGATAGTCGAAGAGCTGCGCGGCTTCGTTCACGATGCACACGTCCAAGCCGATGACCCGGATCTGCGCCGACCCAAGGTGCGTACCCGCCGCCTTGAGCGACTCGTAGTCGAGCGCGACGCCGGTGCGCGTCGCGTTCAGAATGCCGCCGGTCGGCCCGCCGACGTGCAGGCCTTTGAAGGTCTTCGCCGTGGCGCCGCCCGCGCGCTCGAGGATCTCGCCGAGGGTTGCCCCGAAAGCGACCTCGTAGACGCCGGGCGAGGCGACCGCACCGGTGACCGAGACAAGCTTCGTCCCGGGCGAGGTCTCGGTCCCGACGCGCCGGAACGCGTCCGCGCCGTCTCGAACGATGAGCGGCAGCGCGGCCAGGGTCTCGGCGCTCGACACGACCGTCGGCCGCATGAGCAGGCCCTGGCGCGCCGGATACGGCGGGCGCTGGCGGGCCATCGCC
>JALYLX010000042.1 GCA_030773995.1 Chloroflexota bacterium
CGTCACGGCGACGCGCGGCGCGCGCTTCGTGGCCGGCCTTCCCACGACGAAGCGCCTTGCGACCGACCTTCTCACCGACAACACTCCGAAGAAGATCGCGGAGATCCAGCAGTTCCTCATCTTCGCGAAGTCGAGCATCGGCGCGGACATCCTGAGCTACGCCGATGCGAAGGGGAATGTCGTCACCGGCGGCCAGGACGTCGCGTCGGGCGAGAAGCTCGGTCCGGATCTGCTGGCCCGGGCGAACGCCAGCCCCGAGCAGGCCTACGTTCTCTACGACGAGCCGGCCGGCGTCACCGTGCGCGCGCTGTCCATCGTCCGCGACGACGCGAACAGCGTCGTCCTCGGCTACATCATGGTCGGGACCCTGCTGGACGAGGGCTTCCTCCAGGCCATCCAGGCGACCTCCGATTCGCAGCTCGCGATCCTCTGGCGCGGCCAGGCCCGAGCGGCGACGATCGGCATCGACACGGACGAGGTCGCTCAGTTCCCGACGAGCGCGGACGTCGACAACTCGCCGACGGATCTCGTCTCGAAGACGATCAGCGTCGACGGGGCCAACTATTTCGGCATCTTCACCCTTGAGCGCGCGCACACCGCGAACGCGGATCCGCTCCTGCTCGGCGTGCTCGTCGCGGCGGCGCCGGTGGAGGACGCCCAGCGCTCGCTGTTCGTCATCCTCGGAGCGCTGCTCATCGGTGTGATCGCCGCTGTCGTGGTCCTCTCCTACCGCTCGGCGCGGACGATCACCGCCCCGCTCGAACACCTGGCGGACGCGGCGCAGAAGATCGAAGCAGGGGATCTCGGCGTCCGGATCGAGGCGCGGTCGGCGTACGAGGTAGGCACGCTCGAGCGCGCGTTCGACACCATGGCCCGCTCGCTGCAGGAGCGCGACCGCGCACAACAGGAGTACCTCGACGAGGTCCGCACCGTGAACGCCGTCTCCGACGCCGTCGTCGGCGTGACCGATCGCGAGCGGATCTTCGCCGAGTCGCTGAGCCGGCTCGTGACCTTGGTGAAGGCCGACGCCGCGGCGATCGTCCTGCGGGAAAGCTCCGGGCCGGGACTCGTTCCGGCCAGCACGACCAACATCGATCCGGAGACGGCGACCTCGATCGCGGCGGACGTGCTGAACGCGAAGACCGGCGACCCGGATGTGGTGCAGCGCTCGGAGATCCCCGACGGGACCCTGCGCAGCGCCGCACACGTGCCGTTGGCGACGCGTGGCCTGATCACCGGCCTCCTGTCGGTGTACTTCACGGGGGCGGCTGACATCACCGAGTCCGAGGCCCGGACCCTGCGCACGGTCGCGCGGCTCGTGTCGGTCGCGACGGACAACGCCGACCTCGTCGGCGAGCTTCGCGACAACAACTTCCAGCTCGAGCGCGCGAACCGGTTGAAGAGCGAGTTCCTCGCGAACGTGTCGCACGAGCTCCGCACGCCGATGAACGCGATCATCGGGTATTCGAAGCTGATGCTCGACGGGCTCGACGGAGAGCTCAACACGCAGCAGGAGGCCGACCTGCAGCGTGTCACGACGGCCGCGGACAACCTGCTCGGGCTCATCAACGGCCTGCTCGACCTGTCGAAGATCGAGGCCGGCCGGATGGAGATCAACGTCGAAGAGGTCGACGTCCGGCCGATCGTCGAGGACGTCGTCGCGCTCGTCCGGCCGCAATCCGACTCGAAGGACCTCGACGTGCGCGCCACCATCCCGGCCGACCTGCCGACCATCCTCGCGGACCGCGCCCGGTTCCGCCAGGTCCTGGTCAACCTCCTGTCGAACGCCGTGAAGTTCACCGACAAGGGCGCGGTGACGGTCTCCGCGACGAGCGGCGACGGATGGGTGACGGTCTCGGTGGCCGACACCGGCATCGGCATCAGCGCCGATGCGCAGGCCTACATCTTCGACGAGTTCCGCCAGGCCGATGCGTCCACGACCCGCCGGTATGGCGGCACCGGGCTCGGCCTCGCGATCAGCAAGCGCCTCGTGGCGCTGCACGGCGGCCGCATCTGGGTCGAGAGCGGCCTGTCCGGGGGCGCCATCTTCAGCTTCACCATGCCGGTGCACGTGCGCGCGGCGGCGGCTGTCGTGGGGGCCAGCTGATGGCCCGGATCCTGATCATCGAAGACGAGGCGAACAACCTCGATGTCGCTCGCCGCATCGTCCGCGGCGCGGGGCATGTCGCGCTGACGGCGACGGACGGCGTGACCGGTCTCGAGATGGCCCGTCGCGAGCATCCGGATGCTGTGCTCGTCGACCTGCTGCTTCCGAAGCTCGATGGCTGGTCGGTCACCCGCGCGATCCGCGAGGAGGACTGGGCGAAGGAGATCCCGATCGTCGCGGTCTCCGCGCTCGCGATGGAGGCCGACCGCGAGCGTGCGCGCGACGCCGGATGCGATGACTTCGTCACGAAGCCGTACGCGCCCGCGGAGCTGCGCGCGGTGCTCAACCGCTACTTCATCGACGGCTCCGCGCCGAACGTCGCGGCCAAGTCCGCCGGGATGCCTGCATCGGGGATCGAGCCATCAGAAATGCTGGGGCGGATCCTTGTCGTCGACGATGAGCCCGCGAACGTCGAGCTGATCGTCCGCCGGCTCAGCGGCAACGGCTACGAGACGCTCACCGCGAGCAACGGGCATGAGGCGATCGCGGTGGCCACCAAGGAGCAGCCGGACCTGATCCTCATGGACATCATGATGCCGGGCCTCGACGGCTGGCAGGCCACGAAGCTGCTCAAGGGTGACCCGAAGACCGCGAACATCCCCGTCGTCTTCGTGACCGCGCGCGACCGTCCGGAGGACGTCGCCGCGGGCTTCGAGGCCGGCGGGATGATGTACGTCAACAAGCCGGTCGAGCCGGTGGAGCTCTTCGCCCGGGTCCGCAACGCGATCTTCATGAAGCGGCTCCAGGACGACCTCCGCAGCAAGAACGAGGATCTCAAGCGGCTCGAGAGCTCGCGCCAGGAGCTCATCGGGATGCTCGGTCACGACATCCGCAATCTCGCGAACAGCGTCGTGGCGTTCCTGCAGCTCGCACGCATGGGCGAGCTCACGCCGGACCGGCCCGAGTTCGCGCAGCTGCTCGGCCTGTCGGAAGCGAACATCGCCGAGGTCCTGCGGATGGTGAACGCGCTCCTCGACGTGTACAAGATGGAGGAGGGCCGCCTCGAGGCGGTCGCCGGGGTCAACAAGCTCGTCGACGTCGTGAAGCGGAGCTTCGCCCAGCTCATTCCCGAGGCGATGGGCAAGGGCATCACGCTGGTCGAACGGATCGGGGCGGACACGACGGTCTTCATCGACGCCGGGCTCATCGTCCGCGTGCTCACGAACCTCATCTCGAACGCGATCAAGCACACGCCCGGTGGCGGCACGGTGACCGTCGAGGCGGAGCCGTCGTCGGCCGACAGCATCGTCGTGCGGGTGACGGACACGGGGCCGGGGATCCCCGAAGCCGATGCGGCCCACGTCTTCGATCGCTTCTATCAGACGGACGCCGGCCGGAGCCGCGGCGGCACCGGCCTCGGCTTGGCCTTCTGCAAGCTCGCGGTCGAGCTGCACGGCGGCAGGATCGCCGTCGCCAACGGCGGCCAGCCCGGCGCGATCGTCGAGTTCACCATCCCTGCGGCGTCGCATGTGACGCCCGAGGCGGTGCCGGCATGAGCTGGCTGCGCGGCCTCTTCCCGGTGCGGCCCGAGGAGCGGGGGATCGTCTCGCTGCTCTACGTCCTGCTGGCCATCACCGTGGTGGCGAACTGGGCCGGCAAGGTCGGCTCGAACTCGATCTTCATCAAGAACGTCGGCGTGGCCTACCTGCCGATCGCCTACGTGCTCGCCCCGATCGTCCTGCTCATCGCGTCGACGCTCATCTTCTCGCTCGTCGGCCGGATGCGCCGGCGCGACCTGTTCATCTGGTACGTCGGCGTCGTCACCGTGCTCTCGATCGCCGCGCAGATCCTCCTCCCGGTCACGGGCGCGGACTACTGGTTCACGTACGTCCTGGCGCAGGTCGTGAAGGACACCATCTATCTGATCTTCTGGGTGTACGCCGGGAACCTGTTCGACAGCGAGCAGAGCAAGCGGATCTTCCCGCTGTTCGCGGGGTCGCTCCTCGTCGGCAAGATCGTCGGCGGCTTCCTGACCGCCGCGCTGACCCCGCTCATCCACTCCGAGTCGTTCATGGCGGTCGAGGCGGTGGGCTTTGCGCTCGCCTTTGTGGTCCTCGTGATCTTCCGCCGGCATCTGCCCGAGGGAGAGGGCGCACTGATCGCCGACAAGGCCCAGCCGAAGAGCATCGGCGAGCGGCTGGTCGGCTCGCTCAACGGCTACCGGCTGGTCTCGCGCGATAAGCTGCTGCGGCCGTTCGGGGTCAACATCTTCTTCTGGTATTTCCTGATGCAGATCGCGAACTACCTCTTCGCGGCCGGGCTCGACGCGGCGACGAAGGCTGGGACCCTGCAGCAGTCGCAGGACGAGTACACGCTGCTCTACGCGTCCGTCTACACCGGCGGCTCGATCGTCGCGCTCGGCATCCAGACGTTCTTCACCGGCAGCCTGATCCGCCGGCTGGGGGTCTCGGTGGTGATGTTCGCGTTTCCGCTCTGGTACCTCGTGACGTTCGGCGCGGGCACGTACTTCGGTCTCACCGCGGGCGCGGGGCTGCTCATCGCCGTGGCTCTGCAGGCCGCCGAGCGGATCGTCATCCCGGCCGTGCACCTGCCGGCCACGCAGATCATCTACAACCAGGTCGCCTCGAGCGTGCGGCCGCGCGCCCGGGCGTTCTTCTCCGGCGGCCTCAATGCCGTGGCGGAGATCGGAGCGGCGCTCGTGCTCGTCGCCGGTGCGATCAACGCCGGGCCGCAGGTGGTCCTTGGATTCGGCACGGTCTGCTCGGCGCTCTTCGTGGCGAACACGCTGGGGCTGCGCCGCGCGCTCGGTCGACGGATCGTCGAGAACCTTCGCTCCGACGACCCCGAGCTGCGACGGAACGCCTCGCAGATGCTGCACGGCGAGGGGCGGGCGGTCCCGACGAGCGAGCTCCAGGGTCTCCTCGGCGAGGGCAGCAGCGCGGACATCGAGGCCCGCGTGCAGCACGTGCTCATCCGCCGCGGCGAGCTGCGCGTTGCGTCGGGGAGCGGCAAATGACCTCCGAGACGGCCGACCGGTTCACCCAGCCGGAGAGCATGCCCCGGCACGAGGATCGCTTCATCGCGAGCGAGGAGCTCGCGCGCCTCAGCATGCGCACCGCGGGCTCGCACCTGCAGCTCGCGCAGGACGACCGTCCGTACCAGTGGTCCACGACCGCGTACTGCGACACGAACGACTGGTCGATCTTCCGCGCCGCCGAGGCCGGTCAGGCGTTGCGGCTGCGGTTCCGCGAGTACCACCGGACCCGGCCGGACGAGGCGTTCACCAGCGCACGCGTCTGGCTCGAGCTCAAGGAAGACACGGTCGACATGTCACGCAAGGAGCGCTTCGAGATCGCGGCTGACGTCGTGCCGGCGTTCCTGCGCGGTGAGACCGACCTGACCGACACATCGACGACCCTTGGCCAGAAGGCCGCCGAGCTCGTGCGCGCCGGCGCGCGGCCGGTCGTCGTGACCCAGTACAACCGGCTCGCGTATGCGGCGCCGGAAGACCGGATCCGCATCACCGCGGATCACAACCTCATCTACCTCGCGGTCCCGTGGACCACGAACGAAGACGACGCGATCCCGATCCGCATCGGCCCCATCCTCGCGCGCGAGACCGATGTGGTCATCGAGATGAAATGGCTCGGCGAGCTACCCGGATGGGCCGAGGAGCTTCACGGCTACCTGCGGCAGCGGGCGCCGGTTGACCGTCCGTCGAAGTTCGTCGTCGCGATGCGGCATCTTCTCGGGGAGGCACAGTCTTGACCGTTATGCAGACCGAAACGAACGTCGTGGTCGTCGAGGACGATCCGGCGTCGGCCGATGTCCTCCAGCGCCGCCTGCAGGCGAACGGCATGACCGTGTCGGTCGGCCGCACCGGTGGCGATGGGCTCGCGCTCATCCGCGAGCTGCATCCCGACCTCGTGCTGCTCGACGTCGGACTTCCGGACACGGATGGCTATGACGTGTGCCTGCAGGTGAAGAGCGACAGCGCCACCGCGGACATCCCGGTCATCTTCCTGTCCGCGCGCGGGGACGTCTTCGACAAGGTCCGTGGGCTCTCCTGTGGCGCGTCGGACTACCTGACCAAGCCGTTCCACCCGGCAGAGCTCCTCGCGCGCGTCGACGCCGTCCTCAGCCAATCGCGCCGTGTGCGCGGCCCGCGGCTCTCGAAGACCGCCGAGCCGACGCGCGCGGGACGGCCGACGGCGATCATCGCGCTCACCGACCCCGCCCGCCGCGAGCGTGCCGAGCTCATCCTCGGGCCGAGGTTCGAGATCATCCCGGTGGGTGCCGAGGGCCGCGCGGTCGATCTACTTGTCGTCGACGCCGAGACGGACGTCGCGAGCCAGATGGGGAACGAGGGCCCAGCCGTCCTGCGCATCGCGGCCGCCGGTGCGCCTGCCAGCCCGGACACCGTCGCCTTGAACGACGAGCTCGCGCGCATCGCGGATCTCGCCGTTCGCGAGCGGCAGCTCGGCCGCGATGTCGACGCCGCCGCGGATGCGCTCATCGCGCTTGCCATGGCCTTCGAGTCGCACGACCGCTCGACCGCGGGACACAGTGAACGTGTCGCGAGCCGGGCCGTCGCGATCGGGAAGGCGCTCGGCCTCGACGCCGTGACCTGCCAGACGATCCGCGTCGGCGCGCTGCTCCGGGACATCGGCAACACGAAGCTGCCGCTCGGCCTCGTGCGCAGCCCGAGCGAGCTCACCCCGGCGGAACGAAAGCAGATCGAGCAGCATCCGGCCCTCGGGCAAGAGCTCCTGGCACCGTTCCGGCCGCTCGCGCGACTCCTGCCGATCGTCCGGTCGCACCACGAGCACCTCGACGGCAGTGGCTACCCGGATGGCCTCAGGGCACCGCAGATCCCGCTCGAGGTGCGGATCGTCGCGGTCGCCGACCGCTACGAGGCATTGCGCATCGCGCGTCCCGACCGGCCGGCGATGTCCGCCGACGCTGCCGTGCAGATCCTTCAGCAGTCCGTCCAGCGGGGCGAGCTCGACGCGGCCGTCGTTGCGGCGCTCGCCGCCGGGGTCCGCGGCCATGATCGTGGGGAGGCGACCGGATGATGACCATCGACACAGGGGAAACGCGAACGAAGACCATCAAGGTGCTCGTCGTCGACGACGAGCGGCTCTTCGCGGAGCTGCTGCGGGTCGCGCTCCGGAGCGCGGAGGGGATCGACGTCGTCGACGTCGTCCACGACGTGCAGACGGCCGTACGTCGCATGACCGACACGCGTCCGGATGTCGTCCTCGCCGACTACCACCTCCCCGACGGCACCGGCGCCGACATCGCGCGCACGGTGCGGGCGACGCTGCCCGACACGTCGGTCCTCATCCTCACCGGTGACCCGTCGGTCTCCACGCTCTCCGACGTCGCGCGGTCCGGCGCTGTGGGGCACCTCACGAAGGACCGGCCGTTCGAAGAGGTCGTCGAAGGCGTGCGTGCCGCGGCGCTCGGCGAGATCCTGTTCGCGCCGAGCGAGCTCCAGCGCCTGCTCCTCGAGCGCGACTCGCGGCCCCAGCCGCTCGAGCCGCTCACCGCCCGCGAGCTGGAGGTCCTCCAGCTCCTTGCGGAAGGCGCCTCGACGGCCCAGGCCTCCGAGCAGCTCGGCATCTCGAGCGCGACGTTCCGGGCCCACGTCCAGGCGATCCTGCGCAAGCTGGGCGCCCATTCCCGCCTGGAAGCCGTCGCGGAAGCCGCCCGTTTGGGGGTCATCACCCTGGAAATGTGGACCCGCGACCGGACCGCGACCCGTCCGAAGGAGCTCGAGTGAGCTTCCCCCGCCGGGGGGTCACCGGCCTCCCCGAGTTCGGTCATTGTCTCCCGGATGGCCGTGATAACGAAAGGTGCGAACGACATGGCGAAGCTGCTCATCGCTGACGACCTCGTTCCGATCCGCCAAATGGTGCGGATCACGCTGTCGACGCAAGGTTGGACCATCGTCGAGGCCGAGAACGGCCAGCAGGCGCTCGAGATGGCCCGCGCCGAGCGTCCCGACCTCATGCTGCTCGATGTCGACATGGGCGCCGGTCCGAACGGATTCGACGTGTGCCGCGAGCTGAAGTCGGGGGAGGACACCAAGGGCATCCCGATCGTCATGCTCACCGCCCACGACAGCGAGAGCGATCGCGCTGTCGGTCTCGCCGCCGGAGCGACGCAGTACCTCACGAAGCCCTTCGGCCCGCTGGAGCTCATCGACACCATCCGCACCATCCTGACCCCGGCCTCCTGACGACCCGCTCGTGGACCGCGACCGCTCGACTGCGCTGAATACCGGACCCGGCCGGCAGTCCGCGGAGCCGGCTGCCCGCGCCTCCGAGCTCGCGGACGCGCAGACGCTGCGTATGGCCCAGGACTTCGCCACGATGTACACGCGCGAGCAGAGCCTCGCGAAGGATTACGAAGCGAAGCTCAGCGAGCTCGCTCTTCTCGAGCGCCAGGCGAACCGCTACGCCGAAGATCTCGCGACGCTCCTGCAGCGCGAGCGCGAGAAGGGTCGCGAGCTGGAGCGCGCGCTCGCCGCGGAGCACAGCGCGAACCTCGAGCTGCGTCGCACGGGACTCCAGGGTGTGAGCCACATCCTCATGGCCGTCTCGCTCAAGGACATGACGACGCGGCAGCACCTCATGCGCGTGCGCAAGTACGTCCAGGCGATCGCCGCGGAGCTCGGTCTCCCGCCGGCGATGGTCGAGGAATACGGCTACTCGAGCGTCCTTCACGACGTTGGCAAGATCCAGACGCCCGACGACATTCTGGGTGCACCGCACGAGCTTTCCGAAGACCAGTACGACGTGATGAAGCAGCACTGCATCGACGGTGAGGCCATGCTCGGTGATGCGAACTTCTTCGCGACGGGGCGTGCGGTCGCGCGCGAGCACCACGAGCGCTGGGATGGCACGGGCTATCCCGATCGCAAGAAAGGCGACGAGATCTCCCACGCCGCGCGGATCGTCGCGGTGGCCGACGTGTACGACGCCCTCACCTCGAAGCGTCCGTACAAGGAGGCCTGGAGCCCGGAGCGCGGCCTCGCCGCGATCGAGACCGGCTCCGGCAAGCAGTTCGATCCGAGCGTCGTCGCGGCGTTCGTCCGCCTCTGTCGCGAGGGAGCGATCGACCGCATCCGCACCGAGGTTGGCGACCAGCCCTAGTTGCCGGTAGCGAGGGCGGTGCGCCCTCGGTTTGACTTCGCGCTCGGGCGGACTTCACTGACCGCGAGCGATGGATCATCAGAGCCTGGCCCTCGCGGTGCGCTGGCTGCACGTCGCCGCGATGGCCACGGCGTTCGGCGGAGCGATCCTCGTCACGTGGCTCACCTGGCGGGGGCCCGCTGACCGCATCGCTGACATCGCGATCCGCTATGGCAGCTGTTCTGGGGCGCCGCGGGCATCCTCGTCATGACCGGGGTGGGCAACCTGGGCGCACTCGGTGCGGCATTGCCCGCGCCGGGCACCGCTTGGGGCTCCACCTTCATCACGAAGCTCCTGATCATCGCGATCCTCCTCGCGATCTCACTGCCGCGTTCACTCGCGGTCATCGAGCTCGCCTCGCGCGCGGGGCCGGTGCGACCGGCGCTCCGCGCGATCTACGGCGTCACGACGGGCACACTCGCGGCCATCGTGGCGCTCGCCGTGACGCTGGCGCACGGATGAGCGCCGTCGGCTGGGCGCTCGGGACGTTCCACACGAGCGTGGTCGGCATCGCGCTGCTGCTCCTTGTCTATCCAGGTGGCGGGCTCTCGGTCGCGCTCGGCGGCCTCAGCACGATCAGCGACCTCGCCCTGTTCGGCGCGCTTTGGAGCACCACGGTGTACTCGACCGGTCGCGCGACCAGGGGCCTTCGGCTACTCGGTGCCGACCGCGCGGCAAGCGGCGCGTTCTACCGTCGGGCGCTGCGGTGGGGCGCGGCGAACGGCGTGCTGTTCTTCGTCGCGCTGGTCGTGATCGTCGTCACCAACGCGGTGGTCACGGCGCCGCCTGGGGCGCCCTCGGTCCAGATCGGCGCGATCCTCCCGATCGCGGCGCTCGAGGTCGGCCTCGGCACGATGGTCGCGTTCGCGATCGGCGCGCTCCTCGGTCTCGTGCTCGCGACGCTCGACCTCGTCGCACTCCGGATCGCGCGAGCCGTCGTCGGCCCTACGGCGTGAGCTTGCTCTTCGCGTCCTGATAGAGCGGGCGGACCATCGGGGCGGCCGGGTGGAATTCGCCGACATCGAGGTACACGGTCCACACGTCGACGGCGCCCTGCCAGTCCTGCTTCTGGTAGAGCAGCAGGCCCTTCAGGAACAGCCCGTCGGGATCCTTTGGCCGCAGTGACAACACGCGGTCGACCGCGACCATCGCGCCGTCGGGCTGGCCAGCCTGCGCGAGGATGAGCGCGAGGCCGTTCAGGGCCGGGACGTTGGTCGCATCGATCGCGAGGACGGCCCGATCGGTCGCGACCGCGTCGTTGACGCGGCCGTCCTGGCGGTACGCGTCGGCGAGCGCGAGGAGCGTCGGCACATCCTGCGGTGACGCCTTCGCGCGCGCTTCGAGATCCGCGGTCGTCGGCCCTGCCGCCGGGACCGTGCCGGTGATCGGCTCGCCCGGCGCGCGGTCGCCCGCGGCCTGCGG
>JALYLX010000043.1 GCA_030773995.1 Chloroflexota bacterium
GCTTTGCCGGGCCGAGCGAATCCACCAGCCTTGAGCTCTTTGCGAGCCTTGGCTCGCAAAATCAGCAAGGGCAACTAGCCGGGGGTGCCGCACCCCCTCGGAGACGAGCTCACCGAGCTTCATGTCCATCTTGGCGGCGCGGTCGACCCTGCCGCGATGTGGGGCATCGCCCACGCCCAGGGGATCCGACTTCCGACAAAGGACTACTGGGAGTTCGTCGACCTCATCACGGTGAACCCCAAAGGGCGCAAGTCATTCGAGGACTTCCTCGAGCTCTATCACTGGACCGAGCTCATCCAGTCCAGTCCGATCGCCGTCGAGCAGTCGGTCTACGCGGTCATCGGCGGCGCGTACCGGAAGGCGAACATCACGACCCTCGAGCTGCGGTACAACCCGTTGAAGCGCAACCGCGGCGGCGAGCAGGACCTCGACCACATCATCATGGCCTCGATCCGTGGCCTCGACCGCGCGGCGCTCGAATACCCGGTCAAGGCTGGTCTCATCTTCTGCCTGGACCGCACGTTCGATCAACGGTTGAACGAGATCGTCGTCGAGAAGGCGATCCAGTACCGCAAGCGGGGCGTGCTGGCCATCGACATCGCCGGGCCGAAGAACCCGGACTTCCGCTACGCCGACTACTCAGCGCTGTTCAAGAAGGCGCGCAAGGCCGGCCTCGGAATCACGGTCCACGCCGGTGAGGACGAGGACTGGCAGTCTGTGGATGAGGTCCTCCGCCATCTCGAGCCCGATCGCATCGGTCACGGGGTCCACGCCGCCCAGGACGCCGCGCTCTGCAAGCGGCTCGCGGAACGGGGCGTCCATCTCGAGATCTGCCCGTCGTCGAACCTCGACACGAAGGTCGTCCGGGACCTTGACGAGCTGCGCGAGTTCATCGCGGTCTTCCGCAAGCACAAGGTCCACTTCAGCTTCAACACCGATGGCCCCGAGATGCTCCAGACGACGCTCCGCGACGAGCTCAAGCTCGCCGTCCGCGCCAACCTCGTGTCGCGCGAGGAGCTCGCCCAGTGCGGCGAATGGGCCCGGGAGGCCTCGTTCCTGCTGAAGGGCGGGGCATGATCGACCGCGAGCGCCGGGCCTGGCTGCGGTTCCTCATCGTCGTCGGCGCGGCGGCGCTCGGCGAAACGATCGGCATCTGGCAGCGGCTCCCGTCGAGCGACCTGTTGCTTCCGCTCCTGTTCGGCGCGGCCGCGTTCTACTTCACGATGGGAATGGCCGGATCGCGCTCCCGGCGCGACGGGAACGTGCGCTACTGGCGGGGACGCAGGATCGACGACGACTAACGGCCCCTACTTGCCGCCCTCGTCCTTGGTCGGCTGCGCACCGGTCGCGGCGGCGAGTCCCGGCTTCACCCCCGGCTCGGCGCCGAAGGAGGCCGCGCGAAGCGAGTCCATCTCCGCCGGGTTGTCGTGGCGCATGACGAACGGCGCGAGGGCCCAGATGATCGTGCGGAGCGGCTCAGGGTCCGGGTTGGCTTTCCCAAGTCGGTGCGTCACGAACTCGAGGAACGCGTTCGGCGCCACGATGAGCTTCACGGCTGTTCGCTGCGTCGCGTCGGGCGGCGCGCACGCGACGTGCGCGAGCGTGAAGTCGTGCTCACCACGACCGTCCGTGACCCACGTCACGACCGCATCGCGCGGCTCGACCGCGATCGCGCAGACATCGCAGACGAGGTCGTACTCGCTCACGTCGATTCGACGATAATCGGACTCCGATGAGCGAGCGCTACGGCAGCTGGGGCAAGGTGCTGCGGGTCGACCTGACGAGCGGCACCACGTCCGTCGAGGAGATGGACGAGGCGACCTTCAAGCGGCACCCCGGTGGGCGCGCGCTTATCGCCCACTACCTCCTCACGGAGCTGCCGAAAGGCGCGCAGCCGCTTGGCCCCGAGAACATCCTCATCTTCGCCATGGGCGTCCTCACCGGCACGCCGCTCTCCGGCGCTTCGCGGCACGCGGTCGGCGCGAAGTCGCCGCTCACCGGCGGCTTCGGCGAGGCTGAGGTCGGCGGGTTCTGGGGCGCGGAGCTCAAGCGCGCCGGCTGGGACGCGATCGTCGTGACCGGTGCGGCGAAGGCGCCGGTGTACCTGTGGATCAAGGACGATCAGGTGGAGATCCGCGACGCCGCGCACGTGTGGGGCCTCGAGATCATGGACACCGAGGAGACGCTCAAGGCCGAAGTGGGGGAGCGCCTCGCGCGGGTATGCGAGATCGGGCCCGCGGGAGAGAACCTCGTTCGCATCGCCGGCATCGTGAACGACTTCAAGGACATCGCCGGGCGCGCGGGCCTCGGTGCGGTGATGGGCAGCAAGAAGCTCAAGGCGATCGTGGTGCGAGGCTCGCGCAACGTGCCCCTGCACGACGCGGCGAAGGTCAAGGAGATCGGCCGTTGGGTCGCGGACACGCTCCAGGAGAACCACTGGGCGTTCCACAACTTCGGCACCGGCATGGGCCTCGACGGCTACACGCGCGTAGGCGGGATGGCGGTCCGGAACTACAACGGCGGTCCGTTCGAGGGTGCGGCCGAGATCAGTGCCGAGGCCCTCGTCGAGAAGGGCTACCGCGTGAAGATGGAAGCCTGCTGGGCGTGCTCGGTCCGGTGCAAGAAGGTCGTCAAGATGGAGCAGCCCTACCAGATCGACCCGAAGTACGGCGGCATCGAGTACGAGTCGATCGCCGCCCTCGGCGCGGACTGTGGGGTCGACGATCTTGCCCTCATCTCCAAGGTCAACGAGCGCTGCAACGCGCTCGGGTTGGACACGATCTCGCTCGGTGCGACCGTCGCGTGGGTCATGGATCTGCGGCAGCGGGGCATCCTTCCGGATGCGGAGTTGGACGGGCAGCCGGTCGAGTTCGGCAACGGGAAGGCGGTCCTGGCGTCGCCGGACGCCGTCGCGCACCGCCGGGGGCTCGGCGACACCCTCGCGGAGGGCTCGGTCCGTGCCGCGAAGACGCTGGGCGGCGCGGAGCACCTCACCGCCGTGCGCGGCCAGGAGCTGGCGATGCACGATCCCCGGCAACGCACCGAGTACGGGAAGCAGGTCCGCGTGAGCTATGCAACGAGTCCGACCGGCGGCGATCACATGAACTCGAACCTCCCGTCGCGCTCCGCGAAGAACACCGTCGGGATGTGCTTCTTCCTCCGCTACGACGATCCGAAGCTCACCGACATCCTGAACGCGGTGACCGGGTGGGGCCTCGACACAGCCGGGCTCGCGCAGATCGGCGAGCTGTCGCTCACCCTGGCGCGCCTCTTCAACAACCGCGAGGGTTTCGGTGCGAGCGACGACACGCTGCCGGAGCAGGCCATGAAGCCGCACACCTCGGGTGTCCTGTCGCGCGTGCGGCTGGACGCCGACGATGTCGCCGAGCAGGTCCGTGCCTACTACCGCAGCCGCGGCTGGTCCGACGACGCGGTGCCGAAGCCCGAGACGCTCGAGAAGCTCGGCATCAGTGAGTACGCTCGAGCCTGAGTACGACTTCCCCGCGCTCACGGAGCCGGACCTTCCCCTGATCCGCCGCTGGCTCCTCGAGCAGCACGTGCGCCGGTGGTGGGCCGACCCGCCGCGCGACACCTATCCCGACGACGAGCTCGAGAAGTACCGCGCGCGGATACGAGGCGACGACGACACGACTGACATCTTCTTCATCCGCCAGCGCGGCCGGCCGATCGGGTTCATCCAGTGCTACCGGATCGACGACCACGACGAGTACGGCACGGCGCTCGCGCTCGACGGGCCGGCCGCGGGGATCGACCTCTTCATCGGCGAGCCGGCGGAGATCGGCAAGGGCCACGGGCCGACGCTCGTCCGCGCGTTCCTCCGCGACGTCGTCTTTGCGCGCTACGACGTCGACGAGTGCGTCATCGGCCCGTCCGTGAAGAACGCGAGCGCGATCCGTGCCTACGAGAAGGCTGGTTTCGTGTGGTTCAAGGACGCACGCGTGCCGGACGAGCCCGACCCGGAGCACCTCATGCGGATCCGTCGGGCGGACCTCGAGCGGCACTGACTCATGTGGTCCCGCACAGCGTGTCTCGCTGTTGGACGAGACGATCGGCATCCTCGCGTAGAACGGCCGCTACGTTCCAACCGGCGAGCTTCGCGAAGCCAGGGTCGCCGGCATCCGCCCCGGCCTGGATGACATCAGCCTGAACGGGCAGCAGTTCGATGAGCGTGTCGAACACGTGCTGCCTCGCGATGCCCGAGCGGTACGCGTCACAGAACAGCGCGAATCGCGCAGCCTTGTCGGCGAGGCTCGGCGGCGTGATCCGTGGACTAAGGGGCACCCACGAATAGGCCGAGCTCGCGAGATCCCACGCGCGGCTCCCAGGACCCGCCGAGTCCCAGTCGAGCATGACGATCGGGATGTGCCCCCGGAAGAGCGCGTTCCCGGGAGACCAATCGTTGTGGCAGATCACCTCATGTGTTCCGGGCGCCACGAACCGCCACTGAGCATCCGGGGGCGGCACGAAGCCATCGAGTGAATCGTGGTAGCGCCGCAGGAGGCGTGCTGCAGCGATCAGCGTCGCCTCGTCCTCGAACATCCACCGCGGCAGCGGGTCCGGCCATCCCGCGTGCACCTCGCCGTGGATGAACGACAGGACCGCCCGACCACCCGCGTCCATCCCGCGGGCCTCCGGGGCAGCGCCGAACCCGACCCGCTTGAGGTGTGCCAGAAGTGCGTGAACCGCAGGAGTCCACCTACCCGCCCGCCGGTGGACGGTGTCCCCGATCCTCACGCTCGCGCTCTGGTTCCCTCCGAGCAGCTCCTCTTCCACCGGGTTGTTAGCCGCTGCCTATAGGAGACCCATCAGCTTCCACGCCGGGACGCAGGCGGCGATCGCGACCAACCGGACGGCCGCGAGCGCGGCACCGAAGCGAGCGCCCGAGCAGGCGGGCGATGTCCAGAGGGTCGACGCCTCTGACGAACGGAACGCCGCGCAGCAGGTCGGCGACCGGGTCGGTGTCGACGGCGCTCACGCGCGCGAGTATCGGTGTGGCGCAGACTCGGTGCGTGCGCATCCTGCTCACCGGGTTCGAGCCGTTCGCCGGCCGCGGCATCAATCCCTCCTGGGACGCCGCACGTCAGCTGCACGGCGTTGCGGCCGGCGCGGCGCGGATCGATGCGCTCCGCGTGCCGGTGGTGTGGCGCGACTCGGTCGGGACGATCGTGCGCGAGCTCGAGCGCGAACCGGCTGCGGGCCTGATCATCGGGGGACTCGCGTTCGGCCGGCCGGCGATCAGCGTAGAGGCGATCGCGCACGCGATCGGCGATATCCCGTGGCAGGCGGACAACGCGGACCGAGCGCTCTCGGCCGAGCGGTCCGACGCCGACGAACATGGCCCGGACGCGCTCCTCGCCACCGCGCCGGTCCGCGCGATCGCGCGGGCGATCAACGGGGCGGGCATCCCCGCACACGTGTCGTGGGACGGTGGCGCCTACGTGAGCAACGCGACGCTGTACGGCGTGCTCCGCTACGCGGCGGATCGCGGCGTGCGGCTCCCGACGACCTATCTCCACGTGCCCGGGACGCCGGAGATGACCACGGGGACGGCGACCCCATCGCTACCGCTCGAGCTGATCGTGAAGGCGTTTCGCATTGCCTGCGAGGTCATCGCGACGCGCGACGGCCCTGACGCGCCCCTGCAGCGCTGGCCCAGCGCAATGGCGCCGCTACCGCGCTAGGAACGCACCGATCACCGCAGCGACCTCGTCGGTCGCATCGCCGATGACCTGATGCTTCGCGCGCACCGTTTTCACCTCGAGGAAGTCTGCGAGCGCGTGCTTGTAGCTGTCGATCTGCTTCGGCCGGACGACGTCCGACTCCGAGCCGATGATGAGCAGCGTCGGGAGCCGGCAACGGTCGAACGGCGGCGGCGGGGTGGCCATCTCGCTCCAGATCGTGATGGCCGCCGCCCGGGAATGCGGCAGCCGCCAGCGTCCATCGTCGCCCTGCACGAGCGCCTCGGCCCACATCTCCCAGTGGGCGCGCGGCGCGAACGGCGCGAAGCCCGAGGCCATCCGTTGCTCGATGGCCTCGTCGACCGACGGGTATGACGCGTCGAGGAGCAGCGCATCGGCCCCTGCGGAGGCGCGCTTCGGGCTCAGGTGCAGCGCGGGATCGAGCAGCACGAGCTTCTCGACGCGCGAGCGCTCCGCGGCGACGAGCTCGACGCCGATCCGGCCGCCGAAGCTGAAGCCGATGTACGGAGCGCGCGCGATGCCGAGGCCATCGAGCGTCTCGCGCAGATCGCGCAGGTGCGCCGAAAGATCCCACGGCGGATCCTTTGTCGAGGCTCCATGACCGCGCAGATCCGGGCACACGAAGCGGAAGTCCGGCAGCCGCTCGGCGAGGCGGCGGAATCCGCGGCCCGTTCCCGTGACGCCATGGACCGCGACGACCGTCCGGCCCGCGCCGGGACCGAACTCGTGCACGTGCAGCCGCACGTGAGCCATCATGGGCCAACGCCGCGAGGCGAGGAGGTGACGCGTGGGTCTGCTCGACGGAAAGAAGGCGATCGTCATGGGCGTGGGCAACCAGCGCAGCATCGCCTGGGGCATCGCGACCGCATTCCAGCGCGAGGGCGCCGAGCTCGCCTTCAACTACGCCACGGAGCGACTTCGCGAGAACGTTGAGAAGCTCGTCGTGACCCTGCCGGGCCACGAGCGCATGCCGATCATGCCGTGCGACGTCACGAAGCAGGAGGAGATCGACGCGTTCTTCGGGAAGCTCGGCGAGCAGTGGGGCACGGCCGATGTCCTCGTGCACTCGATGGCCTTCGCGGCGGTCGAGGACCTGCGCGGCCGGTTCCACGAGATCTCGCGCGATGGGCTGAAGCTCGCGATCGACGTGAGCGCGTTCTCGCTCATCGCGATCACCAAAGCGGCGCTTCCCCTGTTCGAGAAGGCCGGCGGTGGCTCGGTCATGTCCCTCACGTTCAACGCTGTCGATCGCGTCGTGCCGAGCTATAACTCGATGGCCTTGGCGAAGGCCGTCCTCGAGGCCGCGACGCGCTACCTCGCCGCGGACCTCGGGCCGTCGAACATCCGGGTCAACGCGATATCGGCCGGGCCGCTGAAGACGCTCGCCGGCAGCGCGGTGAAGGGGATCTCCGCCGCGCGCGACCTCATGGAGGAGAGGGCACCGTTGCGACGGAACGTCACGCAGGAGGAGGTCGGGAACGTCGCGGTGTTCCTCGCGAGCAAGCTGTCACGCTGCGTGACGGGTGCGACGATCTTCGCCGACAATGGGTTCAACGTGCTTGGAGTGGCGGACTAGCTGAAGTTCCTGGTGGTTTCTGGCACTCCAATGAAGATGCCTTTGGGCCCCAAGCTATCCTCGCCGCGGGGATCCAGGCGGGAGTCCACGGCAGCGGGAAATCCCGTGAATCGCGAACGCCGGCGGCATCGGGGTCGACAGAGGCGCTGCCAACGCTCGCGCCCGGGCGCGCCTCGCCCGGTACCTCGAGGAGCGTGGCGCCGCGCTTCACGCGAGTGCCAAAGACCACCAGGAACCTCAACGAGGCCGTGACCGGCCAGCCGTTCTTCCTCACGCTGGCCGGCATCTCGTTGAGCCTCGCCGGGTTCGCCGGACTGCTCGCTTCATTCCGGCAGCCGAGCCAGCCCTGGACGGTGACCGACCTGTGGCGGTTGCGTCGGATCGTGAACCGCTCATTCGCGTCGGTCTTCCTCGCGCTCGCGCCGGTACCGCTGTTCGGGATCGTCGGCGACGAGGCGGCGGCCATCCGCATCGCCTCGGCGCTCTTCGGCGCGGTCGTGTTCGTCGATCTCGTGATGCTGACGCCGGAGTGGCGCCGACTGTGGCCGGGCGACCGTGAGCTGTACGTGGCGTGGCTCATCAGTGGCACGCTGGGGCTGCTGTTGCTCGCAAATGTCGCCATGGCGTCGACCGGGGTCTACGAGCTCGGGCTTGGGCTCGTGCTGTTGTGGCCCGCCGCGATATTCATGCGCGTGCTGCGAGGCCTGCGGGCCGAGTCCGGCTAGCCGCCGAGCCGCAGCTCGTACCCGCCCCAGCTCGCGACGATCGGATAGCCGAGCGAGTCGTTCAGGGCCAGCATCGCGGTGCTCTCCTTCGTCGTCTCCGTGTGGATCTCGCTGGAGCCGTGCGCCTTCGCCCACGCGTGGACCCGGACCGTCAGGAGCCGTGCGATGCCCCGGCGCCGATAGCCCGGGAGGACGCCGGTGATCCCGATACGCAGCGTGTCCTCGCCGTCTCGCCGGACCGACGACACGCCCACGTACCGCGCGCCATCCAGCGCGACGAAGTACGCGTCCGGCAGCGCGGCCGCGTCGGTCACGTTGTCCGAGAGCCACTCCGCGAAGGGCTGCGGGGTCGCGCGGCCGAGGGCCGCGTGATCGAGCCGGCACGCCGAGTGGAGTTCCCAGACTGGCTCGAGGGCGTCCTCGCCCAAGGCGTCACGGACCGCGGCGAGCGTCGTGATCTGGATGCCCGTGCTCGTCACGCGCTCCTCGAGCGCCGGCGTCGGGAGCGGCGCCGACGCGATCGCGCGAACCTGTGCGTACGTGCGCGTGACCTCCACGAAGCCGCGCTTCGTGATGAACGTCTGGCAGGCGGTCGCGTCGAACGCCCAGAGGCACGCCACCTCCGCCCTGCGCTTCCCGAGCTCGGTCGCGAGCCGCTCCCAGATGGCGGCGCCGATCCCGCGGCGCCGCGACGCCGGGTCGACGCCGAGGCGGATGAAGTACCTGCGCGGGTCGACGCGGCTGGGCTCCTGACGGATCTCGCCGTACCCAAGCGGGGCGTCCTCCTCGTCGACCGCGACCACACGTAGCCGGTCGTAGCGCGTCGGATCCCAACGCGCGTCCGTGGCCCGAGCCTCCGCCGCATTGATGCGCTCGCCCTGTGCGATGCTCGCGATCCGGGCGTACGCCGTGTAATCCTGTTCGGCGAATGGACGGACGCGCCGGCCCATCACGCGAAGCGGAATCCCCTGAGCCACTCGAGTTCGTCACCGATGGTCGTGGCGGGCCCGTGGCCGGGGAACACGCGCGTGGCCGGAGGCAACGCGGCGACGCGTGCAAGGCTCGCCTCCATCTGCGTCGCGTCGCCGCCCGGCAGGTCGATGCGGCCGACGTTGCCGGCGAACAGGAGGTCGCCGCTGAAGAGGACGCCCTCCTTCGGCAGGTAAAGGCACACCGATCCCTCGGTGTGCCCAGGCGTGTGCATGGCCTGCAGCTCGAGGTCGCGCACGTACGTGAGCGCGCCCTCCGCGATGAGGTCGTCGGCGATGCTCTGCGGGGGCCGCATCTGGCTCGGGGGCGCGGACCCTGGATCGAGGCGGTACGCGTCAGCTGAATGGATCGCGATGCGGGCTCGGGTCTCCTCCTGTACGCGCGCGTTGTCGAAGACGTGGTCCGGATGGCCGTGCGTGTTCACGATCTCGACGAGCCACAGACCGTGGTCGCGGATCGTGGCCATCGCCTCGCGCTCGCCGCGTGACGGGTCGATGAGGATCGCGTCCCCGCGATCGTCCGCGAGGATGTACATGCCGTTGTCGAAGGGCTCGACGCGATGCGCGTACAGATGCACCGTGAAAGCCTAGCTCCGGTCCGTGGCGCTATCGTGCGAGCGCATGCGCGAGATCGCGGTGGAGAACACCGCGCCGCCCATTGGCGTCACGGAGGGCCGCCCGGCGGTCCTTGGTTCGAAGCACATGGTGAGTTCGTGCCACTACCTCGCATCGCTCGCTGGGCTGCGGATGTTCCCGCGCGGCGGCAGCGCGATCGACGCCGGTGTCGCGGCGGGCATCGCGCTCAACGTGCTCGAGCGACACCTCACCGACTTCGGTGGCGTGGCGCCGATCATCGTCTACCGCCCGGGTATGGCCGCGCCTGAGAGCATCGACGGCCTGGGCCGGTGGCCCGCATCGCTTGACCTCGACGGATATCGCGCGAAGTACGGAGACGACATGCCGATCGGCACGCCCCGCTCGGTGACACCCGCGGCCTGTGACGCCTGGCTCACCGCGCTCGCCCGGCACGGACGCCTCACGCTCGCGGAGGTCCTCGCGCCGGCGATCGAGCTCTGCGACGGGTTTCCGGTATACCCGCGGCTCGCTCGCGCGATCTCCATGCTGCAAGACCGCCTTCGCCAATGGCCCTCCAGTGCGGCGGTGTTCCTCCCGAACGGTCGGCCGCCGCAGGTGGGGGAGCTGCTCGTGCAGCGCGAGCTTGGGGATCTCTTCCGCCGTCTCGTGGGTATCGAATCGGCGCACGCGCCGCGAGGTCGGAGCGCCGCGATCATGGCTGCACGCGACGCGATCTATACCGGCGACATCGCACGCGAGATCATCGCGCACATGCAACGCGAGGGAGGCGCCCTGTCGCTCGGGGACCTGGCGTCGTATCGGGTGTCGATCGAGACACCGGTCCACTCGACGTACCGCGGCATCGACGTCTACGCCTGCGGGCCGTGGTCGCAGGGCCCGCTCGTGCCGATGACCCTCAACCTCCTGGAGGGGTACGACATCGCGTCGCTCGGGCCGGGCTCGCTGGCGTTCCTCCATCGCTACACCGAGGCGATGAAGCTCGCCTGCGCGGACCGCGAGGGATTCTTCGGCGATCCCGAGCAGGTGGACGTTCCGATCCGCGGGCTGTTGAACAAGGCGTACGCCGACGAGCGCCGTGCGCTGATCCGCGACGACCGGGCGTGGCCGGAGCTGCCGCTGCCGGGCGATCCCTGGAAGTACGAGGGCCGCACCGGTCCGAGGGGTTACGTCCCACGTGTCGCCGAGGGTATCGGCGCGCCCGACACGTCCTACGTCTGCGCGCTGGACAGTGAAGGGAATGCCTTCTCCGCCACCCCGTCGGATCCCGGCCTCGGCGCGCCGCTCATCCCCGGCCTCGGGATGATCGTGTCCACGCGGGGAGCGCAGCTGTGGACGACACCGGGCCATCCGTCCGCCATCGCGCCGCGCAAGCGGCCGCGGCTCACCCCGAACCCCGCGTTGTTGATGAAGAACGGCGCGCCGCTCATGCCATTCGGTTGCCCCGGCGAGGACGCCCAGTCCCAAGCGATGGTCCAGGTGGTCTGCAACATCGTGGACTTCGGGATGAACACCCAGGCGGCGATCGAGGCGCCGCGGGTCATCTCGAGGAGCTTCCCGTGGACGTTCTTCCCGCATGCGTACGAGCCCGGGGTGCTGCAAGTCGAGGGCCGCGTGCGGCGTGACGTGCGCGACGGTCTGGCAGCCCTCGGCCACATCATCCGCGACATGCCGGACTTCACGCCCGCGAGTGCCGGGGTCTGCGCGGTGCGCCGTCTCGAGAATGGCGCGCTCGAGGGCGGCGCTGACCCCCGCCGGGAGAGCTATGCCGTCGGCTGGTGATGTCCAGCGGTGGCGGGCAGAGTTCCCGATCACCGAGAACTACACCTACCTCAACAGCTGCTCGCTGACGCCGCTGCCCAAGCGTGGCGCCGCGGCGCTCGAGGAGTACGCGCGCACGTGGACCGAGCTGGGCGGCCGGGCGTGGTACCAGCACTGGGTCGAGCAGCTCGACGAGCTGCGCGCGGACTTCGCGCGGGTGCTCGGCGCCGACGTCGACGAGATCGCGCTCGAGCCGGCCGTGTCCGCCGCGCTCGTCACGATCGCGTCGTCGTTCGACTACGGCAAGCGCAACAAAGTCGTCGTCTCCGATCTCGACTTTCCGACCGACGGCCACACCTGGCTCGCGCTCGAGAAGGCCGGCGTCGAGGTCGAGTTCGTGCACAGCCTGGATGGCGTGACGGTCCCGCTCGAGCTGTTCGAGCGCGCGGTCGACGAGCACACCGCCCTCGTGTGCACCGGCCACGCGTACTACACGAGCGGCTATATCCAGGACGTCACGCGGCTCGCCGAGCTCTGTCACCGCAAGGGCGCGGCGCTGGTCGTGGACGCGTACCAGTCCATCGGCGCGATCCCATTCGACGTCCACGCGTCGGGCGTCGACTTCCTCGTCGGTGGGACGCTCAAGTGGCTCATGGGCGGACCGGGCATGGCCTTCCTCTACGCCCGCCGCGACCGCATCGCCGCCTCAAAGCCATCCGCCCTCGGCTGGTGGGCGATGCGCGACCCGTTCGCGTTCGACGTGCAGCACATCGACCTCTCACCGACGGCGCGGCGGTTCGAGTACGGCACGCCGGCCGTGGCGGCGGCATACACCGCGCGGGCCGGCATCGCGCTGTTGGAGGAGATCGGCGTCGAGACCGTCCGGGAGCGCCACATGCTCCTCTCGCAGCGCCTCGTCGAGGGCGCGCTGGCACAGGGCTGGCGTCTTGGCTGCGTGCGCGAGGCCGCGCGCCGCACACCGATCGTCACACTTCGCCACTCCGAGCCCGCGTCCGTGGTTGAGGCGCTGCGGTCGAAGGGCTGCATCGTCGACTTCCGGCCCGGCCTGGTCCGCCTCTCGCCGCATCACTTCAACACCGAAGACGAGATGGACGCGACCCTCGAGCTCCTCGCGCCCCTCCGCGAGAGGGTGCCGGCCTAGCCTCGGATCCGCGCGACCAGCGCGAGCAGATCGCCGCCATCGTCCGGCACCTCGCGACGGGCGGCCTTCGCCTCGCCAGCGAGCACGTGCGCACGCAGCCTCGCGGCCGGGATGAGTGGCTCCGCGAGGTTCGATGTGTCTCGATCGACGCCGAACCGGTCGCGCACCGCGCAGCGGATCGCCGCCCAGCGCACGATCGCGTCACGATCCCGCGCCGAGAGAGCAGCGTATGCCGCGAGGTCATTCAGCGCGGCGCGATATGGCGCGAGCGTCCGCTGCTCAGTGCCCCGCGGATGCTCTCGCGCGAGGTTGAGCTCCTTCTCGGTCAGCACACTGTCATCCTAGGCACGTGCCACTCGCCGGATTCTCCGCGGCGACGGTCCTCGACGAGGTCCGCGCCGGCGCCACGCTGCAGTCCATCGCGGACGCGCACTCGATGGACGAGATCGTCGCCGCGGTGCGGGACGCGCTGACCGGCCTGCGGCTGGGCGTGTCGTCGTTGGACGAAGCCGCGCTGCATCGCATCGCGGGCCTCGAGCTCTGGTCGATCGCGGAGATCGCCGGTCACGCGTTGCGGATGGACGAGGCCGCGCACGTTGTCGCCCGCTCGCTCGCGCTCGGTCGTGTGCCCAAGGACGTGCACGTGCCGTATGGCGAGCCGGGCGATGCCGTCGCGACACGCGACGCGCTGCTCGCTGAGATCCGCGCAGCGGAGGAGCGGCTCGCGACCGCGCGGGTCCTCGCCGCGGGCGGGCCGACGTTGCCTCACGAGGAGCTGGGCGAGCTGGACGCTCGCGGCTGGATCCTGTTCATCGGCCTGCACGCGGCCGCGCACCTACATCAGGCGGCGGCGGTCGTACGCGCGCGCTGACGCCTGTCGGTCGCGAACCAGCCGACGCCGAGCGCGAGCGTGTTGGTCAGGCCCGATAGGTAGAGCGCCGCCGGCTGCGACGCGCCGCCCTGTGGCACCAAAAGGACGAATGGACCCGCCGCCGCGAGCCACGTCAAGAGGAGCAATGCGGTCACGAACGCTGCCGGGGCGAACCGCGCGGAGCGGATGCGCAAGACGATCCCGGCGGCGAAGGCGGCGCCTCCATTCAGCCCGAAGGTGATCGCGCTGGCTGCAACCACATCCTGCGGCTGGACGAAGAAAAAGAGGAGGCCCACCAGGGTGACGAGGAGCGAAAAGGCGCCCGCCCCGCTGAGGAACGCGTTCGGGCCAAGGGGCGCCGATCGAACGGCCATGACCACACCCGCGCCCAGTACGAAGCCAACGACGAGGTACACGTATGGCACGACGAACTGCATCCATGTGCAGTTGTCACCGCTGCGCTCGCAGAACGTGAGGAACCCTGGCAGCGCGGTCGCGACCTGGATCACGATCCGGATCGCGAGGATCGCGAGGTACCACGCGAGGCCCCGCCGGCCACCGGCCCGGAGGGCAACGGCGACCGCAAGCGCGTACCCGAGGATGGCGAGTCCGCCCGCGAGCCATGACGCCGGGTCGCGCAGGCCCGCAACGCGGAGGCCGGTCGCGAAGACCTGACCGCTCGCGCCGACGGCCCAGCTGGCGCCGAATGCCGAGACCGCGGCCCAGAGCGGTGCTTCGCGCGAGACGTGTGGAGATCGCATGGCCGCGAGCAGGCGATCGACGGCCCGCTTCGCGAACGGGAATTCCGCCGCGAGCCCTTCACGCAGCATCGCCACGTATTGTGGGTCGGTGGAAGATTCGGCCACCGAACGCGACATGCTGGTGCTCGCCAAGACAGTCGCGGCGGATTCCTTTCCGGTCGAGCGGCCCGGGGTCATCGGCGTCGATCGCGAGAGCGGCCGGCTCGAACGCCTGAGCCCGTTCCCATGGAAGGGTGCGGACACCGACCCACCCATCCTTCGCTGGTCGTGGATCCACGTCGCGACAACGCCGGCCGACCGCGACCCGCGTCCGGAGTCGCGCAACGTGAACGGCGAGATCGTTGCGACGGCGTATGTGGATCCGAAGGACGGCTGGCGGCTGCGGTGGCCGTTCGTGCGGCCGCACCTGCGCGGTTCGCTCGAGTCGCTGCAGGCGCTCGCCCGCGACGGCGCGGCGACGGCCGGCTTCATCCGCCCGGCGATCTACGAGTCGGATGTCCTCCAGCTGCCCCTGCGGCTGCGATTCAGATGCGACAGCGACGATTGCACCGGTCCCCACGAGCTGCCGGTCCTCGACTGGGAGCTGCACGAAATGGCCCGCGCGTCACGCGAGCGACATGGTCAGCAATGGGCAACGAAGTTCCGCGAGACCTGGGGCCGGCCACTGTTCGAGAAATACGACGTACACATCCTTGTGTCCGCGTACGCGCAGTCGCCGGCCAAGTTCTACGTCGCCGGGCTGTTCTACCCGCCGCGAGCGCCGGAGGACGCCCACGAGCACATGCATCACGTCGCGCACCGAGAGCATGCCAACGGAGAGCCCGCCGCGCCGTAGCCGCCCGCGGTCAGGCCGGGATCAGCCTCTTCGCGTCGACGTCGGTGCGCTTGCTCCCGATCTCCTCGTGCTTTCCGTGATACCCGTGCGGGAAGAGCTTGAGCAGGAAGTACGCGCCCGTGACCGGATCCTCGCTGCGTTCGAGCACGAGCGCCGGCCCCCAGCGCGATCCGAACTTCTCGCCGATCTCCGGCTGCGGCCGGTCGGCCTCGAAGCCCTTGCGGTCCCACTGCAGGACCGCGAAGCCGCGCACGACCCGCTCCTCGTCGCCGCCCTCGTCGGGCCGCCAGGCGTGCACGCCGTCGTGCTGGCGCTGGCACACTGCGGGTGAGGCCGAGAACAGGGTGACCCACTTGTAGACGTCCGCGTCCTTGGACTGTGCGCCCTGCGGGTAGGCCTGCCGGTGAAGGACCTCACCCTTGGTGCAGACGTAGTAGAAGAGCACGAGCGCATTATGGAGAAATGCGTACGTCGACGATCGAGGCTGTGGGCTCGCGCATCCGCGTCATCGAGGACGGATCGGGCGACGAAGCCGTGCTCTTCGTGCACGGGGTCGGAGGCTGGGCCGAGAACTGGATCGAGACCATCGAGCGCGTCGCCGCATCTGGCCGGCGCGCGATCGCATTCGACCTGCCGGGATTCGGCGACAGCACCGCTGTCAAGGGCGCTCGGTATTTCGATCCGCTCGATCCCTTCTACCCAGCGGTCGTGGACGGCGTCCGCCGTGGGCTCGGTCTCGACCGGCCCCACCTGGTCGGGCACTCGCTCGGCGGGGGCATTGCCGCAGTGACCGCGATCGTCCACCCGGATGCCTGGCGCTCGCTGACCCTCGTCGCGCCGGGCGGCTTCGGACCGGAGATCGCGCTCCTCTTCCGGATCTTCTCGCTCGCGATCCTCCGCTTCACGACCTGGCTCCCGCGGCCGTCCTCGGC
>JALYLX010000044.1 GCA_030773995.1 Chloroflexota bacterium
CGACACGATCGCGCGCACCGCCGGGCGGTCAGCGGCCGCGACGAGTGCCGCGGCCGCGCCGGTGCTGGCGCCGAAGTAGCCGACCGGACGCCCCTGCGCGGACGGCGCATCCTCGAGCGCGTCGGTGACCGCGACGAGCCGTTGCGCGAGCAGCCCGATGTTGAATCGCAGGACGCGGGTGCGCTCGTCCAGGGACTCCTCGGCCGCGGTCAGCAGGTCGAACAAGAGCGTGCCGAGGCCGCTGGCCTGCAGCACCGCCGCAACGTGCTTGTTGCGTGAGCTGTGACGCGAGCTGCCGCTGCCGTGCGCGAAGACGACGATGCCGCGCGCGCCATCGGGCACTACGAGGTCCCCCTCGATCGATCCGCTATCGACCGAGATGCGCACGGCGGCTCCGCACGATGAGCTCGCGGACCTCGGCGTCGGGGACCGATCCGAAGTCCTCGTAGTAGTGGCCGACCGCGTGGAAGTCGCTGTACTCCCCGAGGCAGACGACGCTGTCGACCTCGCGCCGCAGCGCGGTCGCCGTCTGCGCGGCGCATACCGGCACGGCAACGATGACGCGCGTCGGATCCTCGCGCCTGACCGAGCGCGCGGCGGCGGTCGCGGTCGCGCCCGTCGCGAGCCCGTCGTCGACGATGACCGCGGTCCGGCCGCGCAGCGACACCGGCGGAACGTCGCCGCGATACGTGCCCGCGAGCTGCTCGAGCTTCGCGGACTCGCGCGCGGCCGCGGCCTCGATCTCGGGGCGCTGCAATCCGGCGGCGGCGATCACGTCCTCGCGCAGCGCGACGACCCCGGGTGCCACCGCCCCGAACGCGAGCTCAGGCTGCCACGGCACGCCGAGCTTGCGGACGACGACGATGTCGACGGGGGCGCCCAGCGCCTCGGCGACAGCGGCCGCCACCGCGACGCCGCCGCGCGGCAGCCCAAGGACGACCGGGTCCTCAAGCCGCTCTTCGCGCAGCCGTTCGCCGAGCGAACGCCCGGCGGCCATCCGGTCACGGAACATCACGCGATCGCCGCGCCGCAGATGCCATGCCGGGCCCATGCGGCGCTAGCGATCCTGCGCGTCATGTGGATCGATCCGCCGGTCGAGGTAGATCCACATGGCCCGTGAGTAGCGAAGGCAGAGCGGCGCAAGGGGAAGAAACGCGACGCTCGCCACGAGGAGCACCCACTCGAGCGCCCAGTGGGTGATCGCGAGCACGGCGAAGAACAGGATCGCCACGAGACCGACGGCGAGTCCATAGCTGAGCGCCATCGCGCCGACGAAGTAGCCGTGCTCGCGCTCGTACATCAGCCCGCAGACCGGGCACCGCTCCGGCATGTCGAGGAGACCGCTGAACAGGGCGCCGCGATGACAGCGCGGGCAGCGGAGCGTGAGGATGCCGCGGAGCATCAGCCCCGCCCGGACGCTCCGAAGAGACCGAGGAACGTCGCCTCGGCGACGCACACGTTCTCGAACTCGGCCAGATGCAGGCTCTCGTTCTCCGAGTGTGCGTTGGATTCGGGATCCTCGACTCCCGTGACGAGCAGCGCCGCGCCAGGGAAGGTCCGCGCGAAGTCGAACAGGAAGGGGATGCTCCCGCCCTGGCCGATGTCGATCGCCTCGCGATCCCACGCCGCGCCGAGCGCGTCCTTCAGCGCGGCGTACGCGGGCCCGGTCGTCGAGCCGGTGAACGCCTCGCCCGTCGGGCCGCGGGTGATCGTCAGCTCCGCGCCCCACGGCGCGTGCGACTCCAGGTGCCTCACGAGCGCGTCCTGCGCCACCTTCGCATCCTGACCGGGCGGCACGCGCATCGACAGCCGTGCCGCCGCGACCGGCCAGAGCGTGTTCGATGCCTCGTTCACCGGCGTCGCGTCGAGGCCGATGATGGAGATGGTCGGCTTGCGCCAGAGTCGGGATGTCAGCGAGCCGTCGCCGATGAGCTTGACCGACGGTCGCGTACCGACCCAGCCCCGCAGCTCGGACTCCGTCAGATCAAGCGGGTCGGCGTCGTCGCTCTTGAGCCCGGGCACGGCGACGCGACCGAGGTCGTCGTGCAGCGACGCGAGTAGCCGCGCCAAAGCCATGAGCGCGTCCGGTACCGCGCCACCGAACCCCCCGCTGTGCACGGCGTGGTCGCTCACCCGCAGCTCGACCGTGACAAGCGCGTTGCCGCGTAGCGTGGTCGTGATCGCGGGCTGGCCGATCCGCCAGTTCGCCGAGTCGGCGATGATCACCGCGTCGCAGCGGAGCGTGTCCTGTTCGGCGTTGAGGAAGTCCACGAGGTGCGCAGAGCCGGACTCCTCCTCTCCTTCGATGAAGAGGGCGACCGTGCACGGCGGCGTTCCACCGTAGGCCCGCAGTGCCGCGAGATGGGCTGCGATGCCGGCCTTGTCGTCGGCGACGCCGCGCCCGTAGAGGCGGCCGTCGCGCTCTGTCGGAGTGAACGGGTCCGTCTGCCACCGGTCGCGCGGTCCCGGCGGCTGCACGTCGTGATGGGCGTAGAGGAGGACCGTCGGCGATCCCTTCGGACCTTCCGCGCGGCCGACGACCGCGGGATGCGCACCCTCCGTCTCGAGCACCCGCGCGTTCACGCCGGCCGCCGTGAACAGCTCGGCGGTCAGCTTCGCGGTCTCGCGGACGGGAGCGGCGTCGTAGCCGGGTGCGCTCATCGACGGCACGCGCGAAAGTCGCTCGAGACCAGAGCGCACCTCGTTCATGGATGCGCGCACCTTCGGGCGGAGCTCGTCGGCGAGCTGCTTGGCGTTCACGGCTCGCGCAGTTTATGCGCGGTAGTCCCGCGCGCTCACCGGCGAGACGAGCAAGCCCGGATGCCGCGCGAGCGATGGCTTCGCGCCGATGCGGGCCGCGATGTCGTCGAGGTATGGAAGCAGCTCGACCCGCATCTGATCGTCGCCCATCGCATGCGCGCGACCGATCCGGATCTTGACCTCATCGCGCATCACTTCGGCAGACGGCAACACCGCATGGCCGGCGAGGACCGCAGCGACCCACCGGGCCTGTAGCTCGGCGACCGGAAAGACCGGACCGGACACTCGGGTCATCCCAACGAAGGACAGTCCGGCGACACCCGGGGCGAAGACGAGCCGGTACAGCTCGAGTGCGCCGTCGATCCTGGCAGGGACGCCTGGCGGCAGGAACGGGAACTCGGCGGCGTAGCCGGTGGCGAGCACGACCGCGTCGGCATCGATCCGTGTACCGTCGGCAAAGAGCACGCCGGCCTCATCGACTGCCACGAGCGCCGGCCGGATGGTGATGCGGCCGCGCGCGAGCTCATCCAGGAGATCGGTACCCGGCGTCGTGTTCAGGCTGACCCGCCCGAGCCGCAGGCCGCGCCTGCGGTATTCCTCCGCGAGGATCCGCCGCGCCCGCCACCGGCGGACACGACGCGGCAGGATCTGCACAAGGCGCGTCGCGCCGTGGTCGTACGGGTGGCCGCGATGATGCCGCGGCGTGAACGTCGGGATCTCGCGGACGGCGATGCTGACCGATCTCGCGACGTCGGCGAGCTCGACCGCGATATCGGCGCCGCTCGATCCCGCACCGACGACCACGACATCCTTCCCGGCGAACGCCGTGGGATCTCGGTACTCGCGCGAGTGAACGATCGTCCCGCGATACCGGCTGCGGTCGCCCAGCCGTGGCTCGACCTCGCGGGCGAAGAGACCCGAGGCGACGACGACCGCATCGAACGCTTCGCCATCCACCGTCCACCCATCTGGCCCATCTGGGCGGGGGCTGACGGCGGCCACCTCATGGCCGAACCGGATGCGCGACCGTACCTCGGTCACGTCGGCGTAGCGCTCGAGGTACGCGAGCACCTGATCGCGATACGGGTGGTCGGGAAGCGCCGCGTCGAACGCGAGGTCCGAGAACGCTGTCTTCTGCTTCGACGTATTCGTGCGTAGGGACGGATAGGCCAGGCCCGTGTCTGGGCGCCAGAGCCCGCCGACGGCGCCCGTTCGCTCGAAGACCGTGGGCTCGAGACCCGCAGCCATCAGCCAGCGGGCGCTGGTCAGGCCCGCGGCCCCGGCGCCGATGACGGCAACACGGTCCACCATGCGTCGAGTATCGGTCGCACACTTGAGGGGTGACGGGCTTCGACCGCAATGCGACACTCCGGCTCCTCGAGCGCGGAACGCTCGCGGTCCGTGGCCGGATCGTGACGGCGTCGAATGCGAGCTTTCTCGGCACCGTGACCGACGGCGCGGCCAGCGCGACCTGCGTGTACAAGCCCGTCCGTGGCGAACGGCCGCTCGAGGACTTTCCTGACGGCACGCTGTGGAAGCGCGAGCACGCCGCGTACCTCGTGTCAGAAGCAAGTGGATGGGACATCGTGCCGCCGACGGTCACCCGCGGCGACGGGCCATTCGGCGAGGGCATGGCGCAGCTGTGGGTCGACATCGACGAGAACGCTGACGTGTGGAAGATGGTGAACGACCCGGACGAACGCCTGCGCCGCATCGCGCTCTTCGACGCCGTCGTGAACAACGCCGATCGCAAGGGCGGCCATCTCCTGCCGGTGCCTGGAGGTCACGTCTACGGCGTCGATCACGGGATCTGCTTCGCCGCCGAGCCAAAGCTGCGCACGATCCTCTGGGACTGGCGCGGTGAGCCCATCACGCCCGCGGAGGTCGACGTGCTGCGGTCGCTGCGGGTGAAGCTGGACGGCCCGCTCTGCGAATCGCTGCAGCGCCTGATCTCAACGGCCGAGATGCGCGCGCTGAACACGCGCCTCGATCGGCTCATCCGAACGAAGGTCTTCCCTCAGCCCGACCCGTACCGGATGGCGGTGCCCTGGCCGCCGTTCTAGAAACCCTGAAAGCTTCGCCGCCTGCGGGTGCGCTTCGCGCTCAGGGGCTCCTGCCCCTGCGCTTTCGGGGGCCCTCGTTGCTGCGACGCTGCGCGGGAGGCCGCGGGCTCGGTCCTAGGCCGCGGGCTCGCTGATCTCTGTCCGCAGCAGCTCGCGCACCTTCGCCATGAGCAAGTCGAGCTCGAACGGCTTCGCGATCACTTCGCGCGGGGCGTTGCCTCGCAGCGTGTCGCGCGCGATCTCGGGGTTCGCGGTCACGAACAGGACCGCAACGCCCGCCAGGGCGGGGTGGTTGCGTACGACGTCGTAGACATCGATACCGCTCGCGCCGGGCATCTGGACGTCGAGGATCAGAAGCCGCGCGCCCGAGTTGATGACAGCGTCGACCACGAGGGCACCGTTCGATACGACGACCGGCTCGACAAGGCCATCGGCGCGCAGCGTCTCCTCGAGGATCCGGGCGATGTCCGCGTCATCCTCGGCGATGACAACGGCCGGACGCGCGCCGTCGCCTGTCATTGGCGCATTCTCTTGAGGTGAGCGAGCTCCGGGTCGGGCTGGACTTTGGAACGTCGAACAGTGCTGTCGCGGTCGCCGATGGCGACGGCGTCCGGCTGCTGCCGATCGACCCGATCGGCGGCGACACGATGCCGACGGTGCTGTACGTCCGCCGCGATGGAACGGCACAGATCGGTCATCCGGCGATCCAGTCGTTCCTCGCCGACAACCGGGCGCGCGGCCCGGTCCGCCGTGAGTACAAGTCGCTCGGCATCCGCATGGTCTCGAGCAATCCACGCCAGGCGACCGGTGTGGACGTGATCGTCCTCGCGGACACGTCCTCTCCCGGCCGGCTGTTCCAATCGCTGAAGACATTCCTGGGCGATCCGCTGCTCTCGCACACGAACGTGTTCGGCGACGAGCGCGGCCTCGAGGATCTGATCGCGATGATCCTGTCGGGCATCTTCGACCGGGTCGCAGAGCTCACTGGCACCCGACCGACGTCGGCGACCGTCGGGCGGCCGGTGGAGTTCGTGGGTGGAGCGGAGGTCGAGGAGCGTGCACAGACCCGTCTAGAGCAAGCCGCGCGCCTCGCGGGCTTGGACGAGGTCCGATTCCTGGAGGAGCCTGTCGCCGCGGCCCTCGCTGCGGACGTGCCCGCGGGCCTGACCCTCGTGTTCGACTTCGGCGGGGGGACCCTCGACCTCTGTCTAACGCGCCGTCAGGAGGGCAATATCGGCGTCCTCGGTACAGCGGGCGTGGACGTCGCGGGTGACCGCTTCACGCAGCTGCTCATCGATCAGCTAGTCGCGCCGCACCTCGGCGCGGAGAAGCAATGGGGCCCGAAGCGGCTCATCCTGCCGCGATTCATCACCAGCGCCATCGGCGACTGGCGGGCGCTCTCGGCGCTCAACGAGAAGCCGATCCTCGACGCCCTCGACGATCTCCAATCGCTCGGCGCGCCGAAGCGCGAGCTCGCGGCATTGCGCAGCGCCATCGAGCTGCAGCTCGGCTACGAGCTCTTCGCGACGGTCGACGCGACGAAGATCGACCTCTCGTCTGCTCAGCTGGCGCTCTTCAGCTTCCATCGCGGCGCGATCGACATCGACCAACAAGCATCCCGCCGGGCCTTCGAGCTTGCCATCGCGCCGCTGCTCGTACGTGTCGACGCAGCGCTGACGCAAGTGCTCGAGCGAAGCGGCGTACGAGCTGCGGACGTGATCGAGGTCGTGTGCACCGGCGGCTCGTCCGCGATCCCCGCGGCGCGCTCGATGCTGCGGAAGCGTTTCATGAATGCGCAACTGCGGGACGCAGCTGCGCAC
>JALYLX010000045.1 GCA_030773995.1 Chloroflexota bacterium
GCGCACGTCCGCGTCGCCAAGCGCATCCCGGTCGCCGCCGGGCTCGGCGGCGGCTCGAGCGACGCGGGCGCGATCTTGCGTGGGCTCGCGCGGGCGTGGCGCGTCGACGCCGACTTGGGGTCTGTCGCGACGAGCGTCGGATCGGATGTCCCGTTCTTCGCATCCGGGGCGTGCTTCGCGCTGGTCGAAGGCCGCGGCGAGCGGGTCCGGGCGCTGCCGTCGCCGGCCGAGGCGCTCTGGATCGTCCTGGTGCGCGTCGCTGCGCGAGTGGCGACCGCCGACGTCTTCCGCGCCCTGCGGCCTGACGAATGGAGCGACGGCGCCGCCACGACAGCCGTGGCGCGCGCGTTCGACGATGGACACGTCACTCCTGCGACGATCCGGGCGCAAGTTCGTAACGATCTCCTCGACGCCGCGAGCAGGGTCTGCCGGGACATCGGCGAGGCGCGATTGATCGCCGGATCGAAAGGAGTGACGCTCACGCTGTCGGGGAGCGGACCGTCATTGTTCGCGGTCGCGGATTCGCGTGCGGATGCGCTCCGCCTCGCACGCATCCTGCGGGGGCAGGGCCTCGATGCGAGAGCGCGACCGCTCGGCTCGACCGGCGAGCGAGCCGTCCGAGCGAGCGCTGTCCTCTTACCCTTTACCGGTGGACGAGAGCAGTGACACGAGCGTCCGCCAAGCCGGACGCAAGGGTGGCAAGAAGACGGCGACCAAGCACGGCCCGGAGTTCTATCGGGAGATCGGCAGGCGCGGCGGTCAGGCTCGGAAGAAGCAGCTCGGCGCCGGTGGGTACGCGGATCTCGGTCGCAAGGGCGGCGAGGCCCGCAAGGGTCAGCTCGGCAGTGAGGGCTACGCCCAGCTCGGCCGTCGCGGCGGGGAGGCTCGCAAGAGCCAGCTCGGCAGTGAGGGCTACGCGCAGCTCGGCCGCAAGGGTGGCCGGCGCGTCGCCGAGCTCATCAAACGCGGCAAACGTCCGCCGGGCTCGAACGGTCAGTCGGCCGCCTAGCCCCCACCTAGACTTGCGCCATGCCGCGCATCGTGAGCGCCCGTCGATGGGGCGTGGCCAAGTGGTAAGGCAGAGGACTTTGGATCCTCGATCCCAGGTTCGAATCCTGGCGCCCCAGCCCGCCCGCTGATCCGCCGCCCCCAGTAGATGAGTGCGCCGCATCTCGCATTCGTGCTCGCCGCGGGTCAGAGCAAGCGCATGCGCTCGAAGACCCCGAAGATCCTGCACCTCTGCGCGGGCAAGTCGCTGCTCCGCTGGTCGCTCGACGCGGCGGCGGCGGCGGGTGCCCGGCCGCTCGTCGTCCTGTCACCGGACATCGAGGACCGGGCGCGGGCCCTCCTTCCGCCGGGAACGGCGGTGGCGATCCAGCGGGAGATGCGTGGCACCGGTGACGCGGTCCGCGTCGCGATCGAAGCGACCGACGCGCGCGACGGCGAGGTGTTCGTCCTCTACGGCGACACGCCGACCCTCAGCGCCGCGACCCTCGACGCTCTCCGATCGTTGCGCGCCGAGCGTGGCGCCGCGATCGCGCTGCTCACCGCCACGGTGGGGATGGAGAACACCTACGGCAGGATCGTCCGTGACGACGGCGGCGACGTTCGGCGCATCGTCGAGGCCCGCCTCGCGTCGCCCGAGGAGCGCCGGCTGCCCGAGTCGAACCTCGGGGCGTACGCCATCGATCTTGCCTGGCTGCGTGCGGCTGTCGCGACGCTCCGGCCGAACGCGACGGGTGAGGTGTTCTTTACCGATATCGTCGACGCCGCCATCGCCGCGGGAAAGCGCGTCGCGGCGTTCTGCACGCCCGATCCGGGCGAGGGGATGGGCGTGAACACGCGAGTAGAGCTGGCCGCGGCCGAGACGGTCCTGCGGCGGCGTATTCGCGAGCGGCTCATGCTCGAGGGCGTCACGTTCGGCGATCCCGAGTCGACGACCGTCGACGACAGTGTGCGTATCGCCCCGGACACCGTCATCGAGCGTGGCTGCATCCTCGAAGGGTCGACCGTCATCGGCCCCGACAGCCGGGTGGGACCGTACTCGATCCTCCGCGATACGGCCGTTGGCGCACGCTGCGTCGTCGAAGCCTCGGTCCTCGAAGGCGCGACGCTCGAGGACGACGTGCGGATCGGTCCGTACTCGCACCTGCGCCCCGGGGCCTACCTGGAGCAGGGCGTCGCGATGGGCAACTTCGGCGAGGTGAAGGCATCGCGGCTTCGCAAGGGCGCGAAGATGCATCACTTCAGCTACGTCGGGGATGCCGACGTCGGCGAACGAGTGAACATCGGCGCGGGCGCGATCACCATGAACTACGACGGCGTCAGCAAACACCGCACGACGATCGGCAACGACGCGTTCATCGGCTCCGACACGTTGCTCCGGGCGCCCGTCACGATCGGCGAGGGCGCCGTCACCGGCGCCGGAGCGGTGGTCACGAAGGACGTCGCGCCGGGCATGCTCGCGGTCGGCGTGCCGGCCCGCGCGATCAAGACGGCCGCGAAGAAGACCAAGACGTAATGGGCAGCTGGGAGCTTCTCGGGGTCGAGCTCGTGCTCGTCGTTCTGCTCGCGACCCTGTCGATGAGCGAGGCGGCGTTGCACGCGATCCGTCGCCCGGCGCTGGTCGAGGAGCTCATTGTCCGCGGACGGCGCGGGCAGCGCGCAGGCCGAATGGGCGAGCGGCGGGTGCGCTACCTCGCGGCGATCCAGGTTGTGGAGTTCTTCGTGATCTTCGCCTTCTCCGGCATCGCCGCGGCATTCATCGCACCGCGCCTGTCGGAGCTTCTCAGGCTCGTCGGCATCGCCGCCGTGTTCAGCGATCTGGGTGCGGTCGTGTTCACAGTGGCCGCGCTCTCGCTCGTCGCGGTCCTTTTCGGGCTGTTCGTGCCGCGATCCATCGGAGCGCGGCATGCGCGGCAGGTCCTTCTGGTGATGGTGTTCCCGCTCGAGCTCATCACGTGGATCACCCGGCCCTTGGTGGCCGTGCTGTTCGTCCTCACGCGCCTCGTGACCGCGCCGTTCGGCGCGAACCCCCAGGAGGGCACGCTGATCAGCGAGGAGGACATCAAGGCGCTGATCGAGACCGGCGAGGAGCAGGGCGTGCTCGACGTCGAGGAGCGCGACATGATCCATTCGGTCTTCGCGCTTGGGGACAAGATGGTCCACGAGGTGATGGTCCCGCGCACCGACATCGTGGCGATCGACGTGAACACCGCACCGAACGAGGTGCTCGAGAGCGTCGTGAGCGCCGGACACTCGCGGATCCCGGTCTACGAGGGCTCGCCGGATCAGATCATCGGAGTCCTGTACGTGAAGGACCTCTTTCGCCGGCTCGCGCGCGGCGAGAAGGACCTGACGATCCGGCCGTTCCTCCGTCCCGCGGTGTTCGTCCCGGAAACGAAGAAGGTGGACGAGCTCCTTCGCGAGATGCAGAAGGACAAGGTGCACATCGCCATCGTCGTGGACGAGTACGGCGGCACCGCCGGTCTGGTCACGATCGAGGACCTGGTCGAGGAGATCGTCGGCGAGATCCGCGATGAGTACGACGTCGAGAACGAGCTGATCCTCCCGGTATCGGAGCACGAGGCGGTCATGGACGCGCGGGTGGCGTTCTCCGAGGTCCAGGAGACCTTTGGCATCGAGCCCCCCGACGGGGTCGCCGAGTTCGACACGCTCGGTGGCTTCGTCACCCACGAGCTCGGCAGGCTGCCGAAACCGGGCGAGACGGTCCAGCGCGACGGCGTGAAGTTCGTCGTCGAGAGCGTCGACGGTCGCCGGGTCGGCCGGGTGCGCGTCATCCGGGAGCCCGCGCGCACGGAGCAGCGCGCGTGACGCTCCCGCCGGGCGACGAGGACCTCATCCGCGTCGCGTCGCTCGCCCGCGAGCGGGCGTACGCGCCGTACTCGAAGTACAAGGTCGGCGCCGCGATCCGCACGAAGCGCAACAAGATCCACTCCGGCGCGAACATCGAGAACGTCTCGTACGGCTTGACGGTCTGTGCGGAGCGCTGCGCCGCCTTCGCGGCCGTGGCGTCGGGCGAGACGAAGGACTGGGACGCGATCGCGGTGGTTATCGACGACGACAAGCCCCCCTCGCCGTGCGGCGCCTGCCGCCAGGTGCTTGCGGAGTTCTCGCCCGACCTGAAGGTCGTCCTCGCGACGACCGGCGGCCTGCGCAAGGCCACGACGCTGCGCGAGCTGCTGCCCGACCCGTTCCTCCCAAGCTCGCTCCCGCGGTGAGCGGCGTGCGCGAGGTCGGCAGCGAGACCGTGCACTACGCGTGGGACAACGCGATCCCGCCGCGCCTCGAGATCGACAGCGGCGAGACCGTTCGGTTCACCTGCCGCGACGCGTTCGACGGCGTGTACTCCCGCGACTCGACGGAGATCGTGAAGCGCGTCGCGAAGGGCCATCCGCTCACCGGGCCGGTCGCGGTCCGCGGCGCGCGGCCGGGCGACGTGCTGCAGGTGGACGTCCTCGAGCTCGTGACCGGCGCCCTCGGCGTGACCACGTTCGTGCCCGATCGCGGCTTGCTGGCCAGCGACTTCCCCGATCCGTACCTCAAGCTGTGGGATCTCACGAGCGACGCCGCCGAGCTCCGGTCGGGGGTCCGCGTCCCGCTGGCGCCGTTCCTCGGGGTGATGGGCGTCGCCCTCGCCGAGCCGGGCGAGCACTCGACCATCCCGCCTCGCGCCGCGGGCGGGAACATGGACATCAAGCAGCTCACGAAAGGCAGCACGCTCTTCCTGCCGGTCGCGGTCGAGGGCGCGCTGTTCTCGTGCGGCGACGGCCACGCCGCCCAGGGCGACGGCGAGGTCTGCATCACGGCGATCGAGACCACGATGACCGCGACCCTCCGTCTCACCCTCCGCCGCGATCTGCGGATCGCCGGTCCGGAGTTCGAGACCGCGACCGCCGGGGCGCAGCCGGGCCGGCACTACGTCACGACCGGGATCGCGCCCGATCTCATGGAGGCGACGAAGCAGGCGGTACGCGCGATGATCGCGCACCTCGTCGCCGCCTGCGGGCTCACGCGCGAGGAGGCCTACGTGCTGTGCAGCGTCGCGGCAGACTTGAAGATCAGCGAGGTCGTCGACGCGCCGAACTGGGTCGTGAGCGCGTTCCTCCCGCTCAGCCTGTTCGGTTAGCTCCGCGGCACCGACGCGAGCGCGCCGCCGACCACGGCGGTCGCGCCGCTCGCGAGCGATGGGTCGAGCGCCGTATCGGCGATCACGCGGGCGAACTCCTCCGGCGTGACCGACTCCGCTGCGCGCGCGTCGTGCAACCCGCGTGAGCGGCGCTCCAGGAGCCGCGCGGTGATCGTGCCCTCGACGAGGTCGCCAGTGACGACGACGAGCCGGACGCCGCGCGCGGCAAGGTCCCCGATGCGCCCGCGGAGAGCCTGCTCCCCGGCGTGCTTGCTCCGGGCCACCGGCTCGTAGTCCGAGAGCTGCGGCACGCTGCCGTACAGGTGGGCCCAATGGCTGGTGACGTGGATCACCGTCGCCTCGCGCGCCAGGAGCGGCAGGAGCGCGTCGAGCGTGGCGACCTGCGCATCCCGATTGATCCGCATCGGGTAGTCGGGGTCGGCGGCGACGAGGTCGCGCTCGAGGCCGCCCGACGCGTTGAGGACGAGGAGCTCGATGCCCGTCCCCCACGCGCGGACCGCGGTGGCGAACGCGTCGAGCGCCGCCGGATCCGTGATATCCGCCGGGAGCCCGAGCGCGGCGCCACCGGCGCGCTCGACGTCGGCCGCGACCTCGTCGGCCCGGGCGCCCTTGTTGCGGTAGGTGAACGCGACATCGAAGCCGCGGCGTGCGAGCTCGCGTGCGGTCGCGGCGCCGATCCCGCGCGAGCCGCCGGTGATGACGGCGACGCGGCGCCTGGCCATCAGCGTCCGGGCGTCAGCGCGTCCGTGAGCTGCGAATAGAAGCGGCTCGCGCCCGTGATCGCGATCTCCTGGAGGCCCTCGGTGACCCGCTCTTGCGAGTGGATGCCGGCGGTCTCGAGCTTGAGGATCCCGTAGTCGGCGATCATCGACGCGGGGAAGGGCCGCGTGAGGCTCGCGTCCTGGATCCGCTCCAAGAGGACCGCCGCCTGCGTCCGGTTGAGGATCCCGCTGCGCGCGATGACCCGGCGGTCCGTCAGGACCCACACCCTGCTCAGCCACTGCAAATAGCGGACGAACGTCAGCACGAGGACGATGAGCGCGGCCCCGAGCGCCGTGACGGCGATCGCGGTCAGTGTCTGTGCTGCGGCGGCCGCGGCGACGATCGCCAGGATCAACGCGAGCGCCAGCAGCAGCACCCACCAGGCGAAGGGGCGCCCGACCGCGAGGATGCGCTCGCCTGGCTCGTAGATGATGCCGCCGGGAGCGTGCAGCGAGGGCTCGGACATCGCGGGGATGCTAGCGGCTGGCATTCCCGACCGGCTCTTCCGCGCCGGTCGCCGACGCGACGAGCTGCTCGAGGAGCGCGAACGGTTCGCTCGCCCCGGCGAGGGCCTCGATGCCGTGGAGCGCATGGAGCGCTCGTGTCCGGTGCGAGGCGATCTCGCTCTCGAGCTGGTCGCGCGCACCAAGCTCGTCGAGGAGCTCGCGGATCCGCTCGACGCTCTCCGCCGCGAGCGGGGCCGGCGGCTCGAACAACCTCGCGAGCTCGGACCGCACCCGGGGCGACGCTTTCTCGAACGCGATCACCACCGGCAGCGTCTTCTTCCGCTTCACGAGGTCGTTCATCTCGAGCTTGCCCGTGCGTTCCGTCGTGGCCCAGATCCCAAGGAGGTCGTCGTACGCCTGGAACGCCTGGCCGAAGTCGTCGCCGAAGCGCGCGAGGGCCGCTCGGACCTGGGGGTCCTCGGTCGCGAGCACCGCCGCGCCCTCGGCGCACGCGGCGATGAGCGCTCCCGTCTTCTTCGCGGCCATCGCGCGATAACGCTCGACCGTGATGTCAGTACGGTTCTCGAAGCTGATGTCGAGGAACTGCCCCTCGCACACCCGCACGCAAGCACGATCCATGAGACACGCGAAGTCGAGGATCCGGTCGGACGGGAAGCTGCGCTCGCGCAGCCGCTGCACGGCCAGCCGTGAGGTCGCGTACATCCCGTCGCCCGTGTTGATGGCCTGCGGGACCCCCCAGACCGACCACACGGTCGGCCGGTGATGGCGGGTCGGGTCCTGGTCCTCGATGTCGTCGTGGATGAGGGTGAAGTTGTGCAGGAGCTCGAGTGCGGCCGCCGCCGGGAGCACGCCCAGCGCATTGCCCGCGAGGGCCTCGTACACGAGGACGCAGAGCAGTGGGCGCACCCGCTTGCCGCCGCCCGGCCGGTCCACGTCGAGGCCCAGGTGGTACAGCATCATGCCGTAGAACGGCTGGAGAGCCGGCGCGGCGTGCGCGAGAACGTCGCGGATCTCTTCGTCGATCGCCGCGATGCGCGACCCGTATCGACCGGAAGTCGTCACCGAAGTCCGATGGTACCCGGTACCATTCACCTTCGATGGCATCACGCACGTACCGTGCCGAGGCGATCGTGCTGAAGACCATTGACTTCGGCGAGACCGATCGCATCCTCACGCTCCTCACCCGTCATTTCGGCAAGGTGAGCGTCGTCGCGAAGGGCATTCGCAAGCCGACGAGCCGTCTCGCAGGTCATGCCGAGCCGCTCACGCACGCCACGTATCAGCTCGCGCGCGGCCGGAACCTTGACGTGCTGACGGGCGCGGAGTCGCGAGCCCTCTATCGGGCCCTGCGCGAGGATCTCCACGGCATCGCGGCCGGCTGGTACATCGCCGAGCTCGCCGACCGTTTCGCGGCCGAGAGATCGCCGTCCGCGCCGCTCTTCGATCTTGTCGAAAGCGCGCTCCGGCACCTCGCCGCGGGCTACGCGCCGGCGCTCGTGTGCCGGTGGTTCGATCTTCATCTCCTGGATCGCACCGGCTTCCGCCCCGAGCTCGGGCGCTGCGTGCAGTGCGGCACACCGGCGACCGAAACGACCAACGCCTGGATCGTCGACGCCGGCGGCCTGGTGTGCGCGACCTGCGCGCCGGGCGACACGCAGGGCCCCCGGGCCCTCTCCGTGCGGGCACTGAAGTCGCTCCGCTACCTCCTTGTCAGCAACTTCGAGGGCGCGTCGCTCCTCCGGGTGGACGAGCCGCTGGCCGCGGAGCTCGAGCGGCACCTGCGGTCGTTCCTGCAGCACGTCCTCGACCGCGACATCCATGCCGCGCATCTGCTCGATGAGCTCGCGCGCATGCCGCGAGCGATCCCCGCCGCCACATGACGGCGGCGCCTCCGCCGGAGCTCTTCGACAAGCTCGTCTCTCTCGCGAAGCGCCGGGGCTTCGTGTTCCCGTCGAGCGAGATCTACGGCGGCGCCGGGTCGACGTGGGACTTTGGATCACTCGGGGTCGAGCTCAAGAACAACGTGAAGCGCGCGTGGTGGCGCTCGATGGTGCAGCTGCGCGACGACATCGTCGGCCTCGACGCCGCGATCCTCATGCACCCCAAGGTCTGGGAGGCTTCCGGCCATGTCGCGAATTTCACCGACCCGCTCGTCGAATGCGCGAATTGCCAGCATCGCTATCGGCTCGATGAGCTCCCGAACGGCCCCGACGGCCCGTGTCCGAACTGCGGCGAGAAGAAGCTCGGCGCGCCGCGGAAGTTCAACCTCATGTTCAAGACGTTCGTCGGCCCGGTCGAGGATGAATCGTCGGTCGCGTGGCTGCGGCCCGAGACCGCGCAGGGGATCTTCGTGAACTTCGACAACGTCCAGCAGTCCATGCGCCGCCGGTTGCCGTTCGGCATCGCCCAGGTGGGGAAGTCATTCCGGAACGAGATCACCCCCGGCAAGTTCATCTTCCGCTCACGCGAGTTCGAGCAGATGGAGATGCAGTACTTCGTCCGTCCCGAGGACGCTCCGCGGATCTACGAGGAGTGGAAGGAGACCCGGCGCCAGTGGTACCGCGATCTCGCGCACCACGACGAGCTCTTCCGCTTCCGCGAGCACGCACCGGAGGAGCGCGCCTTCTACGCGGCGCAGGCGTTCGACATCGAGTTCCGTTATCCGTTCGGGTGGAGCGAGGTGGAGGGGCTGCACAATCGCACGGACTACGACCTCAAGCGACACGCTGAGTACTCCGGCAAGAAGCTCGAGTACTTCGACGATGCGACGAACGAGCGGTTCGTGCCGTTCGTCATCGAGACGGCGGTCGGAGCGGACCGCGCAACGTTCGCCTTCCTGTGCGCCGCGTATGACGAGGAGCCTGACAAGGACGGCGTGCGCGTCGTGTTGCGCCTGCATCGGGACCTCGCGCCGTACAAGGTCGCGATCCTGCCGTTGTCGAAGAAGCCCGAGCTGAGCGAGCTGTCACGTGCGGTCTGGGCGAAGGTGCGGCCCCACTTCCAGTCGACCTACGACGAAACGCAGGCGATCGGCCGCCGCTACCGCCGGCAGGACGAGATCGGCACGCCGCTGTGCGTGACGGTGGACTTCGAGTCGCTCACCGACCAGGCCGTGACGATCCGCGACCGCGACGACATGGCGCAGGTCCGCGTGAAGATCGAGGAGCTCGTGCCGGCGCTCCGGGAGAAGCTCGGCCTCGCCTGAGCTCGCCACCGTTGCGCCGACGGCGCTCGCGGTCCTCGTCTTCGCCGCCGGGCTTCGCACCCCGCTTCTGGCGCTTCTCGCCCTTCGTCGCGTCCGGAACCTCGCCCTCGTGCTCCTGCCGTACGGAGCGGGGCTCGCGGTCGTGTCGCTCGTCGGCCCGTCGCTGGGCGACGCCGATCGGGTCGGCC
>JALYLX010000046.1 GCA_030773995.1 Chloroflexota bacterium
GGTCCGCGGCGAGGCCGCCGACGAACGCCCACCAGACCGCCTCGCCCGCGCCGGCGGCCAGCGACCAGGAGCCCGCGACGAGGAGGGGCAGGTTCGGCCGCGCGCCTCCGACGGAGATGAACGGCACGACGGCGCTCTGCAGGAGCGCCGCGGCAAGGGGGACGGCTAGCGCGAGCGCAACGCGCACGGTCCCTCACGATCGATGGACGGCCGGGATCGCGATGGTGCTACGACGCGGCTCCTACGAGCGCGGCCGTGGATCGAGCGTGCGGACCGGAGCGGGCTCGACCGCGGGTCGCTCCCCCTCCTCCGCGAGCTCCTCCTCGAGGCGCGGGAACGGGTCCTCGTCGCGAAGCTTCGCGTTCACGTAGATCAGGACCAGCCGAAGGGTGGCGGCCACCGGCACGGCGAGCACGACGCCGATGAGGCCGAAGACCGCGCCGCCCGACAAGAGCGAGAAGATGACGAGCGCCGGGTGGAGGCGGACGATCCGCCCGATCACGAACGGGATCACGAAGTAGTCCTCAGCGTGACGGAGCACCGTGTACATGACCGCGATCGCGCCGACGTACACGAGCTGCGACCACCCGAACGGATTCGGGTTACCGAGCGCGACGAGGCACGCGATCGCCCCGGCGGTGATCGGGCCGATGATCGGGATCACCTCGAGGACGCCGGTCACGATGCCCAGCAGGAGGCTGAACGGCACGCCGAAGAACGTGAGGCCAATTATGGTAGCAGTGGACATGATGACCACGAGGAGGAGCTGCCCGCGGACGTACCGGCTGAGCAGGATGCTCACCTGCTCCCCGAGCGGGAGCAGCTCGTCGCGGGAGGCCGGCGGCACGAGGCCCTTCACCCACTTGATGAGCCGCGGCCAGTCGCGGAGGAAGAAGAAGGTGCCGATCAGGAAGACCAAGAACTCGAGCACAAAATGCGAGAAACCGACCAGGAACGGCACCGCGAAGTTCGCCACGTTGCGCGTCACCTCGATCGGCGCGGTGGCGATCGGCCCGAACACGATCGGGACGAGGTCCTCGGCGCCCATCTGATCGAGCGTCTCGGCCAGGGTGTTCTGGGCGTTTGCAATCAACGTTGGTAGCGTCCGCTGGAACGTCTGACCCTGCTCCACCGCGAGCGGGGCGAGGAAGCGCACCCCGCCGGCGATGACGAGGAGGACGGCGACGAACACGATCGCCGCAGCGAGCCCGCGATGGTTCGTGAGTCGCTTCTCGAATGCGCGGACCACCGGCAGCAGGATGTAGCCGAGGATGGCGGCCCACAGGAATGGCCGCACGATGTCGCCCGCGCGGTAGATCAGGAAGAGCGCACCGATGATGAGGACCCCGACGATCAGCCGTTTCATCGTCGGGCTCCAGCGCGTGGCATTCATCGCCGTCATGCGCGTCGATTATCCCGCAGGGATTCTCGAATGGTCGGCAGTTCGCCGCGCCGCCACGCCATGAGGTCGTTGCGATGCGCGACGAGGGTGATGATCGCCGCGCCGATCCCCAAGAGCACCGGCTCTCCGAGCACGACACTGACGAGAGCGAGCGCGACGATCGCCGTCACCGTGCTGAGCACCGCACGGCGCAGCACGAGCAATCCGAGGCCCCAGCTCGCCAGACCGATCACCGCGAGCGCCGGGGCGATGGCGACGTAGCCGCCGAGCGTGGTCGCGGCCCCTTTCCCACCCCTGAACCCGGCGAAGACCGGCGCGATCTGGCCGACGATCGCCGCGAGCGCGCACAGCTCGCCGACGTGCACGCCGCCGACGATCAGGCCACCGAGCCCACAGACGAAACCCTTCGTCAAGTCCGCCACGAGCACCGCGATCCCTGCCGCGGGGCCCACGGTGAGGGCGATATTGGTCGATCCCGCGTTCCGAGTTCCGACCGTTCGCGGATCCGGCCGACCGGCCAAACGGGCGGCGATGACGGCGCTGGGGATGCTCCCGACGACGTAGCTCACCAATGCAGCCAGAGCAGCGAGAGTGTACTCCAATGCTCTTACGCAGTCTCGGTCAATTTCGGTGAGCCAGCCATTTCGGCTACAATAAGGGCCTCCAGTGGGGCACAAAAGGACATTCTTCAGGCGTCCACCGGCCCAATGTTTCACGTTTGTCACGGCGTGAACGTGCTCGCTATCAGCAACCAGAAAGGCGGAGTGGGGAAGACGACGACTGCCATCAGCCTGGGTGCGGCCCTCGTCGAAAGAGGCTCCCGAGTGCTGCTCATCGATCTCGATCCGCAGGGAAATGCAACCAGTGGGTTAGGGATCGGCAAGGACCAGCCGCACTCCATTTATGGCGTCCTCGTGCGGGATGAACCGCTCGGGGGGGCTGTCCAGCCGACCGTCGTTCCGGGCCTCGACCTCCTGCCATCGTCGCAGGAGATGACCGGCGCCGAGGTCGAGCTCGTGCCGCTGATGGCCCGAGAGTTCCGCCTCCGAGAGGCACTCCAGAAAGAGAAGGGGTACGACACGATCCTCATCGACTGCCCGCCCTCGCTCGGCCTGCTCACCGTCAACGCGCTCACAGCAGCTGACGCCGTGCTGGTGCCAGTGCAGTGCGAGTACTACGCGCTCGAGGGCCTGGCGCAGCTCCTGGCGACGATCGACGCGGTTCGGGTCCGGCTCAACGCAAAGCTCGAGGTCCTCGCGATCGTCCTGACCATGGAGGACCGCCGCAATCGACTCTCAATGCAGGTGACCGAGGAGGTCATCCGCCACTTTCCGGAGCTCGTGGCCCGGGTACGGATCCCGCGGGCCGTACGGCTCGCGGAGGCGCCAAGCCATGGCCAGCCGATCAGTGTGTACGACCCGGGCTCCCGCGCCGCACAGGCGTACGGCGATCTTGCCCAGGAGATCTCGATGCGCTTGGCCGCGCGGATCCCGATCGCCCTGGGTGCGGTGGGGGTCTGATGGCCCGGACGGGCTTGGGTCGCGGCCTCGACGTCCTTCTTGGAAATGCGCCGCCGTTGACTCCGGTCACCATCAGCGCCGGCGCGCTCGAGATACCGCTCGAGAAGATCCAACCGAATCGCCAGCAGCCCCGGCAGCACTTCGATCAGGCATCGATCGCGGAGTTGGCGGCATCGATCACCGCGCACGGCGTCTTGCAACCAATTGTGGTGTCACGAGCCGCGGACGGAAGCGGATTCGAGCTCATCGCCGGTCACCGCCGGGTCCTCGCCTCGCGTGTGGCTGGCAAGACCTCTATCCCGGCTGTCGTGCGTGAGGACGTAGGCGACCGGCTCGAGCTCGCGCTCGTCGAGAACCTCCAGCGCACGGATCTCAACGCGATCGAGACCGCGCGGGCCTACAAGCTCCTCATGGAGACCTACGACCTCACGCAGGAGCAGCTCGCGGAGCGGCTCGGCAAATCACGGTCCGCCGTCGCGAACACGCTGCGGGCGCTCTCCGCGCCACAGGTCCTGCAGGACGCCGTGCAGGACGGGAAGATCAGCGAGGGACATCTGCGCGCGCTCCTGCCGCTACCACTTTCGGACGCAGTCCGCGCACTCGGCGAGATCCTCGCGAAGGGGATGTCCGTTCGCGAGGCCGAGGCGCTCGCGCGCAAAATGGTCCACCCGACCCATCCGCGACGGCGCGGCCGCGCCGGGGCCAACGACCCCGACCTCGCCGGCGTCACGGCGGAGCTACGGGGCGCGTTGGGCACAAAGGTCGAGATCACTAAGGGCCGCAAGGGCGGCCGTATCGCGATCCAGTTCTACTCCGACGAGGACTTCGAGCGGCTCTACGAGCTGCTGGTCCGCGCCGGTCGCACGTAGGGAGAGACGATGGCCGTCAGGGCGGTGAAGACAGCGAACGGCAGAGCCCCAGGCCCGAACGGCTCCGGCTCGTACAGCGCTGCCGACATCCAGGTCCTCGAGGGACTCGAGGCCGTCCGCCGGCGGCCGGGCATGTACATCGGCACGACCGATCTGCGCGGACTCCATCACCTCGTGCGTGAGGTCCTGGACAACTCGATCGACGAGGCGATGAACGGGACGTGTGACCGGATCGACATCACCATCCACGCGAACAACGAGATCACCGTCGCCGACAACGGCCGCGGCATCCCGACCGACATCCAGAAGCAGACCGGGAAGTCGGCTCTCGAGGTCGTGCACACGATCCTCCACGCCGGCGGGAAGTTCGGCGGCGCGGGCTACAAGGTCGCCGGCGGCCTCCACGGCGTGGGCGTGTCGGTCGTGAACGCGCTGTCAACGCACCTGCGCGTCGAGGTCCACCGCGACGGCAAGGTCCACGAGCAGGACTACGCGCGCGGCAAGCCCGTCTCGAAGGTGAAGGAGATCGCGAAAGCGAAGCACGTGCCGCCGCAGGTCGAGTGGAAGACGCGCGAGAGGCTGACCGGAACGATCACGACCTTCGCGCCGGACCCGGAGATGTTCCCTGTCATCCAGTGGGACCGCTCGATCATCGCGCAGTGGCTGCGCGAGACCGCCTACCTGAACAAGGGCCTGTTCCTCTACCTGAAGGACGAGCGGGATGACACCGATGAGGCCTTCTACTTCGACGGGGGCGTCGTGTCGTTCGTGCGTCATCTCGACAAGTCGCACAGCGCACTGCACAAGCCGGTCTACGTGGAGCGGTCCTTCGAGAACGACACGGTCGTGGAGGTGGCGTTCGAATACAACGACACCTTTGCCGAGAAGGTCTACACGTTCGCGAACAACATCAACACCATGGACGGCGGCGCCCATCTCACCGGCTTCCGCACCGCGCTGACGCGCACGCTCAACGCCTACGCGCGCAAGAGCGGCGCATTGAAGGAGGCCGATCCGAACCTCACCGCCGAGGACGTCCGCGAAGGCCTCACCGCCGTCGTCAGTGTGAAGATCAAGGAGCCGCAGTTCGAGGGCCAGACGAAGACCCGCCTCGGCAACGCCGAGGTCGCTGGCCAGGTCGCGTCCGCGATCAACGACGCGCTCGGCCAGTACCTCGAGGAGAACCCACCGGACGCGCGGAAGATCGTCGAGAAATGCCTCACCGCGTTCCGGGCCCGCGAAGCGGCACGCAAGGCCCGCGACCTCGTGCTCCGCAAGGGCGCGCTCGACGGCTTCTCGCTGCCGGGCAAGCTCGCCGACTGCCAGGAGCGCGACCCCGAGAAGGCCGAACTCATCCTCGTCGAAGGGAACTCTGCTGGCGGCTCGGCGAAGGGCGGCCGCGATCGGCGGTTCCAGGCGATCCTTCCGCTGCGCGGCAAGATCCTGAACGTCGAGAAAGCCCGCGCCGACAAGATGCTCGGCAACGAGGAGATCAAGGCGATCATCACCGCGCTCGGCACAGGCATCGGCGACTACTTCGACGCGTCGAAGCTGCGCTACGGGAAGACGATCCTGCTCGCCGACGCCGATGTGGACGGCTCGCACATCCGCACCCTGCTCCTCACGCTTCTGTACCGACACTTCAAGCCGCTCATCGAGCAGGGCCGGATCTTCATCGGCCAGCCGCCGCTCTACCGGCTGCAGCTCGGCAAGGAGATCCGCTGGGTGTACTCGGACAAGGAGCGCGACGCCGCGATCAAGGAGCTGAAGGCTCTGGCTAAGACGAAGTCCGCCGAGCGTAAGTCGAAGGCCGCGGCGAAGAAGGCGAAGGGTGAGGCCGCCGACGCGGTGGAAGTCGAGTCGACCTCGACCGACGAGGGCACCGACGACGGCAAGGGCGGCCGCGAGCCCGCGGTCGCCCGGTACAAGGGGCTCGGCGAGATGAACGCCGAGCAGCTCTGGGACACCACCCTCAACCCCGCCACCCGTACCCTGCGCAAGGTCGCGCTCGAGGACGCCGAACAGGCCGACTTCGTCTTCGACGAGCTCATGGGCAACGAGGTCGAGGGCCGGAAGAAGTGGATCATGGCGAACGCGAAGTCGGCGGAGCTCGACCTGTGATCGCCCCGAGCGGGCTTCCAGTAGTGGCGCGACTGCTCGACCTGGGCGTCGACTTCGAACATTGGTGCTTCGCCTGCGGACGGCTCAACCCGTCGGGGCTGCAACTCGACTTCGACGTCTCGACCGATCGCGCGACCGCCCGGTACACCGGGCTGCAGCGGCACCAGGGCTACGACGGAACGCTCCATGGTGGCGTCGTCACCGCGCTGCTCGATGAGACGATGGGGTGGGCCATCTTTCATCAAGGCGTCTGGGGCGTCACGGCGAAGATCACCGTCACGTTCAAGCGTCCAGTCCCGGTGGGGGAGGAGCTCGTCGTGACCGGCGAGGTGCTTCGCGATCGCGGCCGCGGGATCGAGACGACGGGCACCCTGATACGCGCCGCGGACGGCGAGCTGCTCGCGGAGGCGACCGCTCTCTTCCTCCGCATGCCGGACGAGCGCCGGGCCGAGCTCGAGCGCCGCTACTCGCGGACCGACGAGGCGTTCGCGCGCGTTCGCGACGCCGTCGCCGCCGAGGAGCACCAGAAGGAGCACGCCACAACGTGATCGAAGGACCGAACAACGAGCGCATCGTCGACGTCGAGCTCGAGAGCGAGATGCGGAAGGCGTACCTCGACTACGCGATGACGGTCATCGTCGCCCGGGCCCTTCCGGACGTGCGCGACGGGCTGAAGCCGGTGCAGCGCCGGATCCTCTGGACGATGCATGAGATGGGGCTCCGCAGTGACCGCCCGTTCCGCAAGTCGGCCGCGATCGTCGGCGACGTGATGGGGAAGTACCACCCCCACGGGGACGTCCCGATCTACGACGCGCTCGCGCGCTTCGCGCAGGACTTCACGATGCGCTACCCGCCGATCCAGGGACAGGGAAACTTCGGCTGCTTCTCCGGCGACACGAAGGTCGAGCTCGTGAACGGCGAGCAGCGGACATTCGTCGAGCTCGTCGAGATGGTGCATCGCGGCGTGCGGGCGGAGATCTTCACGCTCGACGCGCATCGCAACGTTCGGATCAAGCCGCTCCGCGCGCCACGGCTCGTACGGCGCGATGACGCGGTGGTGAAGGTCACGCTGGTCTCGGGCGCGGAGATCGTGTGCACGCCGGACCACCGCTTCATGCTCCGCGACGGCACCTATCGCGAGGCCGGCAAGCTGAAGGCGAAGGACCAGCTCATGCCGTTCGCGCGGACCGCGATCCCCGAGCGGCTGCACCGGACCGGCGCATTCCCGATCCCGGCCAGCCTGTCACAGGCCGTCACCGCCATCGCCCCCGCGGGCCGCGCGGACGTGTACGACCTCACGGTCGACGTGACGCAGAACTTTGCGCTCGCCGCGGGCGTGTTCGTTCACAACTCCATCGACGACGACCCGCCAGCGCACATGCGCTACTGCCTCGCGGGAGACACGCTTGTCCGGACCGCCGACGCGACCGTGCCGATCGCCGCGGTCATCGCGGACGCCGCGGCGGAGTCCGACAACGACGTCGACCTCGAGGTCCTCGATCGGCGGGGCGAGCCCGTGCATGCAAGCAAGCTCTTCCATTCGGGCACGCATCCGACCCTGCGCCTCCGCACTCGGGAGGGCTATCAGCTGACCGGTACGACGAATCACCCGGTCTTGACGCTCCGACCGGTCGCGGGTGTCCCGATGCTCGTCTGGACGCTCCTCGACGAGGTCACGCCGGGCGACTGCGTCGCGCTCCTCCGCCGCGCTGCCGCCGGCCGTGCCGAAGAGCTCACGCCGCGGGAGCTCGCGCTCGCGACGCTCGCCGGCGGGATGGTCTCCGAAGGCTGGGCCTCGGACAAGCGCGCGGGGTTCAATAACCTGGACGGCAAGTACTTCGAAGCCGTGACCTCCGCCTACGACGACATCGTGGGCGGCCGGCGGTACACCTACACCCGCACCATCAAGTCGAGCAACCTCCTCCATGAGCTCGATGTGCAGAACATGACCGCGCTGAAGGCGAGTCCGATCGCGGAGATGGTCGGACTCCGGAGCGCTGCCAAGCGCGTGCCGACGTTCGTCTGGGCAGGGTCGCCGGCATTCAAGGTCGCGTTCCTCCGTGCGCTCTTCGAGGGTGACGGCTCGTCGTCGCTGCTGAAGCCCGCAGGCGGGTTCGCGATCCAGATCAGCTACTCGACGCGCAGTCAGCAGCTCGCGAGCGAGGTCCAGCAGCTTCTACTCGAGTTCGGCGTCGTCTCCAAACAGTGTCACTACGAGAACGGCGAGATCAAGGTCGTCATCACCAATCGTCGCGACGCACGGAAGTTCGCGAGCGCGATCGGCTTTCACGGTGCGAAGCAGGCGAAGCTCGAGGCCGAGCTCGCCCAGATCCCTGTCGCGAGCAGCGCCATGAGCGCCGATGCCGTCCCACTCATCGCGGAGTACATTCGCGGCGAGCGGATGGCACGCTGGAGCGACCGCGAGTGGCTTCAGAAGCACAACATCGACCGGATCGAGCGCTGGGAGCGCGATCGCGACGAGATCCTTGCCCACCTGACCAACGACGAGGTCCGCCGGGTCGTCGAACCGCTCGTCGATGGCACGTATTACTACGCAACGGTCGCATCGGTCGAAGACGCCGGCCTCCAGCCGGTGTACTCACTCCGGGTCGACTCCAACGACCACAGCTTCGTGACGAACGGCTTCGTAAGCCACAACACCGAGGCGCGTCCAGCGGCGATCGCGGCGGATCTCCTGGCTGACATCGAGAAGGAGACCGTCGACTGGTACCCGAACTACGACAACCGCCACCTGCAGCCGACGGTGCTGCCGGCCCGGGTGCCGAACCTCCTGGTGAACGGCTCGACGGGCATCGCCGTCGGAATGGCGAGCAACATCCCGCCGCACAACCTGCGCGAGGTCACGGCCGCCGTGAAACGCCTGGTTGACGACCCTGAGCTCACCAACGACGACCTCTGTGAGACGGTCCTCGGCCCTGATTTCCCGGGCGGCGGGGTCATCTACCGGTTCGAGGAGCAGAAGAACATCGAGACCGGCGCGACCGAGCGGGTGGACGCCATCCGCCGGGCGTACGCGAACGGGCGCGGCCGGATCCTCATGCGCGCGAAGGCGCACGTCGAGGACGGCAAGGGCGGCCGCCAGTCGATCGTCGTGACCGAGCTGCCGTATGCCGTGAACAAGGCCTCGCTGATCGAGAAGATCGCCGACCTGGTGCAGTCCAAGCGCTTGGCGGGCATCTCCGACATTCGCGATGAGAGCGATCGCGAGGGCATGCGCGTCGCGATCGAGATCAAGCGGGACGACAACGCCGAGCGCGTACTGAACAACTTGTACAAGCACACCGCGATGCAGTCCGCCTTCAATCTGAACATGCTCGCGCTCGTCGATTCGTCGCCGAAGACCCTGTCGCTGAAGGACGTCCTCCAGTACTTCATCGACTACCGGAAGCAGGTCATCAAGCGCCGGACCGAGTTCGACCTCGGGAAGGCGAAAGAGCGAGCGCACATCCTCGAGGGCTTCAAGATCGCCTTGGACCATATCGACGAGATAGTCAAGACGATCCGTGCGAGCAAGACGCCGGAGACGGCTCTGGCCAACCTGCGCGAGAAGTTCGAGCTCTCGGAGATCCAGGCGCGAGCCATCCTCGAGATGCAGCTCCGCCGCCTCACCGGCCTGGAGCGGCAGAAGGTCGAGGACGACTACCGCGAGACGATCAAGCTCATTTCGGAGCTCGAATCCATCCTCGGCAACCCGCGGAAGATCGTCTTCCTCATCAAACAGGACATGGACGAGCTCGCGACGAAGTACGGGGACAACCGCCGCACGAAGATCCTGGACGACCTCAACCGCGAGCTCACCGACCAGGACCTCGTCGCTGACGAGGACGTCGTGATCACCGTATCAAACCGCAACTACGTGAAGCGCATGCCCCTCTCGACGTACAAGGCGCAGCACCGCGGTGGGCGTGGCGTCATTGGCATGGCGACGCGCGACGAGGACGACGTCGACCACCTCGTCGTCGCCCGGACCCACGACCGGCTCTACGTGTTCACCGACCGCGGCCGTGTCTTCGCGCTCAAGGCCTTCGAGCTCCCGGACGCGAGCCGCACGGCGAAGGGCACGCCGATCCAGAACATCCTCGAGGCGATGCAGTCGGGCGAGCGGGTCTCCGCACTCATCGCGATCCGGGACGGCGCCGGCGCGCCGTACCTCGTGATGGCGACGCGCAAGGGCTTTGTGAAGAAGACTCCGCTCGCCGACTACGGCAACGTCCGCCGGGCCGGCCTCATCGCGATCGCCCTCCGGAAGGACGATCAGCTCGCGTGGGTCGCCGCCGCCGGCGACAAGGACCGCATCGTCCTCGCGACCCGGAAGGGCAAGGCCATCACGTTCAAGGCGACGGACGCCCGGCCGATGGGACGCCAGACACAGGGTGTCACCGGCATCCGGCTCGCGAAGGGCGACGAGGTCATCGGCATGGGCGTGGTGACCGCGCGCACTGAGGTCCTGTCGGTCACCGAGAACGGCTACGGCAAGCGCACGAAGGTCGAGGATTTCCCGACCCACAACCGGGGTGGCCAGGGCGTCGCCCTCGCGGCCATCACCGCGAAGACCGGCAACGTGGCCGCGATCCAGGTCATCGACGAGAAGAGCGAGGAGGTCCTCCTCATCTCGACGAACGGCGTTGTCATTCGCGTGCCGATGGACCAGATCCGCGTCCTCGGCCGGGCGACGCAGGGCGTGAAGGTCATGGCCACCGGCGAGGCGAAGATCGCCTCGATCGCGACCTTCGCCACGACCCGCGCCTCGCAGCCGGGGCTCGGCCTCCAGAACAGCTAGCCGAGCCCCGTTACACCGTCCTTTCGAGCCGCGCTCGGCTCGGGGCGACGTGTTCGCCTCGCGTACGTTCCGGCGACAGACGGGCGGGCACAGTACGAATGCGCCACCAAAAGCCGTTGCGCTTCGCCCGCTTGGCCCGTTACGTTCCATGCCAAGAGCGCACACCAAATGCGCATCGCGGACGCTGAGGAAGAGGGACCGCCGGATTTGATCCGACTGGAAGACGTGAGTAAGCGCTACCCGAACGGGACCGCGGCGCTCCAGGACGTCGACCTCACCATCGACCAGGGCGACTTCGCGTTCCTCGTCGGATCGTCCGGCGCCGGCAAATCCACCCTCATCCGGCTCGTCATCCGGGAGGAGCTCCCGACGACCGGTCGCGTCGTCGTCGACGACAAGGACGTCGCGCGCCTCCGCCGCTCGCAGATCCCGCACCTGCGCCGGCTCGTCGGGGTGGTGTTCCAGGACTTCAAGCTCCTCCCCACGAAGACGGTGACCGAGAACGTCGCGTTCGCCCTGCTCGTCACCGGACACGAAGGGCACGTCGTGCGCGAGGAGACCGAGCGCGCGCTCGCGCTCGTCGGCCTGACCCATCGCCGCAGCCACTTCCCCCGTGAGCTCTCCGGCGGCGAGCAGCAGCGGGTCGCGATCGCCCGGGCCCTCGTCAACCGCCCACGGGTCCTGATCGCGGACGAGCCGACCGGCAACCTCGACCCGGTCACGAGCTGGGAGATCATCAAGCTCCTGACGCGCGTCCAGGAGCTGGGGACCACGCTCATCATGGCGACCCACAACGCTGAGATCGTGAACGCGCTCCGCCGCCGGGTGGTCCACCTCGACCACGGCGCCGTCGTCCGCGACGAGCGCGAAGGGCTCTACGCAGCATGAGGCGGGTCGGATACGTCCTTGTGGCTGCCTGGCAGGGCTTCTGGCGGAATCCGGTCATGAGCATCGCCGCGACGCTCACGGTGTCGCTCATGCTCCTGCTGTTCGCATTTTTCATCGTGACCGACCGCGGGCTGCAAGCCGCCGTGGCTGCGCTCGAATCAAAGGTCGAGCTCGTCCTGTACCTCGACGACGGCGCGAAGCCATCGGACGTCCTTGCCCTCAAGGCCCGGGTCGAGAAGGACCCGGCCGTCTCGCGCGTCGACTACGTCACCAAGGATCAGGCCCTGGCCCGGCTGCGCGACCTCGCGCAGCGCAAAGAGGATTTCACCATCGCCGACCTCGGCACGAACCCGTTGCAGAACTCACTCGAGATCAAGCTCGCGAACGCACAGGACACCGGCCGGCTCGCCGCCGCGCTCAAGGACGAGCTCGGCCGCGGCGTCGTGACCGACGTCATCGACAACCCCACCGTCGTCGAGAAGCTCCTCACCATCACGCGGGTCCTCTCGATCGGGGGCGTCGCGGTCCTCGCCATGATGCTGTTCGTCGCGCTGTTCGTCATCGTGAACACCATCCGTATCGCGGTGCACGCGCGCCGCGACGAGATCGAGATCATGCAGCTCGTCGGCGCCACGGACTGGTTCGTGAGCTGGCCGTTCATCCTCGAGGGCATGCTCGTCGGCACCTTCGGCGCGCTCGTGGCGCTCGCCGTCCTGGCAGCGGCGTCCCAGCCGGTGACGAGCGCGATGGTCGGCTTCCTGGACATCCTTCCGGTCTCGCTCGGGGCGAATTTCGTGCTCGAGCTGGCCGCGGGCGTCCTTGGCTTCGCCCTCCTCGTCGGCGGGTTCGGCGCGTCGTTCTCGGTCCGCTCACAGCTTTCGAAGGGGGCCAACGCTTGACCGTTCAGCATCCGACCTGCGACCATCCCGCTATGGGAACTCCCCGGGCAAGCCGGGGAGGTGGGAACAAGAGGAACGCGAGGCTTCGCACGATGATGGTCGTGCTGGCCGGCCTTGCCCTCTTCCTCGGGCAGGTCATCCCCGCGGCCGCCGACGATGTGTCCGACGCCCTGAGGCGCAAGCAGGAGCTCGAGCGCGCGGTCGCCGTCTCGCGGGCGAACACCGAGCGCTACAAACAGGCCGCCGACCAGTTCCAGGCCGCGGTGAACAACTCGAACGCGGCGATCGGCGGTCTCCAGGCCAAGGCCGACGCGGCACAGTCGCAGGCCGAACAGCTCGGCTACGAGATCCAGATCGCCGAAGAGCAGCTCCAGCTCGTGAGCTTCCAGCTCGATGAGACCAAGGCACTCGTCTCCTCCCTCAAGTCGCAGGTGGACGCGGAGAACAAGCAGTTGTCGCAGCGCGAGGACCTCTACGCGAAGCATCTGCGCACCACGTACCGGCAGGCCCAGATCTCTCCGCTCGAGATGCTCCTTTCGTCGAGCTCGCTCTCCGAATTCGCGAGCCGGATCCAGGCGATGGTGATCATCAACCGCCAGGACGTGCAGCTCGCTAACGAGATCCGCGCGATGCGGGACGAGACGACGTCGAACATCTCGCTGACCGAGGGCAAGGCCGCCGAGATCGTCGGGCTTCAGGATCAGATCACGCAGCAGCGCGCGGCCCTCGCGTCGCAGAAGGCGCGCTACGACCAGCTGATCAAGGACGCCCAGACGGCGATCGCGACGACCGCGGACGCGCGCGATCAAGCCGCATCCGCGCGGAACTCGCAGCTCGGTGCCGCGGCGAAGCAGACCCAGGAGACCGCGAACCTCAACAAGCTCCTGCAGGACGCCGAAGCCCAGTACGAGCAGCTCGCGGCACTCGCCGCGGCGCGGTCGGGCCTCGGCGTCTACACCGGAGGCAAGCTCCCGATCTGGCCGCTGCGCGGCGTGATCACGTCGCCGTTCGGCGCTCGCTGGGGCGGCTTCCACAACGGCCTCGATATCGCCGCGCCGATGTACAGCCCGATCGTCGCGGCCGCGCCTGGCCGGGTGACGACCGTCGGCAAGCCGTATCTGGCGTCGGGTGATACGGCGACCGTCGTGATCATCGCCCACGGCAACAACTTCTCGACGCTCTACGGCCACCTCGACGACCGCGTGCACCCGCCCGTCGTTCAGGTCGGGCAGTACGTGAATGCCGGCCAGCTCATCGCGTACGAGGGCATGACCGGGTGGACCACCGGACCACACCTTCACTTCATGACGATCCTCAACGGCCGCGCCGTCGATCCCCGCCCGTACCTGCCTTAGACAAGCATCTGGGCCTGCGCTGAACCTACGGTCAGCTGCGGCCTCGACACGGGCTCAAGGCTGGTGGAGCTCCCCTCGTCGGGCAAAGCCCTCCTCGGTCGTCCTCTTTCCGTACTTTTTCGGTCTCGCCGACGACGCCGTCGGTCGATTTGGTACGATTTGCGGCGAAAGAAAGGAGGTGATGTGGAGTGGGCGATAGCTCTGGGAATCCGAAGACCCTGTGCTGCTCACTTCAGGCTTCCGGAATGATTCCAACTGAGGTGATCGCGGTCTAGCGAGTCTTCGCGAGACCCAAAGAAA